>DATMVU010000131.1:0-5898 GCA_035562875.1 Actinoplanes sp. | reverse complement strand
CGCGCTGAACATGAACTGGAACAACTACGCCGACGCCGAGTGGGCGAACGTCCGCACCTGGACGCCCGGGTCGGTCAACAACCGCTGACGTGCGGGCGCCCTGCCCGGAGGGTTTCAGTCCTCCGGGCAGGTCAGGATGGCCCGGCCGACGGCGGCCAGGTCACCGCTCTGCTCCGGCAGCCGCTGGGCCAGCGCGCCGAGCTTCTCGGTCCAGCGGACCCGCAGGCCGGTGTCGGTACGCGGCAGCAGGCCCCGCAGCCGGTGGATGGCCCCGACCGCGGACTCCCTGGTGATCCGGCCCCCGATCAGGTCCCCGAGGGTGTCGACGATGGTCCGGCTGACCGGATCCCCCAGCCCGTCCCCGGCCAGGACACCCAGATGCGGCAGCATGTCCCGGACCTGGTCGGCGCTCGCCTCGGCCAGCGGGGTGAGGACCGCGCCGGGTTCCCGGCCGCCGGTACCCAGGTAGTCGAGGGTGGGACCGAGCCGCCCCTGCCCGGCGAGCGTGACCACCGCCTGATGCCCGCCGTACTGCGGGATCCGCCCGGTCAGCGCGGTGATCTCGGCCTGCTGCCCGCTGAGCGCGGCCCCGTGCGTGGTGAACACCTGCCGCAGCCCGCCTACCTCGGTGAGCGGCGTGGTCAGCAGCGTCGCGACGGGCAGGCTCGGCGGCGCGAACCGGGCCCGCCGTCCGGCGCCGGCGACCAGCAGCGCGTCGGCGGTCACCGTCTCGGCGACCGGGCCGGGCCGGCCGCCGGGCATCCGCACGGTCCACGGCACGCCGAGGAAGAACAGACCCGCGGTGTCCGCTGCCGGGTCCCGGTGGTGCAGGTCGGCACCGTACGTGTCGAGCAGTTCCGTCAGGCCGGGCGGCGTGGTGCGGGCCAGGTTCACCACGGCCGGCACCTCGCCGTCCCAGCCGTGCTGTTCGAGTCGCCGGGCCAGCGCCGGCAGCACCTCGTCGGGCAGCGGATCGCCGGGACGCCCGGGCCGCAGCACGATCACCGTCCGGTCGGCGGTGACCGCGTCGTCGATCAGCCGGCGCAGATCCTCGTCGACCGGGCCGTGCGCGCCGAGCGCCTCGACCGAACGCCGGCCGATACCCTCGCCGGCCCACTCGTGCAGCACCCGCACCGTACCGTCGGTGACCGAGGCCCAGCCCTGCCCACCGCCGGCCGGCTCCGGTCCGCGCACCCGGTCGAAGAGCTCGTCCAGCGTCGCCGAGCCGGGAGGGGGCGAGGTCAGGCGGATCCGCTCCGGGGTGAGCGGCAGCAGCGCCGGGCCCGCGCTGACCGGGTCGAGCACCGCCAGGGCGCCGGTGCCGGGATGCCGGGTGACCACCAGAATCGTGCCGTCGACGTCGAGGAGCGCCAGGCCGTCCACCGGCAGGGGGTGCAGTTGGCGCAGCAGGTCGGCGTATCCGGCGACGTCGGCGGCGGTCACCCCGAGGTCGTCGAGCGCCGCCGCGCCGGTGCGCGCGGTGAGCCCGTCCAGCAGGTCCGGGTAGGCCGCACGGACGAGTGCGGGCGGTAGACCGAGCTGCACACCGTCGGCGGTGACCACGAGCCGTCCGGCCGGGTGCGGTTGGGCGACGGCCAGGGTCAGGACATTCGAGGCCCATTCGCCGTACGGGTGGAGCACACGTCCCGCCATCGGCAGCACCCGGACCGCTACCGCGTCCACCGCGGTGGCCGGTGCGCCGTCCCGGTCGAGGTACAGCACCCGGTGCTCGGCTCCCGGGACCGCCACGCCGTCGGCCGTGTCGAGCCGGTCCACCCAGGCCTGCACCGGCAGGCCCAGTTGCGCGGCCCGGTCGGCGAGCCCGGCGAGGGTCTGCGGGCCCAGTCCCCGGGGCAGCACCACGACCATCCGGTCCAGCGCCTCCTGCGGTTGCCTGCCGAAGAACGCGATGAGCCGTTTCCAGTCCAGCACCGCGTCACCCATCGGCACCACCGGTGTCAGCCGGGGCAGCACCGGCGCCTCGAGGGTCTGGGTGGCGAGCGGGTCGTGCGGCTGCACCGCGGTGGTGCCGACGAGCAGCCCGGCGGGACTGATCGCGGTGCGCCCGTCAGCACACAACTCGTTGACACCCGGCACGATCAGCCGCAGCTCGCTGCCCACAGTGATCTCCTTGACGAATATCCGGTGGCCTTCCGGTGTGGACAGGAGGGCCACCGAGTGAATAAGATCTGAACTCGAGCGGATCATCGTTGGGTTTGCGCTTTTTTACCCTGGTCAGCAGTTGGACAGCGTCTCGGTCAGGACACGGATCAGCGCATCGAGATGCGTGACACCGTCCTTCTGCATTCGATCACGAAGCCAGCCCAGACGCAGAATCCACAACCACCTGTCCGTCGGTGTGACCACACAGTCCTCGACGAGTTTCAGGGCTTCCCGGAACGCCGTGTTGTTCACATCCGCGGCCTGCTCCGGTGTCAGCGCCAAAACCTTGGCCACCGCCTCGAACACCATCGCGTTGGTGACCGCCGGGTCGACGCTCCGGGACACGTCCGGGCCGTCCCGGGCCAGCAGGCCACGGGCCAGATCGACGGTCCGGTCCGGGCTCAGCCGTCTCTCGTAGAGCACCCGCAGCAGCTGGTCGTTCCAGGGGGCACGCTGCTCGTACCCCTGAACCGGTGTCAGATAGTGCAACGCGAAACTCGGCGACAGCGGCCCCTCGGGCAGCGCCAGGTCCCCCACCGCACCGGGCCGCGGGACCGAGGCACCATCCGGTTCGCCCACCGCATCGGACTGCGCGACGAAGCCGCCGGAGGATTCGCCCACCCCTTCGGGCCGCGGGACGAAAGCATCGGCCGGTTGGCCCGGTCCAGCCTGCTGGGCCAGTTCCTGCACCGCCTGGTAGGCGCCGAGTTCCCGATCGGTGGGCGCGTCCGCCCGCATCGCCTGCAGCGCGGCCGTCACCTCGGGGGTGTTCAGTTCGGCCAGGTGCTCGGTCAGGTAGTCACCGGCCGCCGCCCAGTCGGGCGCGGCCAGCCACTCCTGCAGCACCTCGGGCGGCCCGCCCACCGTCGCCTCGACCGGCTCGGCCGCCCGCCGCCCGGCTTCGGCGAGCAGATCGGGACCCAGCTCGGCCGGGGCGCCGACCGGGACCCCGGACGGCCCGCTGAGCTGCCAGGAGTGCCCGAGATCGGTCGGCACACCGACGATCGACACGACCTCGTGCGCGTCCGCCAGCCGGGTCAGGCGCTCCGACCGGCCGGTGGCGACCACCACCGGCCGGACCCCGGCCCGGTCGAAGGCCCGCAGGGCGGCGTTGAGTGCGGTCGGCTCCAGGCCCTCCCGAATCCGGCCGGGCGCCCCGGCGGCCCGTTCACCACGGGCGAGCAGGTCACCGTCGACGACGATCGCCGGGAGCCCGCTCGCCGCCAGCCGGTCGATCATGGTCCGCAGCGTCGTCTCCCGGGCCTGCCAGTCGGCCGGCTCACCGATCACCAGCACACCGTCGATCTCGCGGGCCGGCCCGGACGTCTTGAGCCCTCCGGCGATCCGCTGAACAAGACCGGGCGGAACCCGCGACCCCAGCGGCTCCGTCACCTCGGATGAGACCACGACCGCCGGTACCACGACGACCTCCAGCCCGGCTGTGGAGCCGCCCGGCGGGTCCGCGACGATCTCCAGTTCGGGTGTGACCACGACCGGCGGATCCGCGATGACCTCCACCTCCGGCGCCTCGACCACCGGCGCAAGCGGCACCGGCGGCACGGGAACCGGCGGAACCGGCACCGGAACCGGCGGTTCGGGAGTCGGAACCGGGGGCACCGGGACCAGCGGCGGCACGGGCGGGGCCGGTACCGGCAGGACGGTGTCCAGGGTGATCTGCCGCAGCAGCCGGGCCAGCGCCACCGGCTCACCCGTGCCGGTCACCGTCGTGGACACCCCGATGTACCGGTGCCGGAACTGGTCCACCAGCCGGAAGTGCTCTTGGGCCAGCTTCCACCAGATCTCCCCGGTCCGGTCCACCGCGTCCAGCAGTCCGGGCAGCCGGGCCTCGGCGGCGGCCCGGGCCCCGGTGGAGCCGTCCGGGTCGGCATGGCCCTCGTAGCGGGCCTCGGCCAGCGCGTCGGCTGCGCGCTGGAACCCGCCGGCCGCCCGGTTCAGTGCCGCCTCCTGCACCACGAGACGATCGAATTCGGCGGCGCGCGCCGGCTGGTCGGCTCCGGCGGCGGCCTCGGGGAGGCTCAGCACGGTTCGGGCGTCGTGCAGTCCCATCCGGAGCCGGACCATGGACCGGTCCGCGGCGGCCGGGCTCAACACGATCCTGGTGGTGCCGAAGAGGTCCGCGAGCGGTTTCGGCAGCTTGATCGTCACGACCACCCGGCTGAGCAGGTCCACCGCCGCCGACCGGCTCTCCGGTTTCACGTTGGCCCCGTCGGCGGCTGTCATGTTCTGGGTCTCCGCGGCAACCGTCGCGTCGCCCGAGACGGCGCCCGGGCCGCCGAGTTCCAGCGCCTGGTACGGGTCGTCGGCGTAGCCGCGCCCGACGATCGGGACCTGCGGCATCCGGGACGACTGGGTGACCCGGTTGGTGCCGGCGCTGCGGCCGGCGTTCTCCTGGGTCACGTGCTCGCGGAAGACGCCGGAGCTGACCGAGCCCAGCGACGCGCTCTCCGGCAGCAACCTGATGTTGATCTCGGCCCGTTGCCCGAGGATCTGGGCGCTCGTCACCGCCGGCAGGTCGAGCCCGCCGGGCGACAGCATCGCCGGCACTCCGGGCAGCAGCATCTCGGGGCTGAGACCGGCGTGGATCTGGTGCGCGCCCGCGTACCCCGCCTCGGCCAGTCTTTTCGCCTCACCGGACAGCATCTTCTCGACGGTCTTCTGGAGTTCGGCGATCTGGTTCAGGTCCTCGGCGCTGAACCGGGAAGGTAGCGGCACCCCGTTGGTGTCGGCCCAGCCCGGCGGCAGCGAGTCCGGCACCCCGATCCGGTACGGGACCGGGGTGGGCACCTCGGCGTCGGCCCGCGGCCGGGGCAGCCGCAGGTCACCCGCCCAGCGGTCCTGGACGACGGCGTCGTCGACGGTCAGCAACGGTGTCGGGATCTTGCGGCCTTGGTCGTACACCACCAGGGAGAATCGGGTGGGGATCCGGATCCGCGCCTTGACACCGCGGGCCGAACTCAGGTCGGAGCGGACACTGGACCGGCCGCTCTCCTGCGCATTGGCGATCTGGGTGGAGAAGGCGATCGCGTCACCCGCGCCCAGGGCCAGGTTCTCGCCCTGCTGGTTGGTGACGCCGGTACCGGCGACACCGGCCATCGTGGTGTGCCCGTGCGCTCGCTGCTCCCGGTGGCTGCGGTCGGCGACGTGGGTGGTCTTGACATCCAGGTCGTCGTGGTCGGGCAGGAATCCGACGAGTTCCGGCGGGCCGATCGGCTCGGCGATCACCCGCAGGTCGCGGGAGTGCTGGGTGAGCCGGCCGGGTTTGACGTGCAGCGCGGACGCCCCGCCGTCGGCCATCGACGGCAGATGCCGGGCGATGCCGTCCGGGCTGAACAGGTACTCCAGCCGCCGCCGGTTGAGCATCGGGTCACCCAGGCCGGGCTCGGTGAGCGACGCGTGGATCTTCTCGACCGCGGTCTGGTTGCCGGCCAGGCCCATCGCGGTGATCAGGCGGCTGGTGAGGTCGGGTGTCAGGTGCGACCGGTGCAGACCCAGCCCGATGCTCTGCCCGGCCGCCAGCCGCACGTGCGGGTCACCGCCCGGGTGCCAGGGGTCGCCGAGGCGGCCGCGGTCACCGTGCAGCGCCTGCAGCAGCCCCAGCCGGTCCACGGTCGCGGCGGACAACCGCAGGTAGAGCGCGTCGCGGACGGTGCCGTCCCGGCGGATCGACTTGATGTGGTGCAGCCAGCTCCCGGTGCGCAGCGCGTGCGGCACGAA
>DATMVU010000130.1:0-5923 GCA_035562875.1 Actinoplanes sp. | reverse complement strand
CCTCGGGAAACAGCCACCGAACACCTGGAACGGCCACGGGTACGGACTGCGCAACGACCGCGGCACCATCCGCGGCTCGCTCAGCCTCTACCCGGCCCACCGCGGCGACGCCGGGCCCACCTACCTGGACCGGCTGCTGCGCACCGAATCGGCAGTCCACCGCAGACCCCTGGGCGCGATGGTCCTCGACCACCTCTACGACCTGCACACCGAACCCGGCCGGGCCCTGCTCGACCAGTGCGGGGCCGTCCTGCTGCGCGTCGAACAGGTCCACACCGACGGCCGCGGCGAAACCCTGGTCCGGGTCGCCGGCAACGGCACCGACGTGGGACTGGAACAGCACGGCGTACAGATGGACCCGATCCTGGTGCCCCGCGGCGAACCCGGGCCCCCCGGACCGGCCGGGGTGTACCTGACCGGCAACCTGTGCCTGGAAGCCGACCTGATCACCCGCCGCAAGGTGTACCTGCCACACCACCCCCGCCCCGGCGACCTGCTGGTCTTCGCCAACACCGCCGGCTACCTGATGGACTTCAGCGCGGGCGGCGCCCTGATGCAGCCCACCGCCCGCACGGTCGCCGCCGTCCGTGACGGCGACCACTGGCGATGGTGCCTGGACGATCAGTACTGGCCGGTCACCCGGTCAGGAGACGCAGAACGGCGCCTCGTCTAGACCGAGGTCCCTGCAGTCGTACCCGCTGCCCTCGCCGTGCAGCTTCCACGTCGAGCCGGTCTTCTTGAACAGGTAGACCCCGTCACCCGGGTTCGGGCCCTCCGGGTCGGCGGCCGCCCAGCCCTGCACACACTCCACCTTCACGAACCGCCAGTCCGTCGGCAGCTTCACCAGCCCCTCCAGAGTCTCCGCCGACGGGCACTCGTCAGCCCCGGCCCCGGTTCCGGTCTCGGGTTCGGTCTCGGTGGGCGTGGCGGCTCCGGTGGTCCCGGCCGGGGCGGGTGCGCCGGCGGCCGGTTTGGTCGCCTCCGTCGCCGGGGTGCAGGCGGAGAGGGCGAGCAGCGCGGCGGGAACGGGCAGCAGCAGGCGATGAGGGGAAGACATGTGCACGATCCTGGCGGGACCACGGATCCGCCGACATCCCGGATAGATGCCACCATCCACTGTGCCCGGCGGTGCCGTCCGGGTATATCCGACTGCGAGGTCACTCGGCGAGGCTGGCGGCGATCAGGAGGCGGCGCCACGGGTCGCCGTACTCGCCGGTTCTGCGGTGCCGGGTTTCGAGGACCTCCCGGCCCAGGTACAGGGTCACCAGGTCGGGGTAGCGGGCGCCGAGCACCCACTGGTCGAGGAAGGTGACCAGGTCGGGGGCCAGGTCGCGGATCAGGTCGTCGGCGTCGTCGTGGTCGTGGAAGAGGTGGATGTAGTCGTCGGGGTCGATGTACTGGATCCGGCCGTCGTCCACCCGCATCCGGACGGGTGACCCGCCGTAGCTGTGGAAGTCCTCCTGTTCCTCGGTCTCGCCGGGCAGGTGTTCGGGCCGGCTCCAGATCTCGGCGCCGATCTGGAGGTGTTCGCCGTGCGGGAAGTCGTCGTGCAGCCGGTCCGCCCAGGCTTGCGGGGTACGGATCGACCGTGGCGTCTTGAACAGGAAGTCCCGGCCCGCCAGGCGGCCGAACAGGCGGAACACCTCGATCGTGCCGGCTGGCAGCTGCGTGCTGGGGGCCAGCTCGGGCCCGGGGGTGAGGACCGCGCCGAACCGGTGTTCGGCCTCGACGGCCCGTAGCAGGTCGAGCTTGGCGCGGAGTGATCCGATCCCGGCATCCATCAGCCGGAGCCTACGGCGCGGGCGTGCTGGTCGCGGTGGCGGGCGGTCGCTTACGCTGGGCACATGTCTGTGGCGTTGGGGACCTCCGCGAAACGGCCGGCCGGGCGGCCGGGCCGGGCGGCGCTGGTGGCCGCGGACCTGGCCGAGCTGTGCGGGCCGGCGGCCGGGGTGGTGGAGTTGCCGCACCGGATGCTGTGGCTGCCGGCGGCGGACCGGCGCTTCGATCTGGCCGACGACTACGACCGGTCCCGGATGTACGAGATCGTGTTGCGGGAGGCAGTTCAGTTCGCTGAGCTGCGGACTCTGCTGAACGGCGGGTTGTTGCGGGCACTCTGGGCGGAGCTGTTCCTGCCGCGTGGGGTGCGGGCCGCGTGGGAGTCGGCGCATCCGGTTCTGGCGGTGGCGTGACCGACGCCTTCCACGCGCTGGTGGCCCGGACGGCGCTGGCTGCCGCGTACCGCTACGGGTTCGTCCTCGGCGGGGGACTGGCGCTGATCGAACACGGACTGGTCGACCGCCCGACCGAGGACGTGGACCTGTTCGCCTCGGGGGAGGGGTCGGTGGCTGCCGCCACGGCCGCGGTGACCGAGGCGCTGCAGCGGGCGGGGCTGCGTGTCGAGCTGGTCGACCACGACAGTGACCTGGATGAACTCATCACCGGTATGGCGTACCAGATGTCGGAGTTGCAGGTTTTTCCCGGCGAGTCGGAGCAGGGCGTGCTCCGGGTCAGTCTCGGTTTCCTCGACCAGGCCCACCCGCCGGTGGTGCTCGACATCGGCCCGGTCATGGCCGTCGACGACCTGATCGCCTGGAAGGTCGCCGCCCTGGTCAGCCGGGCCGAGGTCCGCGACTTCATCGACGTGGCGATCTTCCTCGGCGACCGGGACCCGGAGCGGCTCCTCACCGTGGCCCGCCGCGTCGACCCGGCTCTGGAAGCCGAGGACGTCGTCGCGGCCGGCCGCCGCCTGGACCGCACCCCGGACCGGGCGTTCGCACCGTACGGCCTGGACGGGGCAGCGGTCGCCGCGATCAGGGCCCGCTTCGCCGACTGGCCCCGCTAGACGCGGAGGGCTCCGCCGTCACCGTACGGTGGTCAAAATCCGGACACGGTGGACAGACGGGTGGTTTGCCTTACGTTGGAGACGTCAGAGTCCGTACGGAAGGAAGCCGATGACCGTCACCGACATCCTGTCTCCGGAGTGCCTGACCGATCCCGCGCCGGTGTGGGCGGCCCTGCGTGACACCGAGCCGCTCGCCTTCCACGCCGGGATGAACGCGTACGTCATCAGCCGTTTCGACGATGTCGAGCGGGCTTTCAAGGATCCGGTGTTCACCAGTGACAACTACAGTTGGCAGCTGGAACCGGTGCACGGCCGCACGATTCTGCAAATGGACGGGCGGGAGCATTCGATTCACCGCCGGCTGGTGACTCCCGCTTTCCGGGGCAGTGAGCTGACCACCCGGCTGGTCCCGGTGATCCGCCGGAACGTCGACGAGTTGATCGAGGAGTTCCGGCACACCGGTGAGGTGGATCTGGTCGACGCGTTCACCACCCGCTATCCGATCAACGTGATCGTGGACATGCTGGGTCTGCCGAAAGCCGACCATGCACTCTTTCACCGCTGGTATTCGTCGATCGTGGCGTTCCTGGCGAATCTGACCCAGGATCCGGCGGTCATCGCCGAGGGAATGCGCACCAAGGAGGAGATGGAGGACTATCTGCTGCCACGGATCGCCGAACGCCGTGCCCACCCGGGTGACGACCTGATGTCGGCGCTGTGCACGGCCGAGATCGACGGCGAGCGGATGACCGGGGACGAGATCAAGGCGTTCGTCAGCCTGCTGCTGGTGGCCGGGGGTGAGACCACCGACAAGGCGATCGCCAACCTGATGGTCAACCTCGTTCGAAACCCGGATCAATTGGCGATGGTACGAGCGGACCGGTCACTGATCGCCCCCGCTCTCGCCGAGACACTGCGCCATTCCCCGCCCGTACAAATGATCATGCGGCAGCCCGCGCAGGACGTCGCGCTGTCCGGCGGCACGGTGCCCGCCGGATCGACGGTGGTCTGCCTGATCGCCGCCGCCAACCGCGACCCGCGCTACTACACCGACCCGGACCGCTTCGACATCACCCGCCCCGACCTGGACTTCGCCAAGGCCTACACGGCCGCCGCCAACCACACCGGCTTCGCCCTCGGCAGGCACTTCTGCGTCGGCGCGAACCTCGCCCGCACCGAGGTCGAGATCGCGATGAACGCCCTGCTCGACGCCATGCACGACATCGAGTTCACCGAGCCGGTCCAGCCCCGCGGCCTCTTCACTCGGGCCCCGTCGTCGCTGCGCCTGCGGTTCCGCCCGGTCACCGTTCAGTCGTGACCGCCCGGGGCTCTGTCGCCCCCGGTCAGGCGAATCCCGAGCACGGAGCCGTCCCGGCCCGCAGGCAGGGAGGGCCCGTAGCTGATGGTCCCCGGCGGGAAGTGTTCGACCACCACGGTGTAACCGTCGAACCGGTGCATCGCGCGGCTGTCGCCGACACTGACCGTTTTCAGCCAGGAGGCGATCTCGGCGCGCCTGTCGTCGGCGCCTGCACAGCCCGCCACCGTGCTCAGCACCGCCACCGTGACGCCACAGGCCAGTAGGGCGGACCTCATCGGTACCCCCGTCACGTACAAGATCGTCGATGGCGGAAGGATGGTGCAATGACCTCCTACATTTCACACACCACCGTGGACTCCATCGACGCGTATGCGCAGTCCCGCTGGTGGCAGACCGTCCTGGACTGGACCGAGGACCCCGCCGACCCGAACGAGCCCGGCCACGAGGAGTGCCTGATCAGCTCCCGGGACGGCCGGCACCACGTGCTGTTCATCGAGGTCCCCGACCGCAAGCAGGTCAAGAACCGCATCCACTTCGACCTGCGCCCGGTCGAGGGCAGCCGCGACGACGAGTTGCAGCGCCTGCTCGGCCTGGGCGCCACCGAGGTCAGTGACCTGCGCAAACCGGACGGCACCGGCTGGGTGATCCTGGCCGACCCGGAGGGCAACGAGTACTGCATCCTGCGCAGCGAAGCCGAACGCGGCACCCAGGCCTGAGCCGTCCGCGCCGGGAGGGTTCGGCAGCCCTGCGCGGCGTGGGAGACATGCCTCCCACGCCGACGGCCTCGGCGCCGGCCCGTGGATCCCGGGCGTGCAGGGGGTGTGGAACAGCGGCGGACAACGCGACAGCGGGCACCCTGGATCTCCACCGGCCGCCGCCTGTCAGCGACAATCATTCATATGTTGCTGACTGTCGCGGGCTCCAGCTGTTCCGGCAAGACGACTGCCGCACGGGCCTGTTCGGCGATCCCCGGCCTGGTGGTGCACGACTTCGACGAGATCGGTGTGCCGTCCGATGCCGATACGCGATGGCGTCATCGCCATACCGAACTGTGGATCCAGCGGGTCCTCGGCTACCAGGCCGACGGCATCGACGTGCTGCTGACCGGGCAGTCACCGCTGGGAGAGGTGCTGGCCTGCCCGTCCGCCGTCGAACTCGACGGCATCGCCGCCTGCCTGATGGACGTCGCCGACCCGGTGCGGTTGCGCCGGCTCGCCGACCGCGACCACGGCACCGGGGACTTCACCGATTGGGCGCGGTGGCTTCGTGAACACGCGGCCGATCCGCAACACCGGCCGGAAGCGATCACCGGCGCGGGTTCCCCGGACATGTGCTGGTCCCGATGGTCCGGCTGGTCCCGATCCGACGACCGATGGCACGTCAAGATCATTGACACGACTGATCGTACGATCAGTCAGACGGCCTCTGAACTGGAGAGTTGGATCGCGGCCGCGCGCCGGGACCGGGCTGCCGGCCGGCTCCCGCTGGGCATCACCACGGAGCCGGACGTCGCGGCGCTCACCGCCGTCGCGGAGTTCTACGCACGGCGCGACTTCGCCGTCCCCAGCAGGACGCTCGTGTCCGGGCTACGGCTGACGGCCACCGACGGCCCGTTCACGGCCGGTGAGGGCGCGCCCCTCTCCGGTCCGACTCTGGCACTGGTGATGACGATGGCCGGCCGGCGCGCCTACCTCGGCCACCTCGACGGTCCGGGCCGGGACATCCTCGCCGGCCGTCTCACCTGACGGGCGGGCGCCATGACT
>DATMVU010000129.1:0-6960 GCA_035562875.1 Actinoplanes sp. | reverse complement strand
TCACCGGAGTCGAGCGGCAGCCACAGGTATTTGCCACGGCGGGAGACGTCGAGCACGGTGCGGCCGGCCAGGACCGCGGCGAAGTGGGCGTCGCCGGGCAGGTGCCGGCGGATCGCCCGGGGGTGCAGCACCTCGGCGGTGGCGATGGTGCGGCCGGTCACCCACTTCGCCAGACCCATGCGGACGGTCTCGACCTCGGGAAGCTCAGGCACTGATCGGTTCCTCTACAGCGTGTAGGGCCAGACGGTGACCATGTAGGCGCCGTACCAGAGACCGAACAGCGCCCACGCGGTGATGGACAGGATCGCGACCCGGGGGCGGGCGCGGGCCGCCGCCACGACGGCGGGCAGCAGCGTCAACAGTACGGGCAGCAGCAGGCGCGGTTTGGAGTGGTAGAAACCGGCCTGACCATAGACCAGGATCATCGCCACGATGCCGTAGACGGCGAGCGGCAGCCAGGGCCTCTGGGCCAGCGCCACCCCGGCCGCGCCCAGCGCCACCAGCAGGATCAGCGCCATGCTGACCGGGATCCAGCCGTCCCCGGAGCGCAGCGTGCTCCAGAGGAACTCGAACGTGCTCCGGCCGTAGTCGAACGAGGTGCCCCAGCCCGCGGTCTGGATCTTGAACCAGGCGGTCAGATCACCCACCCGGTAGGCGACCCAGCCCAGGTAGAGCGGCACCCCGGCGAGGGCCGCGGCGGCTGCGGCGAGCGGCTTCCAGGCCTGCTCGCGGTTCTCCCGGACGGCGAGCAGCGCGGCCACCGTGAGGCCGATCGCGGCGGCCGCACCGGTCGGCCGGGACAGTGCGGTGAGCAGGCCCAGCAGACCGGCGGCCCACCACACCTTGCGGTGGGCGGCCACGAACATGCCGGCGACCAGGGCGATGTAGATGCTTTCCGAGTACGCCATGGACAGCACCACCGACACCGGGGCCGAGCAGCAGATCGCCACCAGGGCCCAGCCCGCCCGTTTGCCGTAGAGGCTGGTGCCGAGCAGGTGCAGGGCCACCGCCGCGCCGATCGACGCCAGCCAGGAGACGATCAGGGCGGCCGCGCTCGGCTGGATGCCGAGCGCCGCCCCGAACCGGATCAGCATCGGGTAGACCGGGAAGAAGGCCAGCTCGTTGGCTTCCAGGCGGCCGTCTGCCGAGTAGGTGTAGCCCTCCGGGTAACCGTCCATCGCGACCCGCAGGAACCAGCCGGCGTCCCAGATCAGCAGACGGTCCCAGACGGACTTGGCCTCGCTGTTGGCGGCGCCCATCCAGGCGATCATCAGCAGTTGGCCGACACGGGTCAGGGCGAGGACGCCGACCGCGGTGCCGACCCCCGCCCAGCCACCCGACTTATCCCATAGACTCTCTTTTTTCGTGACTTCTTCGCTTAAAGCGGTCACGGCTCGGTCTTCTCCGGCTCGGTCTGGTCCGTGTCGGCGTCGGCCTCGCTCTGGTCGGTCAGCGTCCGCCACGCCGCCGCTGCCGCCCGCTGCTCGGCCTGCTTCTTGCTACGGCCCTCGGAACCGCCGTACCGCTCCCCGGCGACGACCACCCACGCGGTGAACGTCTTCGCATGATCCGGCCCGGAGTCCTCGATCTCGTAGTCCGGCACACCCAGCCCGAGCGCCGCGGTCAGCTCCTGCAGGCTGGTCTTCCAGTCCAGCGCCGCACCCCGCCCGGCCGACTCGGCCATCAGCGGGTCGAACAGCCGGTGGATCACCTCGCCGGCGATCTCCAGCCCGTGCTCCAGGTAGATCGCACCGAGCAGTGCCTCCAGCGTGTCCGCCAGGATGCTCGCCTTGTCCCGGCCGCCGGTGGTCTCCTCACCCTTGCCGAGCAGCAGGTGCGGGCCGAGACCCGCCGGGCCCAGACCGCGCGCCACATCGGCCAGGGCGTGCATGTTGACCACACTCGCGCGCAGCTTCGCCAGCTGCCCCTCGGGCAGATCCGGGTGGTTGTGGAACAGCGCCGAAGTGATCACCACACCGAGCACCGAGTCGCCCAGGAACTCCAGGCGCTCGTTCGTCGGCAGGCCACCGTTCTCGTAGGCGTACGAGCGGTGGGTCAGCGCCCGTTCCAGCAGCTCGGGCTTGAAGGGCACACCGAAGGCCTCCTCGAGCGGCTCGGTCGACGGACGGCGGCGCTTGTCATTCATGGGCGATACCTCGCTGGACTCTCAGCAGATCGGCGATGGCCGCGACGGAGCCGCGGCGGTGCAGGTCGGCCGCGAGCGCGATACCCGCGGCCAGGTCGGGGCCGGCGGCGGCACCGTGACAGACGACGACCGTTCCGGAGACCCCGAGCAGCAGGGCGGCCCGGGGTGGCGGTTCGGCGCCGGCCGAAGGTGGGCCGGTCAGCGCGTACGCCGTCTCCAGCCCCTTGAGCAGTACGTTTCCAGTGAAACCGTCGGTCACCACGACGTCCGCGGCCCGGCCGAGCACGACGTCGCCGCCCTCGACCAGGCCGGCGTAGCGAGCACCGGCGGGCAGGGGCATGTCGTAGAGCTGAGCGGGCAGAGCGCGGCGCAGGCGGTCGCCCTTGCCGGGTTCGGTACCTATGGTGAGCAGCCCCACCCGGGGAGCCGCTATCCGGTGCACGACCGAGGCGTACGCGGCACCGAGGCGGGCGTGCCAGGCCAGGGTCTCCTCGTCCGGGTCGACGGAGGAACCCACGTCGAGCAGGACCAGACGGCCGGCCATGGTCGGCAGCACGGCGGTCAGAGCGGGGCGGCGGATGCCAGGCCAGCGGCCCAGCTCACGGGCCGCGGAGAGGACCAGGACCCGGGTGTCACCGGCGGAGACCAGGGCGTCGGCGCGGCCCTCGGCAACCGCCCGCACCGCGCCGTTGACGGTCTCGGTGCTGGTGACTGTGGTGGTGATGCGGCGTCGCTCGGCCGGTTTCAGGGCGGCGAGCACCGCGTCGGCGGCTTCGGCCGGGCCGACGAGAGTCAGATGAAGGGACGGGTCCGCCCTGCAAGCACGCAGAGCGCCGTCAACCACGACGGCGGGAGCCTGGTCCCCGCCGAGGAGGTCGACGGCGATCCGCGCGGTGCCCGGCTCCCCGACAGTACGCTGTCCGGGAGCCGTGGCACCGGTGGTTCGCCACCGCTCGGGCACGACCCGCCCGAAGATCGGGCGTGTCACGCGCGACGTCAGACCTCGAGGACCTGACGACCGTTGTAGGTGCCGCAGACGCCGCAGGCGGCGTGCGGCAGCTTCGGCGACTTGCACTGGGAGCAAGCCGCGGTAACCACCGCGGTCGCCTTCCAGTTCGCCCGCCGCGAGCGGGTGTTGCTGCGCGACATCTTGCGCTTCGGGACGGCCACGGTTCCTACTCCTTGTTGTTTGACAGGTTGCGCAAAGCGGCCCAGCGGGGGTCGACTTCCTCATGGCTGTGATCAGCCGGAAGGTCGTCGAAGTGCACCCCACAGTCGGGGCACAACCCTGGGCAGTCCGGGCGGCAGAGCGGAGTGACCGGCAGCTTCAGGACGATCGCGTCCCGGACCGCCGGTTCCAAGTCAAGCAGGTCGCCCGACATCCGCCCGACCTCGTCGTCGTCGGTGGTCTCCTCCGTGGTGCTGTCCGCGTACGCGAACAACTCCGCGATGGGCACCTCGAACGTCTTGTCGATCTCGTTGAGGCAACGGCCGCACTCGCCCTTCAGCGAGCCACGGACGGTGCCGGTGATGTAGACCCCCTCGGAGACCGACGTCATCGTCATCTCGAGCGTGACATCGGAGCCCTCCGGGACCGAGATCATCTCCACACCGAGGTCCGCCGGAGCCGGCACCACCCGATTCAGGGCACGCGTCGCACCAGGCTGCCGCGGCAGTTTCGTCGTGTCGACGACCAGCGGTTGCCTGGGGTCCAGGTGGCTCTGCGGTGACTTGGGCATCGTGATTCCTCAGCCATGGGTAGGCCGACCGAAAACATTACCTGAGCTTGAGGGACGTCGTCGAATCGGGCTTCGCTTAAAAGGGTAGGGGGCGCTCCGCGTCCTCCCCCTGGAAGGTACCGATCTCGCGTAGCGCATGCATTTTGTCACGGCCCCGCTCGATCGATGCCAGCGCCCGGGTCAGGAACTGCTCGAAGTTGGCCAGGGCGGTGTCGACGTAGTCGTCGACCTCCTCCCGCAGGCGCTGCGCCTCGCTGCGAGCGTCGGCGATGATCCGGGAACCCTCGTGCTCGGCGGACACGGTGATCTCGTTCACCGAGACGAGACGGGCGTGTTCAGCCTCACTCTCGCGGACGATCCGGTCGGCCTCACGGCGGCCGGCGTCGACGATCCGGTCCCGTTCGTCCAGGACCGCCGCCGCCTTGCGCAACTCGGAGGGCAACTCGGCGCGGAGATCCTCCAAACGCTCGACCATCTCGGTCCGGTCGAACATGAAATTCGTCCGTGACATCGGCACGGCGCGGGCGTCCTGGACCAACTCGATGAGTTCGTCGATACGGTCGAGCGGATCCACCGGTGTCTCACTCCCGTCTGTCGCTGCCGCCTGATTACTGCTTCAACCGGCCCACGAGCCGGTCCAGCACATTGTCCGGCAGGTAGGCCGAGGCGTCGCCGCCCCACTTCACCACGTCCTTGACGAGGCTCGACGACAGGAACGAGTAAAGCGGATTGGTCGGCATGAACAGTGTCTCCACACCGGAGAGCCCGATGTTCATCTGCGCCATCTGCAACTCGTAGTCGAAGTCACTCACCGCGCGCAGGCCCTTCACCACCACCGCGGCACCCTGGGTCCGGCAGAAGTCGACGAGCAGGCCGTGGAACGACGCCACCCGGACGTTGCCGTACTCCGCGGTCGCCTCGCGGAGCATCTCCAGACGCTCCTCGATGGTGAAGAGCCCGGTCTTCGTCTGGTTGATGAGGACCCCGATGATGACCTCGTCGAAGAGCCTGCTGGCCCGGCCGACGATGTCGAGATGCCCGTTGGTGACCGGGTCGAAGGAGCCTGGACACACCGCTCGTCTCATGATCGGCGACCGTACCAAAGCGTGGTGTCCCCGTAACGCCGGGTACGGTCCCCTGCTAGACCGTCCACCCAGTTCAGCGGGCCGCTCCGGCGGGACCGCTCGAAGACCACCACGGCACCCTCGGACAGCCAGTCGTTGGCGACCAGCTCCCGCTGCACGGTGTCGATCTCGTCGTCGCCGAGCGCGTACGGCGGATCGGCGAAGACGAGGTCGTACGGCCCACCGGCCGGCGGGTCGGCGAGGACCTGCAACACCTTGCCGGTCACCAGCCGCGCCGACGGCCCGGCCTTGAGCAACACGATGTTGTCCCGGATCACCCGGGCGGCCTTGGCGTCCGCCTCCACCAGCAGCGCGTGGTCCGCGCCCCGGGACAGCGACTCCAGTCCGATCGCGCCGGACCCGGCGTACAGATCGGCGACCCGCGCACCGGACAGATCGGTCATCGTTTCCACAGCACTGAAGAAGGCCTCCCGGACACGGTCCGAAGTCGGCCTGGTGTGCGCGCCGGCCGGGGCGGACAGCCGCCGCCCGCCGTGCACTCCCGCGATAATCCTGGTCATCACCGGCGACGCTACTTCACGACTTCCGCCAGGCCACTCCTACGTGAACATTTCCCCCGGCGATGCCACGCCACGCGATCGATCAACTCCACTCGGTTCATTAAACGTCTCGAATCGATCACAAGACCATTAGCGGGCACTGAGACGTTTCTTTGATCTCGGTCAACCACTATGGTCGGACGACGTTGCGGGTGCGTTCTATCGTCCCCGCCGATGACGCGGGGAGGCATCATCGCAGACGTCGATGTTTCCCGGCCCGACTTCTGTGCCCCTCCTCGTGTACACCTGCTGACCCCCGTTCCACAGGAGATGGCGTGAACATGCCCAAATCCCCACTCAGCCGCGCAACTGCACTCGTTGCCGGTTCATTGATCGGTATGGCGGGTGCTGTGGCTTTCGCCTCGCCCGCGCTCGCCCACCACAGCGTGGTCACGGGTACCTCCTCCTGCGACCAGGTCACCGGCGAGTGGATCGTGGACTGGAGTGTCACGGCCATTGGACACAAGGTTGACCAGAACTTCGAGTGGACCTACGTTGCCCTGACCCCCGCCGGCACCACAATCGACAACCCCAACCTCACGGTGAACGGCAAGAAGGACCTGAAGAGCGGTCGCCCGATCACCGGTAAGCAGCGGGTCCCGGGCACCGAGAAGAGCGCCACGCTCACCGTTCAGGCGCGCTGGGACAACGACGTCCAGGAGAAGCCGGTCACCTCCCGCCCGGTCCCGCTCGAGGGCGAGTGCGTGAAGACTCCGCCCCCCGGCGGCGAGGAGTCCCCGAGCCCGAGCCCGAGCGTCAGCACCCCGCCCGTCGACCAGCCGAGCCCGAGCCCGTCGGTCAGCAGCCCGGCCCCGAGCAGCCCCGCGCCCAGCAGCCCCGCGCCGAGCAGCCCGGCCCCCAGCAGCCCCGCGCCGAGCACCAGCACCCCGCCGGCGGGCATCCCGGAGGACGTGCCGGCCGAGCCGATCTTCTCGCAGACCTGCGACACGATCACGATCGGTGTGGACAACACCAACAACAAGACCCCGTTCACGATCGACTACAAGACCAGCAAGGGTGAGGAGCGCAACCTGGTCGTCGAGCCCGGCAAGACCGGCTCGGAGACCTTCAGCGCCAACGACGGCTTCACCGTCGACGTGACCTTCACCGTCGAGTACGAGGGCAAGACCTACACCGAGTCCGCGACCATCCCGTTCGAACAGGGCGAGGACTGCACCGGTGGTGGTGGCGGTGGCGACGGTGAGCTGCCGCTGACCGGTGCCGCCGCGGGTGGCATCGCCGGTGGCGCTGCCGCGCTGCTCGCCATCGGTGGTGGCCTGTTCTTCATGGCTCGTCGCCGCAAGGTGAAGTTCACCGCCTGATTCACCCGTAAGCAGCAGTAGATCGGGGGGCGTGTCGGCTCAGGTCGGTGCGCCCCCTTCTGTTCCCCC
>DATMVU010000128.1:0-26968 GCA_035562875.1 Actinoplanes sp. | reverse complement strand
GCGTCGTCACGCAGGGTTTCCGCGTCGACACGGAGTCCGGGGGTGGGCTGTGACCGCGAGGGCTCGGCCGGGGTGCCGGTGGAGGGCTGCGGATTGCCCGGCCGGGAGCTGGGGAAGTCGGTGCGGGGAGCGGGATTCATCGAGCGACCTCCGAACGGGGCGATGGGGATGCGCAGACGGTAGAGGGCCTGGCCGGATCGTGGTGCCGGCCTGTGGACGGGTTGTCCACAGGGCTGCGGGGGGAGTTGACGAGGGGCCGGAGCGGTGGACGTACCGGCGAATGGGATTGACGTTGATCTGGAGTCGGTGAATCGGGGCACGGATAGGGTGGCCGGTGTGATCGTGTCTGTCGGCATCGACGTCGTCCTGGTGGAGCGTTTCGGCCGGGCTCTGGAGCGGACTCCGCTGCTGGCGAACCGGCTCTTCACCGAGGCGGAGCGGCTGACCGGCACCGGGAATCCGCGGTCGCCCGAGTCGCTGGCGGCCCGGTTCGCGGCCAAGGAGGCCGTCGCCAAGGCGCTCGGGGCGCCCGCGGGGCTGCGCTGGCACGACTGTGAGATCGTCGCCGATCCGGACGGGCGGCCGTGGTTGACGGTCTCCGGTACGGTCGCGGCCGCGGCCACGGCGCGAGGCATCGGCCGATGGCATCTGTCGCTGTCCCATGACGGCGGCATCGCCTCCGCGATGGTCGTCGCCGAAGCGGGGTAGTGAGCCACCCGGGTAGGTCAGTCAGCCAGTGACGGGACGGGGAGAGCATGCGGCAGGCGTGGCGGGTCAGCGATGTGCGATCGGCGGAGAAGAGCCTGATGGCGACGCTCCCGGAGGGCACTCTGATGCAACGGGCGGCGGCCGGTCTTGCCCGGCGTTGCGCGCTGCTGCTGGCCGGGTCCGGCGGGGTCTACGGCGCCCGGGTGCTGCTGCTGGTCGGCAGCGGTGACAACGGCGGGGACACGCTGTTCGCCGGTGCCGCGCTGGCTCGGCGGGGCGCCCAGGTCCGGGCTCTGCTGCTGACACCGGAGCGGGTGCATCTGGCCGGTCTGACCGCGCTGCGCGAGGCCGGCGGTTTCACCACGCGGGACCTGCCGGCCCGGTCCGACCTGGTGCTCGACGGGATCGTGGGGATCGGGGCGAGTGGTGGGTTGCGGCCGGCGGCGGCGTCCGTCGTGCGCCGGCTTCAAGACCTTTGCGATCGTACGGGCGGTCGTACGCCGATCGTCGCCGTCGACGTCCCGAGCGGGGTGACCGTGGACACCGGCGACGTCCCAGGTGACGCGGTGACAGCGGATGTCACCGTCACGTTCGGTTGTCTCAAGCCGGCTCACCTGCTGGGCCCGGCCGCGCCCCGCAGCGGCCTGGTGGATCTGATCGACATCGGTCTCGGCCCGGCTCTGGTGACCGATCCGGCGGTCCGGGTGGCGGAGGCCGCCGACATCGCCGAGTGGTGGCCCCGGCCGGGTGCGACGTCGGACAAGTACTCCCGTGGCGTGGTCGGCTTGGCCACCGGTTCGGCGTTCTATCCGGGTGCCGCACTGCTCTCCACCGCCGGTGCGCTGGCCGGGCCGGCGGGCATGGTGCGGTACGCCGGCAGCGCGCACCGGGAGGTGGTGCGGGCACATCCGTCGGTGGTGGTGGCCGACCGGGTCGCGGAGGCGGGCCGGGTGCAGGCGTGGGTGTGCGGTTCCGGTCTCGGCACCGGTGACGAGGCTCGCACCGAGTTGCGCAGTGTGCTCGCCACCTCGCTGCCGGTGCTGCTCGACGCGGACGCGATCACCCTGCTCGTCGGCGGGGAGCACGCCACGGACCTGCGACGGGATGCGCCGCTGGTGCTGACGCCGCACGACGGCGAGTTCAAGCGGCTGGCCGGGGAGGCTCCGGGTGCCGACCGGGCCGGGGCGGCGGCTCGTCTGGCCGTCTGGACGAACGCGGTGGTGCTGCTCAAGGGCGACCGGACGATCGTGGCCACTCCGTCGGGGGAGATCTGGGCCAATCCGACCGGCAGCCCGGTGCTGGCCACCGCCGGGAGCGGGGACGTGCTGGCCGGTCTGCTCGGTTCGCTGCTGGCCGCCGGGCTGCCCGCGGCCCGGGCCGCAGTGGCGGCCGCCTATGTGCACGGGCTCGCCGGGCGACGGGCCGCGCAGGACGGTCCGGTCACCGCGGTGGACGTGGCTTCCGCGCTCCGCCCGGCTGTCGCCGATCTCCTGGGCTGACCGACGGAAAATGTCATACGCCTCAGTAGGGTGGAGGCATGTGGCAGGCCGAAGTCCGCGTCGATCTGGACGCGATCAGGGACAACGTCGTGGCGTTGCGCGCCCGCACCTCCGCCGAGGTGCTGGTGGCGGTCAAAGCCGACGGTTACGGGCACGGTCTGGTGCCCGCCGCCCGGGCGGCGCTCGCGGGCGGGGCCACCTGGCTCGGTGTCGCCGCCCTCGACGAGGCGCTCGCGCTGCGCCGGGCGGGTGTCGAGGCGCCGATCCTGGCCTGGCTGCTCGCTCCCGGCCTGCCGCTGCACGAGGGGGTGCGGGCCGGCATCGATCTGTCCGCCGCGACGCCGGAGCTGGTCGACGAGCTGGCCGCTGCGGCCCGGGAGACCGGCCGCCCGGCCCGGGTGCACCTGAAACTCGACACCGGTCTGGCCCGGGGCGGTTCGACAGCCGACGACTGGCCGATCCTGCTGGAGGCAGCGGCCAAGGCACAGGCCGGTGGGGACGTCGAGGTGGTCGGGGTGTGGAGCCATCTCGCCTGCGCCGACGAGCCGGGTCACGAGTCGGTGGACCGGCAGCTCGCCGCGTTCCGGACCGGTCTGGCCGTCGCCGCCGGGTTCGGCATCAACCCGCGTTACCGGCACATCGCCAACTCGGCGGCCACCCTGACCCGGCCGGACGCCCACTTCGACCTGGTCCGGGTCGGCATCGCGGCCTATGGTCTGTCGCCGATCCAGGGTGAGAAGTTCGGGTTGCGCCCGGCCATGACGGCTCGCGCCCGGGTGATGCTGACCAAGCGGGTGCCGGCCGATCAGGGCGTGTCCTACGGGCTCACCTACGTGACGCCGCGGGAGACCACCCTGGCGGTGGTGCCGCTGGGCTACGGCGACGGGGTGCCCCGGCACGCGTCGAGCACCGGCCCGGTCCGGGTCGGCGGCACGACCGCGCGGATCGCCGGGCGGGTCTGCATGGACCAGTTCGTCCTCGACGTGGGCAACGAGCCGGTGCATGCCGGTGATGTCGCGGTCCTGTTCGGGCCGGGGAGCAGTGGGGAACCGACAGCCGACGACTGGGCCGCCGCGACCGGCACGATCAACTACGAGATCGTCACCCGGTTCGGCAGCAGCCGGGTGCCCCGGCTCTACGACGGCGAGGCAGTCCGGTGAACCGGTCGAAGGTCGCCAAGGGCGCCGGCATATTCGGGGCCGCGGTCGGTGTGGCCGCGGCCGGTCTGGCCACCGCGTTCGCCGTCGAGCGGGCGCTGGTGCGCCGTTCCGTCAACGAGCCCGGCGATCCGTTCACCGAGGAGCCGTTCGGTGATCAGCCGTTCGACCGGGAGCTGACGGTCACCGCTGCCGACGGCACCGACATGCACGTGGAGATCATCGAGCCGGAGGGTGCGAGCGACGAGCCGACGATCGTCTTCGTGCACGGCTTCGCCCTGGACATGGGCACCTTCTACTTCCAGCGCAAGGAGCTGGCCGAGCGCGGGACCCACCGGATGGTCTTCTACGACCAGCCCGGTCACGGGAAATCGAGCAGGCTCCAATCAGGGACGTACGATCTGGCGGCACTCGGCCGATCCCTGGCCGCCGTGCTGGAGGAGACCGTGCCGCACGGCCGGATAATCCTCGTCGGTCACTCGATGGGCGGCATGACGATAATGGCGTTCGCCGAGCAGTTCCCGGCCTGGTTCGGCAACCGGGTCACCGGTGCGGTGCTGATCTCCACCTCGGCCGGTCTCTTCGACAAGGCCAAACTCGGCCTCACCAACCTGGTGGCCCGGGTGAGCTCCCCGTTCTTCCCACTGTGGGACAAGGCGGCCCAGCTCGGTGGCGGCACCATCGACCGGGCCCGGGTCGTCTCCACCGACCTGGCCTGGCTGCTCACCCGTCGCTACGGGTTCGGTGAGCCCAAACCCAGCCCGTCCCTCGTCACCTTCGTCGAGAGCATGAACTCGAAGACCTCGGCGGAGACCCTCACCAAATACCTGCAGACCCTCTACACCCACAACCGGATCCCGGCGCTGTCCGCGCTGAGCGGTGTCCCGGTGCTCGTCGTCGTCGGTGACCGGGACTACCTGACCCCGCTCACCCACTCGCAGCAGATCATCGAGCACCTGCCCGAGGCCGAACTGCTCACCATCGAGAACAGCGGCCACGTGGTGATGCTGGAGAAAGCCGACCAGGTGAACGCCGCACTGATCCCCTTCCTGGAGAAACTGACGTGAAACTGGAGACGGTCGAGGACACCCGCGAGTTCGGGCACCGGCTCGCCGGTGTGCTGCGCGCCGGTGACCTGGTCCTGCTCACCGGGCCACTCGGCGCCGGCAAGACCGCCCTGGTCCAGGGCATCGGCGCCGGGCTGGGCGTGCAGGGGCCGATCACCTCGCCGACCTTCGTGATCGCGCGACTGCACCGGGGGCCGACGCCACTGGTGCACGCCGACGCGTACCGGCTCGGCGACCGCCCCGACCCCCGCGCCGAGATCGACGACCTCGACCTGGACGCCTCCGCCGACGACGCGATCACCGTGATCGAGTGGGGCGCCGGGATGGTCGAGCAACTGAACGACGAGTATCTGCAGATCCGCATCGACCGGCTGGACGACGACACCCGGGTTGTCGACCTCCGGCCGCACGGCGGCGACTGGGCACAGCGACTGGAGAGCATGTGAACCTGACCGAGCTGCTTCCCGCCGAGTGGCGTGACGAGCTGACCCCCCACCTCGACGCGGTCGCCACCAGCACCCTGGGCGCATGGGTGGCCGAGGAGTACGCGACACAGACGATCTACCCGCCGGTGGAGGACTTGTTCACCGCCTACCGGCTGTGCTCCCCGGCCCAGACTCGGGTGCTCATTCTCGGTCAGGATCCCTACCACGGTCCCGGCCAGGCACACGGTCTCAGCTTCAGCGCCCGGGACGGGGTGCGCCGCCCGCCGTCACTGAGCAACATCTTCAAGGAACTCAACGAGGACCTGAACGTGCCCAAGCCGAAGGGCAGCGACCTGACCGGCTGGGCGAAACAGGGTGTGCTGCTGCTCAACTCGGTGCTGACTGTTCGCGCCGGCAAGGCCGGATCACACGGCAACAAGGGGTGGGAGGCGTTCACCGACGCCACCATCAAGGCCCTCAACGCGCGTGACGAGCGTGTCGTGTTCCTGCTCTGGGGCAGCTACGCCAAGAAGAAGGCGGTGCTGGTCACCAACCCGGCACACGCCGTTCTCGAGGCCGGGCACCCGAGCCCGCTGAACCGGGTCGGATTCCTCGGCAGCCGCCCGTTCAGCGCCGCGAACAAGGCGCTCGCCGACGGGGGACGGCCGGTCATCGACTGGGACCCGGCGGCCACCGTCTAGGGTTTCGCTGTGCTGGTACTCGCTCTGGACACCGCAACCCCCGCGTCGACCGCGGCGCTCGTCGAGGTGACCGCAGACGGTTTCACGGGCGTGGTGGAGCGGCGGACCGTCGACCCGCGCGCCCACGGGGAGAAACTCGCCCCCGAGATCGCCGCGGTCCTCGCCGATGCCGGATTCCGGCCGCGTGACCTCACCGCGATCGTGGCCGGACTCGGTCCCGGGCCGTTCACCGGCCTGCGGGTCGGGCTGGCCACCGCGGCGAGCATGGGGCAGGCGCTGGGCATCCCGACGTACGGGGTGTGCTCGCTGGACGCCCTCGGGCGGGCCGCGGGCCCGGGACGGGTGCTGATCGCCACCGACGCCCGGCGGCGCGAGGTGTACTTCGCCACCTATGCCGACGGTGCGCGGGTGACCGGTCCGGAGGTCGCCAAGCCGGCCGACGTGGCGGCTCTGCTCACGGCCGCCGCTGGTGCCTCCGTTGCGGGCGCCACCGGGGCCTCGGCTGCGGGTGCCACCGGGGCCTCGGCTGCGGGTGCTTCCGCCGGGACCTCCACTGCGCAAGCCCCCGGGACCTCGGTCGTGGGTTTCGTTGACCGGGCTGCCGGTGAAGGCGCTTTGAAGTACGGGGAGGTGTTCGGCATTCCGGTGGAGGAGCACCTGCTCTATCCGCCGGGCGCTGCGCTGGTGGCGCTTGCTGCTGATCGGATTCGGTCGGGGGCGGCGAGTGAGATTTTGACGCCGCTCTATCTGCGGCGGCCCGATGCGGTGGAGCCGACTGCGCGGAAGCCGGTGCTGGCCTGATGGACACGGGTCCGGAATTCGTAGGAAAAGCCGATAAATCTGGGCAAATCGCCGGAGCCGGCGCCGGCGCCGCGGCCGGGTACGTCATTGAGCGGTTCCGTTGGTGGCATATCGAGCCGGTGCTGCCTATCGAGGAGGATCTCTTCGGGGTGGAGAAGTGGTCGCCGGCGATGTTCTGGAATGAGCTGGCGACCCGGCAGTTCTACCTTGTCGCGCTCAGCACGACGGCTGCCGGCCCGGCAGCGGCGGGTGCCGTGGCCGGGTATGCAGGTCTGTCTGTTGTGGACGAGCACGAGTCGTGGGTGCAGAACATCGCGGTGCGGCGGGATGCGCAGCGGCTCGGGATCGGGCGGCGGCTGCTGGAGGCGCTGCTCGGTGAGGCGGCGCGGCGCGGCACCCGGAAGACGCTGCTCGAGGTGGCTGTCGACAACGCGCCGGCCCAGCAGTTGTATGCGACGTACGGATTCGAGCCGGTCGGGATCCGGCGCGGCTACTACCAACCGAGTAACACAGACGCCCTGGTGATGATGCGTGATGCGTGACGAGCCCCTGGTCCTCGGGATCGAGACCTCCTGCGACGAGACCGGTGTCGGGATCGTGCGCGGTCATACCCTGCTCGCTGACGCGCTGGCGTCCAGTGTGGAGCAACATGCCCGGTTCGGTGGGGTGGTGCCGGAGGTGGCCAGCCGGGCTCACCTGGAGGCGCTGGTCCCGACGATGCAGCGGGCCCTGGACGACGCGGGGGTGACGCTCGCCGACGTGGATGCGATCGCGGTCACGAGCGGGCCGGGTCTGGCGGGTGCGCTGCTGGTCGGGGTGGCGGCGGCGAAGGGGTACGCGCTCGCCGCCGAGAAGCCGATCTACGGCGTGAACCACCTGGCCGCGCATGTGGCGGTGGACACGCTGGAGCACGGGCCGCTGCCGGAGCCGGCGGTGGCGATGCTGGTGTCCGGTGGGCATTCGTCGCTGTTGCTCGTCGACGATCTGACGGCGGGGGTGACCCCGCTGGGCGCGACGATCGACGACGCGGCGGGTGAGGCGTTCGACAAGGTGGCGCGGTTGCTCGGGCTGGGGTTCCCGGGCGGGCCGATCATCGACCGGTCGGCGCGTGCGGGCGATCCGGCGTCGATCGTCTTCCCGCGTGGTCTGACGGCGGCCAAGGATCAGGCCGCGCACCGGTTCGACTTCTCCTTCTCGGGGTTGAAGACGGCGGTGGCGCGCTGGGTGGAGGCCCGGGAGCGGGCCGGTGAGCCGGTGCCGGTGGCGGACGTGTCGGCGAGTTTCCAGGAGGCGGTCTGTGACGTGCTGACCGCGAAGGCGATCGACGCGTGCCGCACGCACGGGGTGGACACACTGGTGATCGGCGGTGGGGTGGCGGCGAACTCGCGACTGCGGGTGCTCGCTGAACAGCGCGCCGCGAAACACGGGATCCGGGTACGCGTACCGCGCCCGCAGTTGTGCACCGACAACGGTGCGATGGTGGCCGCGCTCGGCTCGCATCTGGTCGCGGCCGGGGTGGCTCCGAGTCGTCTCGATCTGCCCGCGGATTCCGCCATGGGTTTGACCGCGGTGAGTGTGCCGGGGTAGGAAGCCTTCATGATCGCGCGGATGTGGGAGGTGCGGGCCTCGCGTAGTGGCTTCGACGAGCTGCTGGCCTGGGTCTGCGACACGGCGGTACCTGCCTTGGAGGTACTGCCACAACATGTGTCGAGTGACGTCTATTCGTCCACGGATCATCGCATCGTCGTCATCACCAAATGGCGCAACTCCCCGGAGAACCTGCGTACCCCGCCGGAGAACCTGGTAGCACGCGCTCCGCACGTCTGGGATTTCAACCCCGTCGATCGCTGAGTAGTCGCAGTCGGCGCAGCCGGGCCTTACCGTCGGGGCCTGATGCGACGACTGCCAGTGACCGACCCCGGTTCGCCCGATCCCCGTTCCGCCACCCGCTACCTGCTCTGGCTGATCCGCCGTTCCCGTCTGACGGTCACCGTCGCGGCGCTGCTGGCGATCGTCTGGATGTGGTGTCAGGCGCTGGTGCCGGCGATCGTCGGCCGGGCGGTGGACGCCGCCCTGGTGGGGGACGGCCGTGGGCTGGCCGGCTGGGGTCTGCTGCTGTTCGGGCTGGGCCAGTTGCAGGCGCTCACCGGCATCGTCCGGCACAGGTTCACGGTGACCAACTGGCTGAGTGCCGCGTTCCGGACCGTGCAGGTGGTGGTCCGTCAGGCGAACGCCCTGGGGTCGGCGCTGCCCCGTCGGCTGGATGCTGGCGAGGTCGTCACGATCGGCACCTCGGACATCGCCCCGATCGGCAATGCCGTCGACATCACCTCGCGCGGGATCGGTTCGCTGCTGGCGGTGATCACCGTCATCGTGCTGCTGCTGAGGACGTCGGTGCCGCTGGGGCTCGTGGTGCTGATCGGTGTGCCGGTGATGATGCTGCTGGTGGGGGCTCTGATCCGGCCGTTGCACGAGCGGCAGCGGGCCTATCGGGAGCATCAGGGGCGGCTCACCGGCCGGGCCGCGGATCTGGTCGGCGGGCTGCGGGTGCTGCGCGGGGTGGGCGGCGAGGCGACGATGGCGGACCGGTACCGGGCCCAGTCGCGGGCGCTGGGTGCGGCCGGGGTGCGGACGGCGCGGGTGGGGTCGTTGCTGGAGTCGGCGCAGGTGCTGCTGCCGGGGATCTTCCTGGTGCTGGTGACCTGGCTGGGCGCCCGGTTCGCGGCCGCTGACCGGATCACCGTGGGCGAGTTGGTGGCGTTCTACGCGTACGCCGCGTTCCTGGTCGGTCCGTTGCGCCAGCTGACCGAGGCGGTCGACAAACTGACCAGGGGACACGTCTCGGCGCGCCGGGTGCTGACGATGGTGCGCGAGCGCACCGACCTGGCGGTGCCCGAGGTCCCGGTGCCTCTTCCGGCGGGCGATCTGGAGGACCCCGAGTCGGGGGTACGCGTCGTGGCCGGCTGTCTCACCGCGATCGCCGCCACGGTTCCGGCCGACGCGTCCCGGATCGCCGACCGTCTCGGCAGGCACGCCGACGGCGCCACCCTCGGCGGGGTCCCGCTCGCCGCGGCCGCCCTGCCCGAGGTGCGGGAACGGATCCTGGTGTCGGACAACGACGCCCGTCTGTTCTCCGGCCGGCTGCGAGCGGATCTGGACCCGTACGACAGTGGGGTCTTGTTCGAAGCCTTGTTCACCGCCGACGCGACCGACATCGTGGCGGGGCTGCCGGAGGGCGTGGACACCGTGGTGACCGGGGCCGGGCGGTCCTTCTCCGGCGGGCAGCAGCAACGGTTGCGCCTGGCCCGGGCCTTGATCGCCGATCCGGGCACGTTGATCCTGGTGGAGCCGACAAACGCGGTGGACGCCTGGACCGAGGCCCGGATCGCGGACCGGCTGCGGGCGGCCCGGACCGGCCGGACCACGGTGATCTGCACCTCCAGCCCGCTGCTGCTGTCCCGCACCGACCGGGTCTGTTACGTGGAGCACGGCCGGGTGGTGGCGGTCGGCACGCACGCCGGTCTGCTGGAGTCGGTGCCCGGTTATGCCCGGCTGGTGAGCCGTGAGGAGAAGCCGTGAACCGGCCGCTGCCAGTGGCCGGTGCGGCGTCGGCCCGCCGGTACGCCCGGCACCTGATCGGCCTGTACCCGGGCCGGTTCCGTGCCGTGATCGGCCTGCACGTGGCCGCTGCCCTGGCCGGGCTGGCGGGTCCGCGGCTGCTCGGCGAACTGGTGGAGGGTGTCCAGGAACGTGTCCCGGTGTCCGAACTGGATCGGATCGCACTGGCCATCGCGGGGTTCGTGGTGGTTCAGGCGGTGCTGATCCGGTGCGCGTATCTGGCGTCGGCCCGGCTCGGCGAGCGGGTGTTGCACCGGCTGCGGACCGAGTTCGTCGGGCGGCTGCTGGCGCTGCCACTGTCCAGGGTGGAGGCGGCCGGGCCGGGTGATCTGCTGACCCGGGCCACCCGGGATGTCGACGCGCTGACCCAGTGTGTCCGGTTCGCGGTGCCGGAGACTCTGATCGCGGTGATCACTCTCGGTCTGGTGATCGGGGCGATGACACTCGTCAGCCCGTTCTTCCTGCTGCCGTTGCTGCTCGGAGTGCCGTTCCTGGTGACGGGCACCCGGTGGTACGTGCGCCGGGCGCCGGCCGGGTATCTGCGGCAGAACGCGGCGTGGGCGGACGTCACCGAGGGCCTGTCCGAGACGGTGGCGAGCGCGCGGACCGTCGAAGCGCTCGGCCGCGGCCGGCAGCGGATCCGGCGGACCGACACCGACCTGCGGTACTTCTGGCGGGCCGAGCGGTACACCCTGCGGCTGCGGACCGTGCTGTGGCCGCTGATCGAGACCGGCTACGTGCTGCCGATGGTGGTCACCCTGCTCGCCGGCGGCTGGCTGCACCTGCACGGCCGGCTCTCGCTCGGTGCCCTGACCGCTGCCGTGATCTACGTGCAACAGCTCGTCGACCCGCTGGACCGGCTGGTCGGCTGGCTGGACGAACTGCAGGTCGGTGCGGCTGCCCTGGCCCGGCTGCTCGGCGTGGCCGAGGCCGGGGCCCCGGCGGTGACCGGCACCCCGATGATCGTCGGTAACCGGATCGAGGTACGCGGGCTGCGGTTCGGGTACGAGCCCGGCCGGGAGGTGCTGCACGGGGTCGACCTGGTGCTGGAGCCGGGCGAACGGCTGGCCGTCGTCGGGCTCTCCGGGGCCGGCAAGTCCACCCTCGGCCGGCTGCTCGCCGGGGTGCACCGGCCGAGCGAGGGCAGCGTCACGGTGGGTGGGGTCCCGCTCACCGCGCTGCCACCGGACCGGCTGCGGACCGAGGTCGCCCTGGTCACCCAGGAGAACCACGTCTTCATCGGCACACTCCGCGACAACGTGGCACTGGTCCGGCCGGACGCGCCGGAGGAGGCGATCCGTGCCGCGCTCACCGCGGTTCAGGCCCTGAGCTGGGTGGACGAGTTGCCGGACGGGCTGGGCACGGTGGTCGGCACCGGCGGGTACCCGCTCTCCCCGGCTCAGGCCCAGCAGGTGGCACTGGCCCGGCTGGTGATCGCCGACCCGCACACGCTGGTGCTCGACGAGGCCACCGCGATGCTCGACCCGCGGGCCGCCCGTGATCTGGAACGGTCGCTGGCCGCTGTGGTGAGCGGGCGGACAGTGGTGGCCATCGCGCACCGGCTCTTCTCCGCGCACGACGCGGACCGGGTGGCGGTGGTGGAGGACGGCCGGATCGTCGAACTCGGGCCGCACGACGAACTCGTGGCAGCCGATGGGGTTTATGCAGCGCTGTGGCGATCGTGGCAGGGCGAGAACAGAGAAGGCGCGCCCGACGGGCGCGCCTTCCCCTGAGAACTACACCGATCAGAAGCCCGGGCCGTGCTGGTGCCCGTGCCCGTGACCGCCGTGGCTGTGGCCGTGACCACCGGCAGCGGCCGGGGCCGCCTCGGCCGGCTTCTCCACCACGAGGCTCTCGGTGGTCAGCAGGAGCCCGGCGATCGAGACGGCGTTGGAGACCGCGTTACGGGTCACCTTCACCGGGTCGATGATGCCGGCCGCGGCCAGGTCGACGTACTCGTCGGTGGCGGCGTTGAGGCCGTGGCCCCAGCCCAGCTCGTTGACCTTGCCCACCACGACGTAACCGTCGTGACCGGCGTTCTGCGCGATCCAGCGCAGCGGCTCGACGAGCGCCTTGCGGACGATGCCGACGCCGAGCGCCTCCTCGCCGGAGAGGCCGAGGTTGCCCTCGAGCTCCTTGGCGACCTGAGCCAGAGCGGCGCCGCCACCGGGGACGGTGCCCTCCTGGACCGCAGCCTTGGTCGCCGCGATGGCGTCCTCGATGCGGTGCTTGCGCTCCTTCATCTCGACCTCGGTGGCCGCGCCGACCTTGATCACCGCGATACCACCGGAGAGCTTCGCCAGCCGCTCCTGAAGCTTCTCGCGGTCCCAGTCGGAGTCGGACGCCTCGATCTCCTTGCGGATCTGCGAGACCCGGTCGGCGACGTCGGAGGAGTTGCCGCCACCGTCGACGATGGTGGTGTTCTCCTTGTCGACGACGATCCGCCGGGCGCTGCCCAGCGACTCGAGACCGACCTGGTCGAGCTTGTAACCGAGCTCGGGGGCGATCAGCTCGCCACCGGTCGCGATCGCCAGGTCCTGCAGGATCGCCTTACGACGGTCCCCGAAACCGGGCGCCTTCACCGCGGCGACCTTGACGGTCTTGCGCAGCGAGTTGACCACCAGCGTGGACAGGGCCTGGCCCTCGACGTCCTCCGCGACGATCAGGAGCGGCTTGCTGGTCTGCAGCACCTTCTCCAGCAGCGGGAGCAGCTCCTCGATGCTGGAGATCTTCTGAGTGGTGAGGAGGATGTGCGCGTCCTCCAGCACCGCCTCCTGCGACTCGGCGTCGGTCACGAAGTTCGGCGAGATGAAGCCCTTGTCGAACTGCAGACCCTCGGTCACGTCGAGCTCGGTGAACAGCGCCGAGCCCTCCTCGACGGTGATGACACCGTCGCGGCCGACCCGGTCCATCGCCTCGGCGATCAGCTCGCCGATGGTGGCGTCCTGGGCCGAGATGGTGGCGACGTTGGCGATCGCCTTGTGGTCGGCGACCTCGACGGCCTTGGCCAGCAGCGCCTTGGACACGACCTCTGCGGCCTGGTCCATGCCCCGCTTGAGGCCGATCGGGTTGGCGCCCGCGGTCACGTTGCGCAGGCCCTCACGGACCAGCGCCTGCGCGAGCACGGTCGCCGTGGTGGTCCCGTCACCGGCGACGTCGTTGGTCTTGGTCGCCACCTCCTTGACGAGCTGCGCGCCGAGGTTCTCGTACGGGTCGGAGAGCTCGATCTCCTTGGCGATGGTGACACCATCGTTGGTGATCGTGGGAGCGCCGAACTTCTTGTCCAGGACGACGTTCCGGCCGCGCGGGCCGAGAGTGACCTTGACCGTGTCGGCGAGGGTGTTGACGCCGTGCTCCAGCAGGTGCCGGGCGTCGTCTGAGAAGCTGAGGATCTTCGCCATGAGTTGGTCCCTTCACGCACCAGCGCCCTGCCCCGAGCTATCGGAACAGGGCGCAGGCGCAATCAGTTAGGTCTTACTTCTCGATGACCGCGAGGACGTCGCGGGCGGAGAGCACCAGGTACTCCTCGCCGGCGTACTTGATCTCGGTGCCGCCGTACTTCGAGTACAGCACCACGTCGCCGACCTTCACGTCGAGCGGGACGCGGTTGCCCTTGTCGTCGATCCGGCCGGGGCCGACGGCCAGGACGGTGCCCTCCTGGGGCTTCTCCTTGGCAGTGTCGGGGATCACGATGCCGGAGGCGGTCGTGGTCTCAGCCTCGTTCGCCTGGACCACGATGCGGTCCTCGAGCGGCTTGATCGCAACCTTTGTCGCGGTAGTCACGGGCATACCCTCCTGGGTATCAGGTTTCGCCGACCTCGGTTCAGGCCGGTCAATGCCTCATGCCACCGGGCGGGGCCGTCGTCGCGGGTGCCGGTCCGCCTGGTGCCTAACCGCCACGGGGGACCCGGGCGATTGGCACCCTCATGGTGAGAGTGCTAATCGGAGACTATGCCGGAACTAGCACTCCGTCAACCAGAGTGCCAACCTGTCACGCCAGGGAGAATGCCTGTCGTGACCCCTGAGTTGTTGCATCTGTTGCAGACCCCGCAAGGGGCGGAAGCCCTGGCCGTGGCGGCCGAGGTGGCCGGCGGTGAGCCGCTCGCCGCGGCCTCGGCCATGCGGGCCCGGGGCTTCGGCGCGGAGCTCTCCGCGGCCGCCTTGACCCAGGCTAGTTTGCGGGGACGCGCCGCGATGAAATTCGGCCCGGACGCCGCTGCGATGTTCTTCACCCGGCCCGGCCTGGAACAGGCGACCCGCGCGGTGGTCGCCGATCGGCGTGCCGCCCGGCTCGCCGCCGCCGGGGTCCGGACCCTCGCCGACCTGGGTTGCGGGCTGGGCTCCGACGCGCTGGCCGCGGCCCGGCAGGGCATCGCGGTGCACGCGGTCGACGCCGATCCGCTGACCGCGGCGATGACGGCCGCGAACGCGGCGGCGGCCGGGCTGTCCGGCCTGATCACCGTCGAGTGCGCCGACGCGACGACGGTCCCGGTCGAGCGGTACGACGCGGTCTTCGCCGACCCGGCTCGCCGGCAGGCCGGCCGGGGCCGGGTGTTCGACCCGAAGTCGTACTCGCCGCCCTGGGACTTCATCGCCGCCCTGGCCGATCGGGTGCCGCGGACGGTGCTGAAACTGGCCCCCGGGATCGACCACGACCTGCTGCCGCCGGGTGCCGAGGGCGAGTGGGTGAGCGCCGGCGGGGACCTGGTCGAGGCTGCCTTCTGGTGCGGCCCGCTGGCCGAGGTCCCGCGGCGGGCCACGCTGATCGGGCCGGACGCGTTGCTTACCGGTTCGGGTGGCGAGAAGGCACCGGTCGGTACGGTCGGCGGCTGGATCTACGACCCGGACTCCGCGGTGATCCGCTCACACCTGGTGGCCGAGTTCGCCGCGACGGTCGGTGGGCGGCTGGCCGATCCGGACATCGCCTACGTCTACACCGACGAGCCGGTGGACACCCCGTTCGCCCGGCGGCTGGCGGTGACCGACGTGCTCCCGTTCTCGCTGAAACGGCTGCGGGCGCTGCTGCGGGACCGTGGGATCGGGGTGCTGGAGATCCGCAAACGGGGGTCGGCGCTGGTCCCCGAGCAGCTGCGCAAGGACCTCAGGCTGTCCGGGCCGAACACCGCCGGGCTTGTGCTGACCCGGGTGGGCAACGCACCTGTCGCCCTTCTCACGTCGGCCGCCTGACGGGTAGTAGCGTGCCCGCATGGCGAAGAAAGCGGCGGGCACGCCGGCCACCGTCCTGCTGACCGCCGAGCGGGTGGCACACACCCTGCATCCGTACGAGGTGTCACCGGACGCCGCCAACTACGGTGCGCTCGTCGCCGAGGCCCTGGGTGTCGCGCCGGAGCTGATGTTCAAGACGCTCGTCGCCGAGGTGGACGGCCGGCTGGTGGTCGGGGTGGTGCCGGTGACCGGTGATCTCGACCTGAAGGCGCTGGCCGCCGCGGCCGGCGGGAAACGGGCGGCGCTGGCCGACCGGGCCGCCGCCGAGCGCAGCAGCGGTTACGTCCGGGGCGGGATCAGCCCGCTGGGGCAGCGCAAGCGGCTGCCGACGGTGATCGACGACACGGCCGCGGAGCTGGACCTGATGTACGTGTCGGCGGGCCGCCGTGGTCTTCAGGTGGCGCTGGCCCCGGCCGACCTGATCCGGCTCACCGGCGCGGCAGTCGCACCGATCCGCTCCTGAATTGTCATCCCTTGTTTCGAGATAGATCGTCATGGCGTCTTGTGCTCTCGGCCACCGGGGAAATACCTTGCCCGAATTTCCCCGTGAGAGGACACAAGGGATGCGTAAGGGATTCTCCGCCCTCGCCGCGGCCGGGTTGTTGACCACCGGAGGTCTCACGGCCTGCGGCATCGAGGAGGATTCCGAACCGGGCCGGGTGGCACCGTCGTCCGACGCGATCGGCGTCATCCTGCCGGACACCAGGAGCTCGGCCCGCTGGGCGACCGCAGACTTCAAATACCTGACCGAGGCGTTCGAGGCGGCCGGTGTCGAGGCCCGGATCCAGAACGCCGAGGGGGACACCACCCGGTTCACCACCATCGCCGACGGCATGATCGCGAGCGGCGTCAAGGTTCTGGTGATCGTCAACCTGGACTCCGGCACCGGCAAGGCGGTCCTGGACAAGGCGAAGGCCGCGGGCATCGCGACGATCGACTACGACCGGCTGACCGTCGGCGGTGGTGCCGACTACTACGTGTCGTTCGACAACACCGAGGTCGGCAAACTCCAGGCACAGGGCCTGGTCGACTGCCTGACCGCGCAGCGGGTGGTCAAGCCGGTCATCTCGTACCTCAACGGCTCGTCCACCGACAACAACACCACACTGCTCAAGGCGGGTTACGACGCGGTCCTGGCGGCGAAGTTCGCGTCCGGTGAATACCTCAAGGGCCCGGACCAGGACGTCCCGGAGTGGGACAACGCGCAGGGCGGCACCATCTTCGAGCAGCAGCTGACCCAGGAGAAGAACATCGCCGGGGTGCTGGCCGCCAACGACGGCCTGGGTAACGCGGTGATCCAGGTGCTGAAGAAGAACAAGCTGAACGGTAAGGTCCCGGTCACCGGCCAGGACGCCACCGTGCTGGGATTGCAGAACATCCTCCTCGGCGACCAGTGCATGACGGTTTACAAGGATTTCAAGAAGGAGGCCGCCGCGGCCGCCGAACTGGCCATCGCGCTGGCGAAGCAGACGCCGGTGGCCATCCCCACGACCGTCGTCGACACCGGGACCAGGGCGGTTCTGCTGACCCCGCAGGCGATCACCGCCGCCACCGTGAAGGATGTCGTCGCCGGCGGTCACGTCACCCGGGCGGAACTGTGCAACATCAACTTCGCCGACGCCTGTGCCCGGGCCGGAATCAGCTGAGGAAGGACCGTCCGTGGCCGCGACACCCCTTCTGGAGCTGCGCGGGATCGACAAGAGCTTCGGTCCCGTCCAGGTCCTGCACGACGTCGGGCTGAGCGTCTACCCGGGTGAGGTCACCGCTCTCGTCGGTGACAACGGCGCCGGGAAGTCCACCCTGGTCAAGTGCATCAGCGGCATCCACACCCCGGACGCGGGCACCGTCGTCTTCGAGGGCCGGGAGGTATCGGTCGGCTCACCCCGGGACGCCGCGGCCCTCGGTATCGAGGTGCTCTACCAGGACCTCGCCCTCTGCGACAATCTGGACATCGTGCAGAACATGTTCCTCGGCCGGGAGCGGAAGTGGGGCGTGGTACTGGACGAGGCCACGATGGAGGAGATGGCCGGCGAGACGCTACGGAACCTGTCCGTCCGTACCGTCAATTCGCTCCGGCAGCCGGTCGCCAGCCTCTCCGGTGGCCAGCGGCAGACCGTGGCCATCGCCAAGGCCGTCCTCTGGAACAGCCGGGTCGTCGTCCTGGACGAGCCGACCGCGGCCCTCGGTGTCGCGCAGACCGCCCAGGTGCTGGAGCTGGTCCGGCGGCTCGCCGACAACGGCCTCGGTGTGGTGCTGATCTCGCACAACATGAACGACGTCTTCGCTGTCGCGGACCGGATCGTGGCGCTCTACCTGGGCCGGACGGCCGCCCAGGTGAAGGCCAGCGAGGTGACCCACGCCCAGGTCGTCGAGCTGATCACCGGTGGCCGGAGCGGCGAGCTCGGACTGCCGTACTTCGGTGACATCGAGCCGGAGGACTTCGCGTGACCACCCGGCCCACCGTCGGCAGTCACCTGCGGGACTACTGGATCCGGGTGCGTGGTGGCGACCTCGGGACCCTGCCGGCCGTACTCGGGCTGCTGCTCCTGGTCCTGATCTTCGGATCGGCCCGGAGCGAGACCTTCCTCAGCGCACTCAACTTCGCCAACATGTTCAACCAGAGCGCCCAGATCGTCTTCATCGCGATGGGCCTGGTCTTCGTGCTGCTACTCGGTGAGATCGACCTGTCCGCCGGGTTCGCCAGCGGGGTCTGCGGCGCGGTCCTGGCGATCCTGCTGACCGAACACGGACTGCCCGCGATGGTGGCGATCCCGGCGGCGACGACGACCGGAATCCTGATCGGCGTCGTACTCGGCCTGCTGGTGGCGAAGCTCGGCATCCCGTCGTTCGTGGTCACCCTCGCCGCGTTCCTCGGTTTCCAGGGTGTGCTGCTGACCCTGCTCGGCGGCGGAAAGAACATCGCGATCAGCGACGAGTTCGTCCGGTCACTGAACACCGGCACGCTGTCGGTCCCGGCGAGCTGGATCCTCGCGGTGGCCGGGGTCGCCGGGTTCGCGGTGTCCCAGTTCCTGCGCTGGCGCGGCCGGGTCTCCCGGGGCCTGGTGGCGATACCGATCGGCATCGTGCTGGCCCGGGTCGCCGGGGTCGCCGCCGGTGCGCTGTCGGCGACCTGGGTGCTGACCCTGGAACGGGCCGTCAACCCGGCGATCACCTCGCTGAAGGGCATCCCGATCGTGGTGCCGGTGATCCTGTTCTTCCTGGTCCTGGGGACTTTTGTGCTGGACCGCACCACCTATGGGCGGCATGTCTACGCGGTCGGCGGCAACGTCGAGGCGGCCCGCCGGGCGGGTATCGCGGTGGACCGGATCCGGGTCTCGGTCTTCGCCGTCGCCTCGTTCATGGCATCGATCGGCGGAATCCTGGTCGTCAGCCGACAGAGCTCTGTCGATCCCAGCACCGGGGGCAGTAACATCCTGCTCTATTCGGTCGGTGCCGCGGTCATCGGCGGGACCAGCCTCTTCGGCGGCAAGGGAAAGATCATCTACGCGGTCATCGGTGGTGCGGTGATCATCGTCATCGAGAACGGTATGACCCTGTTGGGCCTCAACTCCGGCGTCAAATTCATCTTCACCGGTCTGGTGCTGCTGGCTGCTGCAAGCGTCGACGCACTGGCCCGGCGCAGAGCCGCGGCGTCGGGCGGTAGATGAGGACCGGCCCGAGCCAGGAGGACGTCCGCCGGACCAATCTCGGCAGCCTCCTGCGCTATGTGCACGTGCACGGCGCCACCACCCGGGCCGAACTCACCACCCGCCTCGGCCTCAACCGGAGCACCATCGGGGCACTGACCTCCGACCTGATCGGGGTGGGCCTGGTCAGCGAGGCGACCACCCGGGAGACCGGCCGGGCCGGACGGCCGTCCCTGGTGGTCCGGCCCGAATCCGGGCGGGTGTACGCCTACGCGCTGAGCATCGAGGTGGACCGGCTGCGCGCGGCCCGGGTCGGGCTCGGCGGCCGCATCCTGGAGCAGTACGAGACCGAGCGTCCCCCCGGGATGAGCGCCGGTGACGCGGTCCGGCCGCTGGCCCGATTCGTCGCGACGATGAGTTCCGGGGTTCCGGACGGCGCCCGCTGTGTCGGCAGCGGGGTGGCGGTGGCCGGGATGGTCCGCCGGGAGGACGGCATGGTCCGGCTGGCACCGACCATCGGCTGGGTCGATGAACCGGTCGGTGCGGCGCTCCGCTCCGAACTCGGCGGTTATGGGCAGCTCAGCGTCGGCAACCACGCCGACGTGTGCGCGCTCGCCGAACACGCCCGTGGCGCGGCGGCCGGCTCCGACAACGTCATCCACCTGTACGGCGACGTCGGCGTCGGTGCCGGGATCATCGCCGGGGGACGCCGGATCACCGGGCACGGCGGATACGGCGGCGAAGTCGGGCACATGGTGGTCAACCCGTACGGCCGCCCGTGCAGTTGCGGTTCGCGCGGCTGCTGGGAGACCGAGATCGGCGAACACGCCCTGCTTCGCCTCGCCGGGCGGGACGACCGCCGCGGACGTGACGCGGTGCTCGCCGTGGTGGACGCCGCGATGCGCGGGGACAGCCAGGCCCAGCACGCGTTACGGCAGGTCGGCGACTGGATCGGCTTCGGTGTCGGCAACCTGGTGAACATCTTCAACCCGGAGGTGGTGATCTTCGGCGGGACGCTGCGTGACGTCTATCTGGGGTCCGCCGCGCAGATCCGCAGCCGCCTCAACTCGATCGGACTGCCCGCCTGCCGGGAGCACGTGCGACTGCGCACCCCCGAGCTCGGCGCCGACGCCGCCCTGATCGGAGCGGCCGAACTCGCCTTCGAACACCTCCTGAAAGATCCCCTGGTGTCCTAATTACACGATCACCCGGAAACAGCGGGTGATTGTGGAAGATCTATGCTGCGCGCCATGCTCCTGGATCCGTCCGCGGCGTACCCGAAAGTCGCCGTTCTGCGCACCGCCCTGGACGCGGGCGACTGGCCGGCCTGCCGGGAGACGCTGGACAACGCCGAACCGGTGGAACGGACCTGCCTCACCGCCGTCGCCGCGGAGACCGAGGGCATCGCCGAATTCCTGCGCGGAGTGCTCTCCGGAGACCCGTCCGACGGGACCGCCGGAGCCCTGCTGGGACGGCACCTCGCCGCCTCCACCACCACCGCCTTCTCCGCCGCCGAGCGGGTGCTCGTCGACGCCGCCGCCCGCAGCCCTCTCGATCCGGCGATCTGGACCGTCCGCCTGCGGACCGCCCGCGGCCTGCGACTCGGCCCGTCCGAAGCGCGCCGCCGCTACGACCGGCTCGCCGAGATCGACGCGAACCACGTGCCCGGCCAGTCCCAGTACCTGCGCTACCTGTGTGGACACGACCCGGCCGAGGCGTACGAGTTCGCCCGTTCCGCCGCCGCCGCGGCCCCGCCCGGATCGTTCAGCCCGGTCCTGATCGCCGAGTACCACCTCGACCGGTACCTGGCCCGCCGCGACCACTTCGACGACGAGACGGTCCGCGCCGAGGTGGCCGAGGCCGCCGCCCGCTCGGCCGGCCACCCGGACTTCCGGCACACCCACGGCTGGGTGCGCGTGACCAGCACCTTTGCCATGGCGTACGCACTGATCGGGGACCAGCCGGCCGCTGCCGGATACTTCGAGGCGCTCGGCGAACTGGACTCGGCACAACCGTGGGATCGGCTGGGCGACCCGGCCACGGTGATCGGCAGGTACCGCAAGCGGGCGACGGGAGGCGAGCAGTGATCACGCGACTCGAGGTCGACGGAGTACCCGCCCTGTGTGCACCCGCCGACGGCCCGATGCACGCCGGCCTGGTCTTCCGGGTCGGGACCGCCGACGAGACGGTGCCGGTGCGCGGCATCACCCGCCTGATCGAGCACCTGGTCGCCGACGTGCCCGGCAGCACCGGACCGGAGCACACCTACTTCCACACCCGCGGTACGCCCACCGAGATCGCCGCCTTCCTCAGTGGAGTGTGCACGGCGCTGCGGAACCCGCCGGCCGAGCGGATCGCCGCCGCCCGGCAGCGCATGACATCGGTCCGGGACCGTGATCCGCTGCCGATGTGGCGGTACGGCGCCCGCTCCCACGGTGTCGCCAGCTACCCCGAGTGGGCCCTGTCCGGGCTCACCGACGATCAGGTCCGGGACTGGATCACCCGTTGGTTCACCAGGGCCAACGCGGCCCTCTGGGTGGCCGGCGACGACCTGCCCGAAGGACTCGCCCTCGACCTCCCGGACGGTGTCCGGCAACCCGCCCCCACGGCGGTCACCGTCCTGCCGGCCACCCCCGCCTGGTTCGCCGGATCCGACGGCACCGCCGCCTGGGACACCGTGGTCCGCCGCGACGCCGGAGCCGCGGTCTTCGCCACCGTCCTGGAACGCCGGCTCCAGCACGAACTCCGCGACCGGGCGGGGGTCGCCGAGACCGCCCGCACCGAATACGAACCCCGCGCCGACGGCACCGCCCGCATCCTCGCCCTCGCCGAAGCCGCAGCCGGCCGGTCCGACGGCACCCTCGGCGGTCTGGTCGACGTGCTCGCCGCACTGCGGGCCGGCCGAATCGACGCCGACGAGGTCGGCACCGTCGTCAAACACACCAGCGAAGGACTGCGTGACGCCGAGTGCCGCGGCGCCCGGCTGCCCGGACAGGCGTTCAACCTGCTCGCCGGCCGGGCCGTGCAGACCCTGGACGAGGCGCTCGCCGAGGTGCGCGCGGTCACCGCCGAGGACGTGGCAGCCGTCGCCGCCGCCGGATACGACGCCGGGCTGCTGATGACACCCGGCACCGGCGGCGCCGACTGGGCCGGCTACACCGCAGCGCCGACCATGTCGGAGGCGGTGCTCGACGGGCGTACCCACCGGGGCCGGGGTGATCGCAACCTGCGCCTGATCAGCGGTGCCCAGGGCATCAGCGTGGTCGAGGGCGACGTGGTCGGCACCGTCCGGTACGACGCGTGCGCCGCTGTCCTGGCCTGGCCGGACGGCGCCCGGCAACTGATCGGTGAGGATGCCGTGATGGCCCGGGTCGAACCCACCCTCTACCGGGACGCCGAGCAGGTGGTCCACGACGTCGACCAGTGGATCCCGGCCCGGCTGCGGATCGACATGCCACCGCGCGACCGGGACCGGATCCCGCAGCCCCGCCCCGCCGCCGAGATCCCGGAGGCGGAGGTGGACTCCCGGCGGCCGCTGATCACCCTGCTGATCGCCGGGATGGCCACCCTGTTCGTGGTGGCCGGCGGGCTCGGCGTGCTGACCATGATGCTCACCCAGGGTCCGACCGAGGCCGGACTGTTCGGCGGCCTCGGCGAGTACGGGCTCGTCGCGTCGGCGAGCATCCTCTTCGGCATCTTCGCCGGCCGGATCGCGGTGGACGCGGCCGCCGAACTGCGCCGGCAACAGGCGGATCGCATCGACCGGAATCCCTGATTCATCGTCCATGATCGACGCTCTATGCTGCCCGCCATGTCAACAGAGACCGACGTGGTCTTCGATATCGCGGCCGCCTATCCGGACATGGTTCCGCTGCGGGCCGCCCTCGTCGCCCGGGACTGGCCGGGCTGCCGGGCCGTCCTCGACGCGGCCGGCCCGATGGAGCGGACCGGATTGCTCAGGCTCCTCGGCGAGGAGCCGGGCATCGAGGGGTTCCTTCGTGGGGTGCTGAGCGAGGATCCGACCGACGGCTCCGCCTCGGCTCTGCTGGGACTGCACCTGATCCACATCGGCTGGGAGATCCGGACCGGGGCCCGGGCCCAGTATGTGAGCCGCGAACAGTTCCGCAGGTTCCGGGAGTGGCTGTGCCGGGCCGAACAGGTGCTGATCGACGGAGCAGCGTTCAACCCGGCTGATCCGGCGATCTGGACCGCCCGGCTGCTCTCGGCCCGCGGCCTGGGGGTCGGGCTGGCCGAGACCCGGCGGCGGTACGACCGGATGATCGCCGCCGACGCCGATCATCTGCCCGGACAGATCCAGTTGCTGCAGAGCCTCTGCCCGAAATGGGTCGGTACCTGGGAACTGTTGCACGAGTTCGCGCGTGAGGCGGTGGCGGCGGCGCCTCCGGGCGGTGCACACGGTGTCCTGGTCGTGGACGCTCACCTCGAGCACGGCCTGGAGGAGATCGGGCCCGAGCAGTCCGTCGCCCATGGCCTGATCGTCTACCTCTCCCAGGAGGCGGTGCGGGCGGAGATCTACCAGGCCGCGCAGCGCTCCATCGGGCATCCCGACTTCGCCCGCGGGCAGGGCTGGATCCGGGCGCTCAGCGGGTTCGCCTTCTGTTTCACGCTGCTCGGTGATCACCGGGCAGCGGCGGCCGCCTTCCGGCAACTGAACGGATTGGGCACCGAATATCCCTGGGAATGGCTGGGTGACCCGGAGACGGAGTTCCGCAAGGCCCGGGACTGGGCGCTCGGAGGCGCGAAATGATCACCGAACACGAGATCGGCGGCATCCCCGTCCTGCACGCGCCGTCCACCGGCCCGATGCACGCCGGACTGGTCTTCCGGGTCGGGCTGGTGGACGAGCCGCTGGCCCGGCGCGGCATCACCCACCTGATCGAACATCTCGCCCTGCACTCGATCGGAGCGGCCGACTACCACTACAACGGCGCCACCGGGAGCGAGTTCACCTACTTCCACATGCGTGGGGCCGAGGCGGATGTGGTCACCTTCCTCAACGGGGTCTGCGCCGCCCTGCGGGACCTACCGATCCAGCGCCTCGCGGTGGAGAAGGAGATCCTGCGGACCGAGCAGAACAGCCGCGACGACTCCGCCGCCGAGGTGATGGCACTCTGGCGGCACGGCGCCGTCGGCTACGGAACCGCCGCCTACCCGGAGTGGGGACTGGCCGGGATCACCGCCGACGACCTGAACGCCTGGACATCCCGGTACTTCACCAGGGGAAACGCGGCCCTGTGGATCGCCGGGTCGGGAGTGCCCGACGGGCTCGACCTCAGCCTCCCGGACGGCGACCGCCAGCCGGTCCCGCCCCCGGCCTCGGCGCTGCCGGTGCGACCGGCCTGGTTCCCCGGCCGGTCCAACGTGGTGGCCTGGTCCGCCGTGGTCCCCCGCGGACCCGGGGCGGCGGTCTTCGCCGGTGTTCTGGAACGGGCGCTGTTCCGCTCGCTGCGCCAGGAGAGCGGCCTCTCCTACACGGTCAAGGCAGACCACTCGGCCCGCGCCGACGGCAACACGGTGATCACCGCGTTCGCCGACTCGCTGCCGGAGAAGTTCGGCGCGGTCCTCGGCGCCTTCGTGGACGTGCTGGCGGCCATGCGGCTCGGCCTGATCGACGAGGCGGACGTCCGGACCGTCGTCAAACGGCGGGCCGACGAGGCCACCGAGGCCGCGGAGATCGGGGCACGCCTGCCCGGACAGGTGTTCAACCTGCTCACCGGGCGGCCGGTGGAGAAGAGCGACGACGAGTTTGCGGCCCGGCTGCGGGCGGTCGGCCGTGAGGACGTGGTGGCGATCGCCGCGACGGCCATCGCCGACGGCCTGCTGATGACACCGGGTGACCATCGTGGGGACTGGGCCGGTTTCACCGCCGCCCCGACCACCTCGGACACCCGCGTCGACGGGACCACCCGGCAGCGGCTGGGCTATCGGGCCTCCGACGAACCGGAGGTGGCCCTGACCATCGGCCCCGACGGGGTCAGCCTGGTCCGGGACGGCGCGCCGGTCACCGTCCGGTTCGATCAGGTCGCGATCGTGCTGGCCTGGCCGGACGGCGCCCGGCTACTGATCGGCCGGGACGCCCTCCAGGTGCACTTCGAGCCCACCCTGTATCCGGACGCGGCGGCGGTCACCACGGCGATCGACGCCGCGGTGGGCCCGGAGTCCCGGGTCATGCTGCCGGCCAGGGACCCGGAGTCGATCCCCGTGCCGGTCTCGGCGCCGCCGCCGCCCAGCCTGGGGCAGCGAGCCCGCCGACTGGCCGGTCGGTCACGACTGGTCCTCTCGATGCTCGTCTACGGTGCGTTCGCCCTGCTGTTGGGAGTCGGGACCGTCACCGGCGCGGCGGAGAGCCTGAACGAGGGCGACGTGTTCATCGGGCTGGGAGTCGGTGCGGGCGGTCTGGCGTTCACCGGCCTGTTCGGGCGGTTCGCCGTCGGCGCGTTCCGCGAACTGCGGGAGAGCTGACCAGCCCACTCCCAGGTGCGCGCGGGAGTATGACCGGGTGAAGTCTTCGATACGGGCCGGGCTGGCCGGAGTCGGCGCTGCCGGAGCGGCCCTGGGTGTCGCCGAGTTGGTCGCCGTGCTCGCCGGGAACCGGTCGTCGCCGCTGGTGGCGGTCGGTGGCGTGGTGGTCGATCACGTGCCGGCCGCGGTCAAGGACTTCGGGATCGCGGTCTTCGGGGTGCACGACAAGACGGCGCTGCTGATCGGGACCGGGCTGCTGCTCGCCGCCTACGCCTTCGGGGTGGGGGTGCTGGCCCGGCGGCGGTGGTGGCTCGCGGTCGGTGGGATCGGGCTGTTCGGGCTGGTCGGGGCGGTCGCCGCGGGGACCAGGCCGGGAGCGGGGGCGGTCGCCGCGGTGCCGTCACTGGCCGGTGCCGCGGTCGCCGTCCTGGTGCTGCGGCACCTGATCACCGCCGCGGAGAAGGCGGGACCGATCACCGCCGGGGAGAGCACGGGACCGATCGCCGCCGGGGAGAAGGCGGGACCGGCTGCTGCCGGGGAGGACGCTGGACGGGCCGCTGCGGTCGGGGACCCGCGAACCCCGTACCGGATCGAAAGGGACCGTCGCCGTTTCCTCCGGGAGGTGGGCGTCGTTGCGCTGGTGTCGGCCGTCTCCGGGGTGACCGGCCGGATGCTCACCTCGTGGCGCGCGGTGACGGCGGCCCGGGAGGACGTCGCGCTGCCGGTTCCGGCCGAGCGGGCGCCCGCGCTGCCCGCCACCGTTCAGGTGAACGGCGCGGTTCAATACGTGACGCCGAACCGCGATTTCTACCGGATCGATACCGCCATCGTCACTCCACAGGTGGACCCCTCCGCATGGGAACTTCGCATCCACGGAATGGTGCGTAACCCGATCACGGTCACCTGGGCGGATCTGTTGCGTCTGCCGATGGTCGAGCGGTACGTCACGATCGCCTGTGTCTCGAACGATGTCGGCAGTGATCTGATCGGCAACGCGCTCTGGCTCGGCACCCCGATCAAGGCGCTGCTGGACCTGGCCGACCCGCTGCCCGAAGCTGATCAGGCGGTGCAGCGGTCGGTGGACGGCTGGACCTGCGGCACCCCGACGGCGGTGCTGCGGGACGGCCGGGACGCGCTGCTGGCGATCGGGATGAACGGGGAACCGCTGCCGGTCGAGCACGGATTCCCGGCCCGGATGATCGTTCCCGGGCTGTACGGGTACGTCTCCGCCTGCAAGTGGATCACCGAGATCGAGCTGACCCGGTTCGCCGACTTCGACGCCTACTGGGTGCCGCGGGGCTGGTCGGCCCAGGCGCCGGTGAAAACCCAGTCCCGGATCGACACCCCGCGCGCGGGGGCGGTCAAGCCCGCCGGGCCGGTCACCGTGGCCGGAGTCGCATGGGCGACACATCGCGGCATCGCCAAGGTCGAGGTGCAGGTCGACGAGGGTCCGTGGCAGACCACCGAACTGGCCCCGGCGGTCTCCGTGGACACCTGGCGCCAGTGGAGCCTGACCTGGCCCGCCTCGGCTGGTCGGCACACTCTGCGGGTCCGTGCGACCGATCTCGACGGGGTGACCCAGACCCCGGCTCTGGCCCCGCCGGCCCCGGACGGGGCGACCGGATGGCATCAGGTC
>DATMVU010000127.1:0-6925 GCA_035562875.1 Actinoplanes sp. | reverse complement strand
GACTCCGGTGACGCCGTGATCGGGCACCTCGGGATGAGCGGCCAGTTGCTGATGCAGCCGGCCGAAGCCGACGACGAGAAGCACCTGCGGGTCCGGTTCACCTTCACCGACGGCGGCCCGCAGCTGCGTTTTGTGGACCAGCGCACGTTCGGCGGCCTGTCGGTCTCCGAGGGCGGCGCCGAACTGCCCACCGAGATCTCGCACATCGCCCGCGACCCGATCGACCCGCTCTTCGACGACCTGGCCTTCAGCGCCCGGATGCGCGGCCGGCACACCGAGGTCAAACGGGCCCTGCTGGACCAGACACTGATCTCCGGAGTCGGCAACATCTACGCCGACGAGGCGCTCTGGCGGGCCGGACTGCACGGCACCCGCCCCACCGACCAGCTCACCGCCCCCGCCGTGAAACGCCTGCTGGCCCACGTCCGTGACGTCCTCGGCGAGGCGATCAAGGCCGGCGGCACCAGCTTCGACGAGCTCTACGTGGACGTGAACGGCGAGAGCGGCTACTTCGACAGGTCCCTCAACGCCTACGGCCGCGAGAACGAGCCCTGCCACCGCTGCGGAACGATCATCCGCCGCGAACAGTTCATGAACCGCTCCTCGTTCAGCTGCCCCAAATGCCAACCCAAACCCCGGGCTTCGGTACGGACCTGACCGGTCCCGTGCCGATCACGCGAGGCCGGCGGCACTCCCGCCCACCCCGCGACCGCCGGGCCGAATGCGGTGGTCGCCGGTCGGCGGTCACTTCGTCTGGTTCGGATTGCCCGTATGCACCTGTTCCAGGTGGACGGTGTGGCCGTCGACGTGGACCCAGATCCGCGCGGTGCCCTTCAGGGCAGGTTTGTGCCAGTGCTCTTATGTCCAGTTCGTCGCGGAGCGGGTAGTCCACCGGTGTTCTGGCCGTCGGGTTCGTCGAGCCACTCGACAGGCTCGGCGCCCGGACCGGCGGCATCGCGGTGTCCGTCTCGCGCTGTGGAAGTCCAGGCGGTGGAGCCGGGGCGGGTCAGGCCGCGGCCCGGCCGGCGTGTTCGGTGTCCAGGCGGGGGGAGGCGTCGGTGGCCAGGCCGAAGCCGGCTCCGCGGCGGCCCATCAGGCGGCGGGCGGCGGTGAGCAGCGGAGCCGGTACGCCGTGCACGATGTGGCCGTCGCCGGGGCGTACGCCGTCGCCGTCCCAGCTCTGGTACGACGTCCACGGGCCCTCGAAGGTGCAGATCCGCACGCCCAGATCGCGGTAGAGCGGGTGGGTCGGCACGCCCGGGTTCAGGACCACCCGGTGCAGGCCGCGCCGGGCCGCCAACCGGACCGTCAGCGCGACCGGGCCGACACCGCCGGAGCCGGCCGGGGCCCGGTCCAGGAAGAGACCCTCGGCGCCGTCGGCCCGCCACGCGTCGACGTCGGCCAGCACGTCGGCGAGGGAGCGGCTGCCCCAGTCCAGGTCGATCCGGCCGAGTGACTGGTGCAGGCTGCGGCGGTCACCGGGCTGTTGCCGGACGATCCAGGTCTCGGCGTCCAGTTCCAGGTCGGGCGACGGGTGGGCGTACGGAGGGAAAAGGGTCTTCACGGAGTCCTCCGGAAGTCGGCGGCGGTCAGGGCGACGATGAGCAGGCCGGCGAGGTGCGTGGCGGCGAGCGCGGTGACGGCGGCGGGCAGCAGCCCGGCCGGTGGGGTGGAGACGGCCAGCACCGTGGTGGCGGCCGGCGGCAGGGCGGCCAGGGCCGCGGCGATCCCGTGCCGGGACCGGGCGGCGAGCAGGAAGGTGATCGCGAACACCCCGCTGAGCAGGGTTCCGGCGGCGAGTACGAGCACCGCGTCGCGGGCCCCCGGCAGGTGGGCCAGACCGTCCGGCAGACGGTAGGCGGCGGCCAGCAGACCGCTTCCGGCGGCCAGCGGCGGGACCAGGACGGCCACCGTGACGGCCGTGACGGTGCGGACGCGCCGCCGGAGTTCCCGGGGCGTCCCGGTGGTGTCCGGGGCGGTGTCGATCCGGGTGGTGTGCCAGCCGATCAGGCACTCCATCAGGGGTACCGCCAGCAGCAGCGGCAGCGCCGCGGGCAACGGCATCACCGCCGGGCCGCCCCGCCACAGCAGCACCACACAGACCGCCTGGGCGGCGCCGATGACCGCGTGTGCCACGCCCCGCCGGTACTCGGCCCGGGACAGGCGCCGGATCCGGCCACTGCCGGCGGTGAGCACCGCGGGCCGGAAGGCGCGGACCGCGGTCGCCACGATGGCGGCCGGCAGCAGGGTCTCGACCGGCACCAGCGTGGCCTCGGTGATCCCGGCGGCCCCGGCCATCGTCGCGGCGGCCAGCAGCCAGCACGGCAGGAACCAGGCGGCCACCGAATGTTCCGACCGGGTCACCAGCGCGGCGGTCACGGTGCCGACGGTGAGCAGTCCACCGGCGCCGATGATGGTGGCGAGCATCCGGTCCGGGCCGAGCAGTTCGTCCGGGGCGACCCACACCAGTGCACACCAGAGCCCGATGATCGCGGCGAAACCGGTGGCCACCGCCCGGGCCGCGACGGTCGGCCCGCCCCGCCCGGCGAGGCTCACACCCACACTGGTGAGGCCCTGCGCCGCGGTCCAGCCGAAGAACAGGATCAGCGCCGTCACCGGCCAGGCGACCCGGCTCAGCGAACCGACAGCGGCCACCGCGACGCTCACCGGCCCCAGATAGAGGGCGCAGCGCACCAGCGCGGCCTTCAGGAAGACGCTGTGTGTGCGCCGGGCGTGCGCCCATCGGCCCCGGTCCTGGAAGCCGCTCCGCTCCGCCTCCGGTCCGGCCGGGTCCTGGTCGGGGTCCGGCAGGGGCTGCTCGCCGTCGCCGGTGGCGGCCCAGAGCTCCCAGGCCCGGTCCCGTTCACCGGTGTCGGTCCAGGCCTTCGCCGGTTCCGGTTCACTCGATGCGGCTGAGCGCCGGCGCCGCGAGACGACGGGCGCGGCCCCGCTGTGCAAACCGAGGCCCGGGCTGTGCAAAGGGTTGTGTGAACCAAGGCCCGGGTTGTGCCGAGGGCTGTCCAGGGCCGGATCCGGGCTGTGCAGACCCAGGATCGGGCCGGCCCCGCTCCGGAAAGCCGGGTTCTCCTCCTCCGCGAGGACCGGTCCGTATTCGCTCCGGAACGCCGGCCCGTCCAGCGGATCGGTGCGGCCCGGCGGCGGTCCGGCCGGCCCGGGATCGGTGGTCCACGGATCCCAGGCCGGTGCCGGGACCGCGACACCGGGTCCCGGGAACGCGAGGTCGGATGCCGGGAACGTGAGGTCGGGTGCCGGGAACGCGACACCGGATGCCGGGAACGTCACGTCGGGTGCCGGGAACGCGATGTCGGTGATCTCCGCGGCGCCCGGTTCCGGCTCCTCGGCGGCGTGCCGGCCACGACGGCGTGGTGGTGCCGGTTCCCCCTGATTGACCGGCGGGTACCGGCCTTCGGAGGAGGCCGAGGAGGAGGCGTTGAGCCGCCGCCGGTTGCGGTTGCGCGCGGACCGGGTGCCGGCCCCGTTCGTCTCGCGTGGGGGATTGCGTGGGGGAGTGACGGTCATGAGGTCTCCCGAGTCAGCCAGCGGAGGGTCGCCGGGGTGGTGGTCCGGGGCGCGGGCAGGGCGAGCGCCAGGGCGAAGCCGGCGGCCGGGGGTGGTGCGGCGAGGTCGGCGTAGAGGGCGCCGTACACCCGGGTGACCCGGTCGACGGTGAAGTGGTCCAGGGCCCGGCGGCGGGCCGCTTCGCCGAGTGCCCGGCGCCGGTCCGGGGAGCGCAGCAGCCCGACGACGGCGATCGCCAGTTCGGACGGGTCCCCGGTGGGCACCAGGATCCCGGTGTCGCCGAGGGTCTCGCCGGCCGGTCCGATGTCCACGCCGACCACGGCCCGGCCGGACATCATGGCTTCCACCAGCCGGTACGGCGGGTCGGCGGGTCCCGGCACGTGTGCCACCACCTGCCCGACGGTGTACCGGTCCCGTGGGTCGGCGGGTAGCGGGTGCATCCGTACCGCGCGGCCCAGCCCGGTCCGTTCGATCTGGTCGGCGCAGTGCTCCTCATGGGCCGCGGTGACCCCGACCAGGTGCAGGACGGCTCCCGGCAGCGCCGCCGCGACTTCGGTGAACGCGTCCAGCACCAGGTTCAGCCCGCTGTCCGGCCCGCCGCTGCCGGCCCACACCACAGTCGGTGCCCCGTCCGGTTCGGCGGCGCCCGGGTATTCGCGGGGGTCGACGCCGGCGGGCACCTGGACGAGCCGGTCCGGTTCGGCACCGTGTTCCAGGGCCCAGCCGTGGTGGTAGGTGCTGAGTGGTGCGATCAGTTCGGCTTCGGCGTATCCGGTCCGGGCCACCGCCCGGCGGAACCGGCGCAGTACCGTGCGGACTCCCGTGGACAGCCGGTCCTCGGCGGGCCGCTGCCGCAGGACCGCCGCCCGCGCTTCGGTGAGCAGCAGCGGGGTCCCGGTCCGCCAGCGTCCGGCCAGTGCCGCGAGCAGCGGTGTCGTCCCGCCCACGCAGTGCACCAGGTCCACCGGGGGCAGGGGGACGGCGACCGCCCGGACGGCGTGCCGCAGCAGGGTGGCAGCGGTCCGGGCGTCCCGCACGCCGAGCCGGGGCAGCGGCTCCGGTCCGTCGACGGTGCCGGCCTGCCGTTCCCGCCACGCCTCCAGCAGTGCTTCGGTGAGGGGGAGGGTGGCCAGCCGTCCGGTGTCGAGGTCCGGGCCGTCCGGTGTGCAGAGCGCGGCGATCCGGCGGAGCCCGTCGGCGAACAGGGCGGTGACCGGCGGTTCGTCGCCGAGCAGGCCCCGGCAGAGCAGGGCCGCGGCGTCGCTGGCGTCGTCCGGGGTGGTGCCGCGCCGGCGTTCGGTGCGGGTCTGGTCGCGGCCGAGTGCGACGGCGCGCGCGGAGTCGACGTGGGGCGGGAGCGGGTACGCCGGCGCGGACGGAGGTTCACGGTCCGTGACGGTCAGCAACTCGAAGCGGAACCGGGTCAACCCCTCCACGAGGGTCCGGCACCATCCACCGAGGGCGTCCCGCCGGTACGGGTACCCGCCGCCGGTGAGCAGACAGATGCGCTCGCGCGACGGGTTGGGATTCACGCTGGGGGCAACGAGACAACCGGGCGAAGTTACCGGATCGTGTCGGTTAGGCGACACAATAAAGTACCTTTTCAACCTTTTTGTCGTACGCCTTTGCCCGCTTATGCCCGAAAGGGTGCGTGAGTTGAGTGGCCCACCTGGTGATGCTCTCCGTGATCATGCGGATGCGCTGCGCGGACGAGGGGTGGGGTTGGAGTGCGCGGGAAGTGGGCGAGAGGGCGGAGGGGGGCGGATCGGTTGCCGGACGGGAGTGATGTGAAGCGGACACCCGCATCAGATCTTGCAAAATCGGGCTACCTCTGACGAGATCGACATGCCCGCGAAAGTTGTATAAGACCTGATCAGGTGCCCTGGTGGCGTGATTCACTGAGGCGAAGTAGGCAGTCGGCGCGGCCTCGGCTTGACGGAGGATGGGTATCAGCGGACTATGGAGATGTCGCCAGTCGCGCCCTACTCATGCCCCGATTTCATCGAGGTTTGAGCTTCTGCACCAATCAGAGCCCCGCAGTTTGTCCCGCGGGTTTCTGCGCTCATGCGTGCCCTTGAGTGTTTTGGTGTGCCAGTCCGCGCTGAGTTAACACTGCGTACTGATCTATGCACTGGGCGCCACGTTGGCCGGCTTTTCCGGCAACGCATCACAAAATACGAGACGCAACGCGTCACAAGGAGTCACGATGGCGAAGGCCCTCTTTGGCCACGTAGGTGCGGCGCCCGACCGGCGCCTCCTCGACGAGGTCACCCGACTGCGCTCCCGGGTCCAGTCCCTGGAGTTCGACGTCACCCGCCTGCAGGCGGAGAACGACCGGCTCGCGGCAGCGGCTGCCGAGGCGGACGAGTTCGCACGACTGACCGAGCCGGCTCTGACCTGAGCCCGCCGAATGCCGGAGGGCCCGCCCCGTGTGGCCAGTCGGCATTCACATCCCCTCGGATCACCGACGAAGACGTAGTGAAGAAAACGCGCGCCTCCACTCACACGTGGCGGCGCGCAGCTTTTTGACCAGCGGATTCCGCTGCTGAGCGGTGTTGCCGGGTAGCCTGCGTGCCGTGCACCTGAAGAGCCTGACGGTCAAGGGCTTCAAGTCCTTCGCCTCCGCCACCACGTTGCGGCTGGAGCCCGGCATCACCTGTGTGGTGGGCCCGAACGGCTCCGGCAAGTCCAACGTCGTCGACGCCATCGCCTGGGTTCTCGGCGAGCAGGGCGCCAAGGCACTGCGCGGCGGCAAGATGGAGGACGTCATCTTCGCCGGTACGGCCGGCCGGGCCCCACTGGGCCGGGCCGAGGTGACCCTCACGATCGACAACAACGACGGTGCCCTGCCGATCGACTACACCGAGGTCTCGATCACCCGGCGGATGTTCCGGGACGGCGCCAGCGAGTACGAGATCAACGGCAACTCCTGCCGCCTGCTGGACATCCAGGAACTCCTGAGCGACTCCGGCATCGGCCGGGAGATGCACATCATCGTCGGGCAGGGCCGGCTCGACGCCATGCTGCACGCCAAACCCGAGGACCGCCGCTCGTTCATCGAGGAGGCCGCGGGCGTACTCAAGCATCGCAAGCGCAAGGAGAAGGCGATCCGCAAGCTGGACGCCATGCAGGTCAACCTGAACCGTCTCGGTGACCTGACCACCGAGCTGCGCCGTCAGCTCAAGCCGCTCGGCCGGCAGGCCGAGGTGGCCCGCCGGGCCGCCGGTATCCAGTCCGACCTGCGTGACTCCCGGCTCCGGCTGCTGGCCGACGACCTGTTCACCCTGCGCACCACCCTGGACCGGGAGATCGCCGACGAGTCGGCGATGCGGGACCGGCGCGGTGTCGTCGAAGAGGAGAACCGCGAACTCCAGCGGATGCTCGC
>DATMVU010000126.1:0-4792 GCA_035562875.1 Actinoplanes sp. | reverse complement strand
CGCCGGGCTCCGGCTCAACGCGACCCCGCCGCACACGTTGCAGACGATCATGCTGCGGCCGTACGAGCCGGAGATGTTCCAGACGATCGTGGAGGGGGCGTTCGTGCACCGGCTGCGGCACCAGTTCCGGCCGGAGGAGATGAGCAGCGAGTCGTACCTGGCCCGGATCATCCGGGGTGATCATCAGGATGCGCTGCGCGAATTCTAAGGGAACTGCTAGCCGGAATTCCTAATGTCCTGCACATGATACGTAGCGCCACCATGCCCGAGGTCTCCGCCGGAACACAGGTATTCGTCGATTCCACCGGGCGCCGAAAGCGTCTCCTCGGCGTCGCCGGATTTCTGGTCGCACTGTTCGCCATCCTCTACATGGGAATGGTCGGAACAAGTGTGGTGCGAGCCACTGACGCCGCGCTGAGCGTGAAAGTCGATGCATTGCCGACGTCAACGGCCTCCGTATCCACGTCGGCCAGTGCGTCAAGTGGTTCCTGAGGCGTCACCGGATGAGCGGCAGCCACCGCCGTGAGAGTCGGCGATGGCTGCTCGTCGTCCACTGGAATCCTGCGGTCATCCTCCGCGGTGACCGCGGGGAATCAGCTGTCGGCGATCCGCCCGCTACCACCGGTGGAGCCGCTCGGCCGGATGCACACCAGGAAATACTTGGAGCTGGGGACCGTGTGCGGGGAGATGACTGTGCCTCGCCCGGCCGGGTTGGAAGCCGATGCGCGCTGGGTTCCGCCCTGATCGTAGGCGCGACAGGTGAGCGTGGCCGCCTTGTCCCCGATCTTCACCCCGGTCACCTGAATGGTGATCTTTGTGGTGGCATTCGGCAAGGTGGCGGTCGAGCAACTGATGTTGCTGCCGGTGAAGGTGCATCCCACCTCTGCCGCCAGAGCGGGCGCTGCGGGTAGCGTGACCATGCCGAGAAGCACACCCGAGGAGATCAGGGCACGGCTTAACACCTTTTTCAAGGGTCCTCCGAAATAATTCGATAATGGTGGTCGATGGCTTGATCACGTTAGCAGACGATCATCAATGTGTGTGTCCTGCCGACATTGACCGGTGTCCTTTCGGATGGCGGCCTGGCATCTCCGGCGGATTCCCGGCACCTGGACCGGGGCGTCTCTATTCAGCGGCCAGGTTGTCGGTGATCGAGTTCCGGACCGCGCGCCGGGCCGGGATGATCGACGCGGTCAAGGCGGCTGCCGCGGCGATGGCGAACAGCACCGCACCGGCCAGCATCCCGAAGACCGGGCCGCCCAGCCGGAACTGATGCCACCACCAGATCGACAGCCCGGCCACACCACAGGCCACCGCCACATCGACGACGACGGGCGACAGCAGCCGCCGGGAGAGAAGCCCCATCCCGGCGAGGTTGACGACCCGTCGCCCGTCCGCGGGATGGTCCGGTGCCGAGGCCACCTGGCGGGCCGGCCCCGGCACCCTCATCCCACAACCAGGCGATGACGGCTCCCCGTGAGTCGTCATCAACCCCCCGTTGGCTGCAGAGACAACCATCTGGGCGAGCCTCTACCTTCGCTGCCCTCCGGTAGGCCTGCCAGAGACTTCATCGGTAATTCACCCGTACTATCGCCGGGTGACCGGAGGATCGGCGTTCGGGTTCGCGGTGCGGGTCCACCGGCGGCGGCTGGGACTGTCGCAGGAGGAACTCGCCGAGCGGGTCGGGCTCAGCATCAGCACGATCGGCAAGGTGGAAGCCGGTCGGATCAGCCGGCCCCGGCCGGTCACGGTGCGCCTGCTCGCGGACGCCTTCGGGCTGACCGGGGCGGAACGCGACGAGTTCTGCCGTGGCGACTCCGCCCCACCGGTGGCGGCCCAGCTTCCGCCGGACGTGCACCCCTTCGCCGGCCGTGCCGAGGAACTGGCCGGACTGGACGCACTGCTGGACGGTGCGCGGGAACGACCGTCGGTGGCCCCGATCGCGGTGCTGTCCGGGATGGCCGGCGTCGGCAAGACGACCCTCGCGGTGCACTGGGCCCATCAGGTCTCCGAGCGGTTCCCCGACGGTCAGCTCTACGTCAACCTGCGTGGATTCGACCCGTCCGGCCGGGTGATGGAACCGGCCGACGCCATCCGCGGCTTCCTCGACGCGCTCGGTGTGCCACCCGATGAGATCCCGGCCGGTCCCGACGCGCAGGCCGGCCGGTACCGCAACCTGCTCGCCGGCCGTCGTGTCCTGGTCCTGATCGACAACGCCCGGGACGCCGAACAGGTCCGCCCCCTGCTGCCCGGCACCCCGGCCGCCCTGGTCCTGATCACCAGCCGCAACCAACTCACCGGCCTGATCGCCACCGGCGGCGCCCACCCGCTGCCACTCGGCGTGCTGAGCCCCGGCGAATCCCGCGACCTGCTGAACGAGCGGCTCGGTGCCGCCCGGATCGCCGCCGAACCCGGTGCCCTGCCGGACATCGTCGAAGCGTGCGCCGGCCTGCCGCTCGCGCTGAGCATCGCCGCCGCCCGGGCCCAGCAGTCCGGGTTCCCCCTCACCGCTCTCGCCGCCGACCTCAACGAGGCCGGCCATCGGCTCAACGTGCTGGACGCCGGCGATCCCCTCAGCGACGTCCGGGCCGTCTTCTCCTGGTCGTACGCCACCCTCACCCCACCGGCGGCCCGGCTGTTCCGGCTGCTCGGGGTGCACCCCGGTACCGACCTGTCCACGTTCGGGGCGGCCGCCCTGTCCGGCACGACGCTGGCCGAGACACGCCGGCTGCTGTCCCAGCTCACCCGGGCCAACCTGGCCACCGAACGTCGGCCCGGCCGTTTCACCCAACACGACCTACTTCGCGCGTACGCCGCCGAACTGGTCCCGCCCGACGAGGCCGACACCGCGGTGATCCGCATCCTGGCCCACTATGTACACACCGCGTGTGCCGCCAACCGCCTCCTGAACCCCACCCTGAAACCCCTCGCCGTGCCGCTCCTGCCACTGCCGCCAGGTGCCGAACCGGAGCCGATCCCAGGCCAGCAGGCCGCCATCACCTGGCTGGCCACCGAACACACCAACCTGCTCGCCGCAGCCGCGAACACCGCCGGCGCGGGTCTGCACGCCTACACCTGGCAGCTCGCCTGGGGCCTGGACACCTTCCACTACCGTCAGTCACATCCGCACGATCAGGCGACCACCTGGGAGGCGGCTGTCGTCGCCGCCGAACAGCTGGACATGCCCGGCGTGCAGGCCTACACCCACCGCCGGCTCGGTGAGGCCTACCGTCGGCTCGACCGGACCGGCGACGCGTACGCCCAGGCCAGAGAGGCCCTACGCCGCTACCGGGACGCCGGCGACCGGCCCGGCGAGGGCGACGTGCACCTCGACCTGTCGATGCTCGCCGAACACGAGGGCAACCTGGAAGAGGCACTCGAACACGCCGAACACGCCCTGACCGCCTACCGTGCGGCAACCGACAGCGACGCGGGCCTGGCCCGTTGCCTCAACACGGTCGGCTGGTTCCGCACCCTGCTCGGTGACCATGCCGGCGCCCTGGACTACTGCCGGACGGCGCTGGCCATCAACATCCGGCTGAACAGCGAGGAGAACATCGCCTCCACGCTGGACAGTCTCGGCAGCGCCTACCAGGGCCTCCGCCGCTACGCCGAGGCCGTCGACCACTACCGCCGGGCCGCCGAGGGCTTCCGCCGGATGGGCGACCCGCCACTGATGGCCGAAACCCTGGAACGTCTGGGCGACACCCACTACGAGGCAGGCGACCCGCAGGCGGCCCGAGAGGCGTGGACCGAGGCACTGACGGCCCGAACCGCCTTGAACCACAAGCCGGAAGCCCAGTCCCTGACCCGAAAGATCCACACACTCGGCAGCGCGTCTTCCGAGCGTCCGGGCGGCGCCGGTTGCGGAGCCTCGGATCCGAGGGCGTCCGGCCGGGAGCCGACTTCCTGATCGAGCACGATGCCCCGACACACTCACCGTTGATCGGATCCGGATCGGCGAGTTCGTCCGTGTCGGTGCGCCGGAACTGGCCGCGGCTGATGACCTCGACGATCCCGTCGCCGCGCTGTGGAGACTTCTTCCCGGAAGGGGTGGGTGAGTGCCGCTCGCACCAACGCTTCCTGCCCGCAGCGCGCCGATGCCGTCAGAGTCTTCCGGGACTGGCACGAAGGTAGGCCGGACCGCAACCGCCGACCGCAACCGCCCGCCGATGGTGCGGGGGTCCGGGGGCGGAGCCCCATGACGCGGAGTCTGAGGCTCGGGCCTCAGGGGTGAAAAGCACGATGGGCACCGGTCAGCGCTTTCCGCTGACACAGGTGCCCAATCCCAAAAGTGCCCCCGGCAGGATTCGAACCTGCGCTTTCGCCTCCGGAGGGCGACGCTCTATCCCCTGAGCTACGGGGGCTCAGTGGTTAGAACCCTAGCAGGTCCCTCAGTGGCTCCGCGAACGGGTTCCACTGTCGGCGCCCGGCCGGGTGTGGGGTGGCGTGGCGGGGCCGGTGCGGGGGTGCGCGGGGTTCGTAATCTCGGTCGCGGGATATTGCTGCAACTGAGTATCTCGATGTTATCTTCGGTCGGATTTCGGTAACATCTGTGAAAGGAGGATCGGTGTCCACGGGCGGGTGTGTCCCTGCCTGAGTCTGGTATTGCGCCGGGGGGTGATTCTTGACTGAATAAGCAACTGTCCCTCCATATCCAAGACTTCCGTAGCCGATTGTCCGATCGTGCGGGTCGATGTTCCGGATTGTGGCGTTCTTCGCCTGTCCCGTACCCGATGCATTCTGCCGGGACGGTCGGCTCCACCACCCGTGGTGAACCCTCCTATCGGCT
>DATMVU010000125.1:0-8739 GCA_035562875.1 Actinoplanes sp. | reverse complement strand
GCTGGTGGGACGTGAAGCCGGTGGAGATCGCTCCCGCTTCCACCGCGGGGCCGACCGCCGCCGCGTCGGGGGTGGGACTGTTCTTCACCGCGGGGGTCGACTCGCACTACAGCCTGCTCAAGGACCTGCGGCGGGCCGACGCCCCAGGCCATCGGGAGATCACCCACCTGATCTTCGCCAACGTGCACGAGGACGAGGGGCCGGACCACGACCGGCTACTGGCCCGGCTGGCCGAGGTGGCCGCGGAGACCGGGAAGAAGCTGCTGGTGGTCGAGACGAACCTGCGGGCGCTGACCGAGGACCTGGTCGGCTGGAACGAATACCACGGTGCCGCCCTGGCCGCTGTCGCGCTGGCCCTGGAAGGGGTGCTCGGCACCTGCCTGCTGGCGTCCACCGAGGACTACGGGCACCTGCCGCCGTGGGGATCACACCCGCTGCTGGACCCGCTCTGGTCCACCGAGGGGCTGTCGCTGGTGCACGACGGGGTGGAGGCGGCCCGGATGGAGAAGATCTCGCAGTACCTGGTGCACTCGGCCCTCGCCCTGCGCACCCTGACCGTGTGCGGGCGCACCCAGCCGGGAGTCAACTGCGGCTCCTGCGACCAGTGTGTGGCCACCATGATCGCGCTGGAGATCGGTGGCGGGCTCAGCGAATGCACCACTCTGCCCCGCACCCTCGACACCGAACTGGTCCGGCAGACGAGGCTACGGGGCTGGGCGCAGTCGGACTCGTGGCGGGAGCTGGCCAACCAACTCGCCACGGTGGACCGGCCGGAGTTGAGCGAGGCGGTCGCCGAAGCGCTGGCCGGAGCATCCGACGGGGTGTCCTGGCAACCGTTGTTTCAGCGTACGACCCGGTAGTCGATATGGGTCACCAGGGACGCGGACCGTGAGCCGATCTGCTCCAGCTTCACCGCCGGCACCCTGTCGAAGAGGCGGGTGCCGGAGCCGACGATCACCGGTGTGACGTGCAGGGTGATCCGGTCGATCAGCCCGGCGGCGAGGAACTGGTTGATGGTCCGGGCGCCGCCGGCGATGGCGATCCGGCCGTCACCGGTGGCCTCGACAGCGCGCTTGAGGGCCTCGTGCGGCCCGCCGGTGACGAAGTGGAACGTGGTGCCGCCCTGTTTCGGCAGATCCTCGCGGTCGTGGTGGGTCAGGACGAAGACCGGCTTGTGGTACGGAGGATCCTCGCCCCACCAGCCCTCCCACGACAGATCCCACTCGCCCCGGCCGGGACTGAACATGTTGCGCCCCATGATGAACGCGTCCGCGTCGGTGAGGTCGGCCAGCTCTGCCGCGTTCTCCTCCCGGGTCTCCATCATCCACCGGGTGATCTCGTCGACCGGGCCGTCACCGAAGGGCCGGTCGAGGCGCTGGTTGTCCCCGGCCATGAAGCCGTCGGCGGAGACCGCGACGGCGGCTGTCACGACTGCCATGTTCTATCCTCACTCTGCAACCGGTTGTGCCTGAGAACCGATAGTAGACCGCAACCGGTTGGTCGGGAATGAGGCGCGCATGATCCAGTTCGAGGACCACCGGTCCGGGTGCCCGATCAACCTGTCTCTGGAGGTGATCGGCGACAGATGGTCGTTACTGATCATCCGGGACATGATGTTCGGCGACCGCCGCCACTTCCGGGCCCTGCTCACCGGCTCGGAGGAGGGCATCGCCACCAACATCCTGGCCGACCGCCTGCAACGGCTCACCCGGCTCGGCATGATCACCTCGGCCCCGGATCCGGGGCACAAGCAGCGGCTGCTGCTCAGTCTCACCGAACCGGCCATCCAGCTGGTGCCGGTGCTGGCCCATCTCGGCGCCTGGGGCCGCCGCCACCTGCCGGTCACGCCCGAGCTGTCGATCCGGGCCGAGCTGCTCGAACGCGGCGGGCCCCCGCTGTGGGAGCGGTTCATGGACGAGTTGCGGGAGACGCATCTGGGCGTCCCCCGCCCGCCCGGCACACGGTCCGTGCTGCGGGAGCTGACCGACGCCTATCTGACCGCGACCGATCAGGCCGGCAGCGCCGGGTAGTCGGTGTAACCACGGGCGCCGTCGGTGTAGAACGTGGCCGGATCCGCCGGGTTCTCCACGGCACCGGTGGTCCACCGTACGAGCAGATCGGGGTTGGCCAGTGCGGGCCGGCCGACCGCGACCGCGTCGCCCAGCCCGTCGGCCAGGATCGCCGCCGCCTCCTCCCGGGTGGTCGGCACGGCGAAGCCGGAGTTCAGGATCACCGGGACGGCTGCCGCGTGCCGCAGCTTCTGCACCAGCTCACCGGCCGGGTCGGCGTGCAGGATGTCGAGGAACGCCAGGCCCAGCGGCGCGAGCGCCTCGGCCAGCACGGTGTAGGTGGCGGTGACGTCGTCCCGGTCGGTCTCCAGGGCGCCCTGGATGTTGTGCTCCGGGGAGATCCGCAGCCCGGTGCGGCTCGCGCCGATCTCGGCGGCGACCGCTGTCACCACGGTGATCGCCAGGCGGGCGCGGTTCTCCGGGGAGCCGCCGAACTCGTCGGTGCGGGTGTTGGCCGCCGGGGACAGGAACTGGTGCAGCAGGTAGCCGTTGGCCCCGTGGATCTCGACACCGTCCATGCCGGCCGCGATCGCGTTGCGGGCAGCGGTGACGAACCCGGCGACGATCCCGGCGATCTCCTCCCCGGTCAGCTCCTGCGGCACCGGGTAGGCGGCCTTGCCCTCGGGGGTGCGGGTCTCGCCGGGGGCGGCGATCGCGGACGGCGCGACGATCCGGCCGGTCTCGCTGATCAGCGGGTGGGAGATCCGGCCACCGTGCATGACCTGCATGACGATCTTGCCGCCGGCGGCGTGCACCTCGTCGGCGACCCGGCGCCAGCCGGCGATCTGCTCGGGCGTCTCGATGCCGGGCTGGCCGATCCAGGTGCGGCCCTCCCGGAACGGGTAGGTGCCCTCGGTCAGGATCATGCCGAGGGAGGCGCGCTGCCGGTAGTACTCCACGTGCAGGTCGTTGGGAACGCCCTGGTCACCGGCGCGCAGGCGGGTGAGCGGTGCCATCACCAGGCGGTTGGTGAGGCGGACGGCACCGAGCTGGACGGGGGTGAGGAGATCAGAAGACATGATGGAACGGTAGCCCGAAGTGGTACTGAGTCCCACATGGGTACGGGGTACGATTCGGTGGTGACGGACACATCGAAGGTCTCCCTGCGGGAACGGACCCGCCAGGTGATGCGCGCCGAGGTCAGCACCATCGCCACCCGGCTCTTCGCCGAACAGGGCTGCGACAACACCACCGTGGAGCAGATCGCCGCCGAGGCCGGACTGTCCCGGACCACGTTCTTCCGCTACTTCGGCACCAAGGAGGACGTGGTCCTGACCTGGCTGGCCGACCTCGGCCCCGGGCTGGCCACCGCCCTGCGGGACCGGCCCGCCGGCGAGGACCCGTGGGTGTCGCTGCGCCGCACCTTCGACGTGCTCACCACGATCAACGCCACCGAGCCGGAGAAGTCCCTGGCCTTCTACCGGATGCTGGACCGCAACCCGACGATGGGCCCGCGGCACCGGGACAAGCAGGACGGCTGGGTCGAGCTGCTGGTCCCGGTGATCACCGTTCGCCTCGGCACCCCCGAACCGGCTCCCCGCGCGCTGGTCAGCGCCGCGATGGCCTGCTTCAACGCGGCCATGCGGGAGTGGGTGGGCGGCGGCGGCACCGGCTCGCGCGGTGAACTGCTCGACCGGGCGATGACCGCGGTCCGGTCCTGGTAGCGATTCTTCGATATACGCCAGCCCTGCCCGGTATCCCCCTATCGTGACGGAGAGCCACGAAATGGGGAGGCAGCCGGTCATGGAGATGCCGTTCCTCAGCGTGGTGATCCCCTGCTGGAACGAGGCCCGGTTCATCGCCGGATTCCTCGACTCGGTGCTCGGCACCACCTATCCGGCCGACCGGATGGAGATCCTGCTCGCCGACGGTTACAGCGACGACGGGACCCGTGAGGTGGTCCGCCGCTACGCCACCCGGGATCATCGGGTGCACCTGATCGACAACCCCGGCCACAGCCGGCCGGCCGGGCTCAACCGGGCGGTCCGCCGTGCCCGCGGCGACGTGATCATCCGGCTGGACGTGCACGCCGAATACCCGGCCGACTACCTGGAACGCTGCGTGCGCGGCCTGCTGGAGAACCCCGGTGCGGACAACGTCGGCGGGGTCCGGCTGTCCCGGGCCCGCGACGAGACGCTGCTCGGCCGGGCCATCGCCGCGGCCACCACCAGCGTCTTCGGCGCCGGCCCCGCCCGCTACCGGACCGGCGCGGACAGCCCGCAGTGGGTCGACACGGTGTTCGGCGGCTGCTATCGGCGGGCCGTCTTCGACCGGATCGGGCTGTTCGACGAGAAACTGCCCCGCGGCCAGGACCGGGAGTTCAACCAGCGGCTACGGGCGTCCGGCGGGCAGATCCTGCTGCTACCGGACATCACCTGTACGTACTACGCCCGCAGCGATCCGCGGGAGTTCTGCGCGTGGACGTTCGAGTCCGGCTACTGGCCGGTGCGGGCGAGCCGTCTGGTCGGGCGCTGGATCGGGTCGTGGCGGCATGTCGTACCGGCCGGGTTCGTCCTGGCCGTGGCCACCGGGGCCGCGCTGTCCCCGGTGAGCCGCACCGCCCGGCGGGTCACCGGCGGGATCCTGGCCGCCTACGGCTCGGCGGCGGTGGCCTACGCCGTCCGCTCGGCCCGCGAACACCGGGACCCGGCCCTGGCCGCGGTGCTTCCGGCGGTGTTCCTGGCCACGCACGTGATCTACGGGGCCGGCTCGATCCGGGCCCTGTCAGACCGACGAGGGGTCTTGAAATGAGCACCATTCTGCATTACCACCGGGGCCGGGTGGCGCTGCACGCGATCCTGGCCGGACTGCGGGTACGCGCCGGTGACGAGGTGATCCTGCAGGCGTTCACCAGCGCGACGGTGGTGGAACCGCTGCTGCGCCTCGGGGTGCGCCCGGTCTACGCCGACATCGACCGGGACTCGCTCGGCCCCGACCCGGACTCGGTCGCCGACGCACTCACCGACCGCACCCGGGCGGTGATCGTGCAGCACACCTTCGGCATCCCGGTCCTGGTCGAGGAACTCGACGTGGACGTGCCGATCATCGAGGACTGTTCCCAGGTCACCCCCGGCCTGATCGACACCTCCCGCAGTGCCGCCGCGTTCTACTCGTTCGAATGGGACACCCCGGTGCGGGCCGGACTCGGCGGCACCGCCGTCGTCCACGACCCGGAACTCGCCGCCACGATGCGGGACGCGTACTCCCGCTACACCGCCCCGCCCACCCTGCGTGACCTGCTGACCGACGCCGAATACGTGGCCTACCGGGCAGCCGAGAAGGCCGGGGTGGCCGGACGGCTGCGGGACCTGCACCGATCGGTCGGCGGCTGGTATCCACCGGACCCGCACACCAGCCCCGAATACGGCTGGCGGATGGCGATCGGCACCCGCCGCCGGCTGGCCGAACGGATCCACGCCAGCCGCAGCGAACTGAAACGACGGCGGGAGCTGGCCGACGCGTACGAGATCGAGATGCACCGGATCGTGCCCGGCGTGCCACTGCGTTTCCCGGCCGTCGTCGACGACAAGGAGCAGGCACTACGCGTGGCCACCGCCGCCGGACTGGAACTGGGCGGCTGGTACACCACACCGGTCCACCCACTGTCCGGCCCCGACCTGGCCCTCGCCGGTTACCGGCCCGGGTCCTGCCCGAACGCCGAATGGGCCGCCGCGCACGTGGTCACCTGGCCGGTGCGGGCCGCCACCCGGCGCGACTCGATCGGCCGCGCCGCCGACCTGCTGGCCGGGCTGCCGACAGCCGACAGCCACGCCTGACCGGTCAGCGCAGCGGTGCCGTCGACTCGCGGGTGATCAGGCGTACCGGAAAAGTCTCCACACCGGACGCCGGGTGACCCTCCATCGCAGCGGACAGGCGCTGGGCGGCGATCCGGCCGAGCTGCTCCAGGTTCAGGTCGATGGTGGTCAGCGGCGGCCGGGAGTTCGCCGCGAGGACACTCCAGTTGTCGAAACCGATCACCGCCACCTGCGACGGTACGTCGATCCGCTCCTCGTGCAGCACGTCCAGGACACCGCGGGCGATCTCGTCGGAACCGGCGAAGATCGCGTCCACCTGCGGATCCCGGTCCAGGAGCATCCGGGTGGCACCCCGGCCCCACGCCTCGGACCACATGCCGAACCACACCTCACCGCCGGACAGCCGCAGCCCCTCCTCGGTGAGCCGGTCGACGGCACCGCGGGCCCGGTCCTGGGCGGCGCTGTAACCCGGGTCGCCGGTGATGTGCGCGATCCGGCGGCGGCCACACCGGATCAGATGATCCACAGCGGTCCGCCCGCCACCGACGTTGTCGGTCACCAGGGAGATGTCGGCAGGATCGTCGGACGGGGCGTACGCGTACACCACCGGGATCGGCAACTCCCCCAGCGACGGCCGGCTGTCCGGGCGGGCACCGACCACTATCAAACCGTCGACCCGGCGGGACAGCAGCGCCCGCAGGTGGTGTCGCTCCCGGATCGTGTCACCGCGCGCGTCACAGAGGAACACCGACGTCTGATCGGAACCGAACGCGTCCTCGGCACCCATCAGGATCGGGATCGAGAACCGGCCCTCCAGGTCGGACGTGAGCAGCCCGACCGTACCGCTGCGCTGGGTTATCAGGCCCTGCGCCAGGGTGTTCGGCGAGAAGGAGAGCTGCTCGGCGGCCCGGACGACCCGTTCCCGGGTCTCGGCGCGCACCTGCGGCTGGCCGTTGAGCGCTTTGGAAGCGGTCGCGACCGAGACACCGGCCAGTTTGGCGACGTCGCGAAGGGTGGCTCGTGACAAGGACTTTTCCTTCTCATTACGTACGCCTACGAAAAGGTTTTCGGCGGCTGCGATGAGAGGTCAGCCTAGTTCAATCCGGGCCCACTCCGAAACACCGTCCCGTCGATAGAAGGGCTCCGTTCTCCGCAGCAGCCAGTCCACGACGTCACCCGGCTCGTCCAGGAGACAGCCGCCGACGGTGCAGGCCGGCAGCATCGTGCGGGTGGCCCGGCGGACCTGTAGAAGGCCGCGTACCGCTCCCCGCAGATCAGCACGCCCGCAGCCACCGGCACCACGACCGGATGGTCGGCGAGTGCCGCCGGACGTCGAACAGCACAGCCTCCAGGGCGTTGCCAGGAGACGCACCGAGTTCTCCCATCGCCGGCTCTCGCAGGGAGTACCGGAACCGGGACGTTCCGGTTCACGGACCAGAATGTGCTGATGACCGACCTACTGATCCGTCGCTATCGGGAAGCCGACGCCGTCGCCACCTGGCAGGTCTTCCACGCGGCCGTCCACGGCACCGCCAGCCGCGACTACACGCCCGAACAGATCCGGGCGTGGGCGCCGCCGACCGTCGACGAGGACCGGTGGCGGGCCCGGCGCGCGGCCGCCCACACATTCGTCGCCTGCATGGACGGTGCCGTCACGGGTTTCAGCGACTTCACCGACGACGGCCTGCTCGACATGCTGTTCGTACACCCCGACGCCGGCCGTCGCGGGGTGGCCCGGGCCCTGGTCACCCACGTCCTCACCGAAGCGGCAGCCGCCGGGCACCGCCGGGTGCACGTGCACGCCAGCCGCACCGCCCGCCCCGCCTTCGAACGGTTCGGCTTCACCGTCGACGCGGCCCGGGTGGCCGAGATCCGCGGCCAGCACCTGCCGAACTTCGACATGAGCATCGCGTTGGAGGGCGCCCGGTGACCGGACGGGCCGCAAGATCGAGCAGGCGGTGGAGATCCTGTCCGGTACCACCTGGAATCATCAGGGGCGTGACTCCTGAGCAGCATGCGGACCGGGCCCGGCGACTCGCGGACGAGGCGGAACGCCTCTACGAGGTCTGCCTCTTCGAATACCACGAGAACATCAACGAGGACGACCACTCCGAACAGCCGGCCATCAACGCCACCGACCTGGCCATGTTCACCGTGACCACACAGCTCGGGCAGTTGCACGCGGCCCTGGCACTGCTCCCGCCGCACCAGCCCTCGCCGCAGGTCTCGTCTCAGGTCTCACCGCAGATCGAATAGACGTCCCAACCCAGCCGGGGAACAGGTCGGCCCCGTCGCAGTCACGGCCTTCACCGGCATCCGTGACATCCATCCGACCACAAGGCAACAGCTCACCGTCAAGATCGCAATTGTCACGCCGTACCGCGCCGGCGGCAAAATCTCAACATGTCGTTCAACCTCAGTAGGCTCCTCCTTTCCGGTTCCACCGGCCGATAGCACCCACCTCGTACTCACCGCTGTCATCGCTGTTGTCGTCGGCTTCGAACAGCACTCGATGGATGTCGGCGTTCGACCAGGTGACCGTTCCGCTGATCCATCTCGGCGTCGCGGCATGGTCCGGCCGCACTCGTGCGGTCACGAAGCCAGTGATGAACGCCAGAACCAGGATGGCCGCCGACAGCAGCCAACGGGCGTGTCGGCCGCTCACCGCACGGCGAAGGTTAGGGCTCTTCACGATGTGAAGCTACAGTCCTCCGCCGGTATTCCCCCTGATTGCGGCGATGTTCAACGACGTCGGCGACCCCGCACGGTACCGATATCCCCACTTTGCGGATCCGCTGGTCCGCAGAGCGGAGCCTCCGGTCGCGCCTGGTAGCGCGCGACTCGCGGCAGATGCGGATGCCGGATCATGGCTCGTCCGCCGGCGTTGACGCCGCCCGACGATAATGGCGCGATGC
>DATMVU010000124.1:0-11729 GCA_035562875.1 Actinoplanes sp. | reverse complement strand
CGGGTAACGGCATTTCGCACGAGGTGCAGGCGGCTCTCGGACGGCACCACTTCGACGTTTCGATGGAGAGCGTCAAGACCCGATCCAGCGAGAAGCTGATGAGGCTACGCGACGTCACGGTGGGCGACACGACGTACCGCTGTGAGTGGCATATCAAGATCGAACGGCACCGGAACCGGATTCACTTCTGGGTCGGGCCTCGGGACACCATCGTCGTGGGGCTCTTCGTCCAGCACCTGGCTACCTGAGAGGTCACCAGGCGACCGGGCCGTAGCGGTCGAAGAAGCCGCCGGTGGGGCCGTCGGGGCCGATCAGTGCCATCTTCACCAGGATCTCGGCGCCCTCCTCGATCGACTGCGGGCCGGAGTGTGCGTTCAGGTCGGTGGCGGTGTAGCCGGGGTCGACGGCGTTGAAGCGGATCGACGGGAACGCCTTGGCGTACTGGGTGGTGACCATGACCAGGGCGGTCTTCGACGACGTGTAGTCCAGGACGTTGATGTGCGACTCGATCCGGCCGGGATCGGTGCACAGGGCGATCGAGCCGAGGCCGCTGCTCACGTTCACCACGACCGGGTTGGTGCTGGACTGCAGCAGGGGCAGGAGGGCGTTGGTGACCCGGACCGGGCCGTACAGGTTGGTGTCGAAGATTCTTGCCAGGTCGAGGGCGGTGGTCTCGGCGACGGCCTTGCCCGAGCCGATGATGCCGGCGTTGTTGACGAGCACGTCGAGGTGGCCGCTGTCGGTGCGGACGAACTCGGCGGCAGCCGCCACCGAGGCGTCGTCGGTGACGTCGAGCTGGACGAAACGGGCGCCGAGTTTGTCGGCGGCGTTCCGGCCGCGGTCGGCGTCGCGGGCCGCGGCGTAGACGGTGTGGCCGGCTTCGATCAGCTGGCGGGCGGTCTCGAAGCCGAGGCCCTTGTTGGCTCCGGTGATCAGGGTGATCGTCATGCCGTTCATCGTTCGACGGCTGGGCGGGGACAGCCAGGGCACTGCCAGTACCAGGCTGTCGCACCGATGCCGGGGAATACTCGCAAGCATGAGCGGAGAGCTGGGGCGGGCGTTGCGGGGCTGGCGGGACCGGACCTCACACGTGGAGGCGGGGCTCCCGGCCAACGGGGTGCGCCGGGCGGCCGGGTTGCGGCGTGAGGAGCTGGCCGGGCTGGCGGGACTGTCGGTGGACTACGTGGTGCGTCTCGAACAGGGCCGGGCCACGTCACCGTCCGTACAGGTGCTGTCGGCTCTGGCCCGTGCTCTGCGCCTGTCGGACGCCGAGCGGGAGCATCTGTTCGTGCTGGCCGATCAGAAGCCACCCGGACCGGGACGGATCAGCGCGGACATCCCGCCGGGGGTGCGTCGCCTGATCGGCCAACTGGACGGGGTTGCACTCACCGTCTGTGACGCCGCGTGGAACATCATCCTGTGGAATCCGCTGTCCGCGGCCCTGATCGGGGATCTGTCCGGGCAACGCGGCCGGGACCGGAACGTGGCGTGGCGGGCGTTCACGAACGCGCCGAGCCGGATCTGTCACACCGCGGAGATGCGGGACGCCTTCCATGCCGCGCTGGTCACCGACCTGCGCGGGGCGGTGGTCCGCTACCCGGCCGATCCGGGGCTGCGCGCCCTGGTCCGGGAGTTGCGGGCGGCCGGTGACGGGTTCGCCGAGTTGTGGGACGGCGGGGTGGTCGGGGTGCACGAGTCGAACCGCAAGACCATCCGGCATCCCACGGTGGGCACGTTCGAGGTGGACTGTGATCTGCTGACCGCGCCGGGCGGTGACGTGAAGGTGGTCGCCTACTCGGCTGCGGCGGGCAGTGACGCGGCCGAGCGACTGAAACTACTGAATGTGATCGGGACTCAGGAGCTGTCGGCCGCCGGGTTTCCAGTAGCCGAGGAAGGAGACCTGGTCCTTGGACAGGCCGCGTTCCTCGGTCAGGTGGCGGCGGATCCGGGTGACCGATCCTGATTCCCCGGCGATCCACACGTGGGAGGCCCGTCGGCGAGTTCCGCACCGCCGCCTCCAGTGCTCCGCGGGCGACCACACTGACGGTGACGCCGTCGCGGGCGACCGCGGACACCAGGTCGTCGGCGGGTGTGCCCACCTCGGCCAGCACCAGTGCGCGCACGGAGGGGCCGAGGCTCGCGACGATGTTGCGGATCGCCGGGAACGCCGTCTCGTCGCCGATGATCAGCACGTCGCGGGCGTCGCCGGGATCCCAGCAGATGCCGTAGCCGGTCCAGCCCATCCGCACGTCGGGCCCGGTGACGACCAGTTCGTCGCCGGGCTGGGCGGCCAGCGCCCACTCCGGCGCGGGTCCGGCCGGTTCATGGATGACGAAGTCGATGTCGATCTCGCAGGAAGTGGAGCGGATCGCGGCCGGCGTGTAGGTGCGCAGCACGTTGCGCTGGTCCTCGGGCAGGGCACGCCAGCGGGCGTACCAGTGCGACGGATGCGGTGTCGGCTCGTCGAGCAGCCCGAAATCCGCGAGGTCGAAAGGGGGCGCGACGGCCGGCCGGGGATCGGCAGCACCAGCTTGATCCACAGAACCTTCCGAAAACCAAAGAAGAGTGCCCAGAACATCCTGGACACTCAGATCTTTGGTCAGCCTGACCTAATCGGAAGTCCCGGCACGCTCCGGGACCGACTCGTGCCGCGCCAGGCTGCTGCGCGGGCCGCGCCCACTGCGCCGGGCCGGGCGAACCCGGGCGTCCGCCTCCGGGAAGACGAACGTCCGGAACGCCCACAACCGGAAGACCATGGCGATCAGCGTGCCGATGACGATGCCGCTGACGAAGTCGGCGATCTCCTGCACCGGCCGGGTCACCTCCGGCACCTGCAGGTGGAAGACGTACCGGGAGACGGCCAGGGGCAGCGAGTTGAGCACCACCCCGACCGCGCTCACCGAGAAGAACAGGGCCGCCTCGTGCCGGCGCTCCCGCCCGCCCCGGGTCCGGAACGACCATTCACGATTGAGCACGTACGACAACACGGTGCTGAGGATCGTCGCGATCGCCAGAGCGGTCACCGGCTTACCGGAGAGCACGGTCAGCTTGAGTGCGTAGTTGATCGACGTGGTGGCGACGAAGCAGACCCCACCGACCACAAGGAACTTGGCAGCCTCGTGGTGCCTCCGCGCGAACGCCTTCAACCTCGGCAACATCCGGCGACCCTAGCGCAACCCGCGCATACCGGCCGCAACAGCCCCGGCACATGTCGTCACCGTCTCACTCCAGAATCCGGCCGCCTCATTCCCGGATCCGGCCGCCTCACTCCCGGATCCGGTCGCGGATCCAGGCCCCGGCCGGCTTCAGGCGGGCCGTCCCCGACCAGGCACCGGCCGCACACGTGCCCTCGGTGAAGACCGCACCGGACCGGAGGTCGTCGGAGAAGTTCCAGTTGACCCAGCTGACCTTGTGCTGCTTCAGCAGGTCCAGGTACTGCTGCGAGCGGGCGAAGTCGTCCGGGCCGTCGCCGGTGTACTCCTGGGTGCCGAACTCGGTGACGAACACCGGGAGCTTCGTGACCGCGTCGCGGAGCGTGTCCAGGTACCAGTCGTCGTGCGAGGCCGCGTAGAAGTGGAACGTGTACATGACGTTGCCGGCCTTCACCGGGTTCGCCAGGATCCTCGACACGCCCTGCCCGTCGCCGGAGGCACCCAGCGACGACCAGTCCTCCGTCCCGACGAGCACCACACCGTCCGGGTCCTGGCTCCGGATCACCGGGATCAACTGATCGGCGTACGACTTGATCGAACTCCAGTGGACCCCACTCGGCTCGTTCGCGATCTCGTACAGGATGTTGGTCTTGTGCTTGTGCCGGGCGGCGATCTGCCGGAAGAAGGTCTTGGCCCGTTCCAGGTTGACGTTCGGATCACCCGGCGAGAGCATGTGCCAGTCGACGATCGCGTACAGCCCCCGCGCGGTGGCCATCTCGATCAGATCGTTGACCTTCGCGGTGAACCCGGCCGGATCGGTCTCGTAACCGCCCTCCTGGATGTACATCGAGATCCGCAGGACGTCCGCCCGCCACTCGTTCGCGAGAACGTTCAGCGAGGTGCCGGTGACGCACTGGGAGTACCACTGCAGACCGTGTGTGCTCATGCCGCGCAGCTGGACCGCCTTGCCCCGCGCGTTGCAGAGCTGGAGCCCGCAGACTCGAAGCTGCCCGTTCTGCCCGACGGGGGTGGATCTCCGGGCGGCTTCGGCGGGTGTCACGGCGGTGAGGGTGAGACCGGCGGCGAGGACCACCGCGGCCAGGGATCGGATCAGGGAACGGGTGCGGCGCATGCAAGACCTCCGCATAGATCGAGGGAGGTCAAATTATTAAGGTAATTAACAGATCCTGTCCAGTGCGGTTGGACAGGACCGGACACCCACCCGGATCGGTGGAGCCGGCATCCGGGCAGCTCGGCATCGGTACCCGGCGGTTCCGGAGCGCATCGGGACCGGCACACCCGGCATCGGCGGGCCTAACGTGCCGCGCATGCGCACATTGAACCCGGACGAGCTGGCGCGGCTGGCGAAATCCGATCGGCAACTGAAGGTGTCGGCACTGGTCGTGGTGGTGATGATGTTCGCGGTGCTCGGGGTGGCCGTCGCCAGCGGTGCACCCCAGCTCGCCGGGCTGAGCGGACCGCTCGGGATCGGGGTGGCGGCGATGATGCTCGGGCCGCACAGACGCCTGGTCGAAGAGCTGGGGCTGACCCGGCGCGAGGCCAAGCGGGTGCTCCGGGAACAACGGCGGCGGCAGCGGGCGAGCGCCGGGAACTGAGGTTCCGGGACCGGCGTTCCGGAACTAGGGTTCGGGGTGCACGATGGATGCCGCCTGAACCAGGAGACCGGATTTGCCGACCGATCCCGCCACCCCCGCCGAGCTCGGCGAGGTGTTGCGACGGCTGCGGCGACGGCAGGCCCGGCGGGGCGGGTGCCGGCAACTGTCCTACCGGGACATCGCGGAGCGGGCCGGCTGTTCACACGGGGCGATCGGGGAGTACTTCACCGGGCGGGTGCTGCCCCCGGCGGACCGGTTCGACCGGCTGGTCCGGATCCTGGGGGCCGGCGCCGCCGAGGTGACGATGCTGGCGAAGGTCCGGGACCGGCTGGAGGACGACCGGCGGCGGGCGCCGTCCCGGTGGGTGGCGCCCCGGGAGCTACCGCCGGGGCAGCGGGCGTTCGTGGCCCGGGAGCCGGAACTGGCCCGGCTGGACGAGCTGGCCCGGCTGGACGAGCCGGCCGGGGTCTCACGTCCGATCGTGATCAGCGGGATGGCCGGCGTCGGCAAGACGTCGCTCGCCGTGCACTGGGCACACCGGATCGCCGGGCGGTTCCCGGACGGGCAGCTCTTCCTGGACCTGCGAGGCTTCCATCCGGGGCAGGTGGTGACCACTGCCGAGGCACTGCGTCATCTGCTGATCTCGCTGGGGACACCCGGGGACCGGGTGCCGGCCGGTGTGCCGGAGGCGGCCCGGCTCTACCGGCGGACGCTCACCGGCCGCCGGATCCTGGTGGTGCTGGACAACGTGGCCGACGAGGGGCAGGTCCGGGACCTGCTGCCACCGGACGGCTGTCTGGCCCTGCTGACCAGCCGGCGCCTGCTGACCGGCCTGGCCGTGGCGGACGGCGCGGAACCACTGCCGGTGGAGCCGCTCGGTGACCGGGACGCTCTCGCCCTGCTGGCCGGACGGCTGGGTGCCGGGCGGATCGCGGCGGAACCCGAGGCGGCCGACCGGATCGTGACGGCCTGTGGGCGGCTGCCGCTGGCACTGGCCGTGGTCGGCGCCCGTGCCGCCGCGCACCCGTCGTTCGCGCTCGGCGGGATGGCCGGGGAGCTGGACCGGGCCGCCGGTGGACTGGACGCGATGGTCAGCGGTGACGCGGGGACCGACGTGCGGGCGGCGTTCTCCTGGTCGTACCACCGGCTGCCGGAACCGGCCCGGCGGATGTTCCGGCTGCTCGCGCTGCACCCGGGACCGGAGGTCACGGCAGCCGACGCGGCGGCGCTCACCGCGAGCGGAACAGCGGCAGCGGCGGCCGTTCTCGCCGGACTGGCGCGGGCCGGCATGCTCGGCGAACCCCAGCCCGGCCGGTACGCGTTCCACGACCTGCTCCGGGCCTACGCCGGGGAACTCGTCGAGGAACCCGAACGGGACCCGGCACAGGCGCGGCTGATCACCCGGCTGGTGCACGCGGCCCACGCGGCTGCTGTCGCACTCAACCCGTTCCGCACCCCGATCGAACTGCCCCTGACGGAGAAGGACGCGTCCGGGTTCGACGGCGAGCCAGCGGCACTGGCCTGGTTCGATGCCGAGCAGAAGGGGCTGCTGGCCGTCTTCGAGCTGGCCACCCGTACCGGCAGGGACGTTGAAGTGTGGCAGTTGGCCTGGGGAATCGGCGAGTTCCTGGATCGGGGCGGCGACTGGCCGGCCTGGCTGCGGGTGCAGACGGCGGCACTCGCAGCGGCCGGGCGGCTCGGCGATCCGGCGGCGCTGGCGTTCTCGCACCGGGTGGTCGGCAACGGTCACCTGCAGGCCGGACACCCGGAGGACTCGCTGGCCCATCTGGAGCGGGCGCACGACCTGTATCACCGGACCGGGAATCCCGGCCGGGCGGCGAACTGTCTCTATCTGCTGGCCTGGGCCGAGGAGCAGCGGGACCGGCTGGCCGACGGGCTGGGCTACGGGGAGCGCGCGATCGCGGTGGCCCGGACGGCGGACGATCCGGTGGTGCTCGGCTTCGCACTGAACATGACCGGTCATCTGCACACCCGGCGCGGGGAGCACGCGGCGGCCCTCGACAGGTGCCGGGAGGCTGTCGGACTGCAGCGGGCGATCGGGCACCGGGCCGGGCTGGCGGCGACCCTGGACACGCTCGGCGTCGCCCATCACGCGCTCGGTTCCCTGGCCGAAGCCGCGGCATGCTTCCGGGAGGGGATGGAGCTGCAGGCCGGGCTGGGGTCCCGGCACGAGGAGGCGGAGACCGCGGACCGCCTCGGCGACACCCTGGCGGAGATGGGTGACACCGAGGCGGCGACGGTGGTGCGACAGCGGGCGCTACGGATCCGGGAGCTGATCCGGAACGGTCAGAGCCCCCAGCCGTAACGCAGCCGGTCCTTGCCCGAGGTGTTGCGGACGGTCAGGTTCAGGTTGGTGCCGCTGCCGGACAGGGCGAACATCGAGTAGTAGTCGTACCCGGAGGTGCCCGTCGGTTTACCGCCGATCGCCGGCCAGTAGGTGCCGCCCATCTGGTTGTCCCGCATCACCTGGGTGATCGCGCGGATGTGCCGGACGAAGTTGTCGGTGCTGTTCGCGTCGGCGTAGTTCAGGCCGGTCGCCATCGGGGCGCCGAACTCGGTCGCGACAGCCCGGGACGCGCAGTTGCCGAGCCGGGTCTGGATGTGGGTGCGGAACGCGTCGTACGTCATCGCGCTGTAGAAGAACGCGTAGTGGTGGAACGAGAGCAGGGTGCCGTTGAACCGGCTGTCGTTGCAGACGTCCCGCAGGTCCTGGCTGTAGCCGGTGCCGCCGATCAGGGTGCGGGCCGGCACCGCCGAGTAGTGGTAGCTCATCCAGGCCGCCGCCACGTTGCGCCACTCGGCCGAGGTGTAGCCGTGCGGCTCGTTCATCGGCTCGAAGTAGACGTTGGTGTTGGCGCCGTACAGGTAGGTCACGTTGGACCACATGGTGTTCCACGCGGCGGTGTTGACGACCCGGCCGCCGGAGGCCGCGCCGTCCTCCCAGTACGCCAGGATGACCTTGAAGCCGCGGGCGGTGGCGGCGTCGATGGCCCCGCGGTAGGCGCTCCACCACGCCGTACCGACGGTGTGGGTGTTGATCGGCAGCCGGACCGTGTTGACGCCGATGGTGGCCATGTCGTCGTAGAGGGCGTTCGCCTTGGCCTGCACCGTCGCGTAGCTGTCCGTCGAGCTGAGCCCGGAGACGACGAGCGGGCCGGTGCTGAAGTTGTCGCCGAGCACCGCCCAGTTCACACCACGGAACGAGTTGGTGGCGGCCGCCGCCGGGGACGAGGTGACGGCGACACCACCGAGGGCGGTCAGGGCGGCCACCAGGGGGATGAGGAGAAGCCTGCGGATCGGGGACATCGGGGATCCAATCACTGGGGGATGGCGGTGCCGTGGCGGCAACCCGAGCAGCCGACCGCGCTCAGACCGGTCCACGTGTTCAGGTCGGAGCTGGTCGCGGTCCAGAGGCCGCCGTTGGTGTACTTGTCGACGTAGATGCGCCAGCGGCCGTCGTCGAGGCGGACCAGGGACGGGCCCTCGTAACCGGACGCCCACAGGTTGCCCCGGTTGATCCAGCCGCCGGTGAGCCGGTCGGTGCTGGTCCAGTGCTCGATGTACTTGGTGGTCTCGTTCTTGACGAAGGAGTGCCAGGTGCTGCCGGACTTCACCACGTACGCGTCGATGTGGTTGGTGCCCAGGCCCCACATCTGCTGCGGGCCGCTCCACGACGTGAGATCGGTGTTCTGGGCGGTGTAGACGTACGGCCGGAAGCACGCCGAGCAGGTCGTCTGGGCCACGTTGGTGATCAGGTAGGTGGTGCCGCCCTCGACGTAGAACTCGGGCGCCCAGGTGTACTTGGTGCTGCTGATGCCGGAGGGGATGGTGGTGACGTTGGTCCAGTTCCGCAGGTCGGTACTGCGGGCCACGGCGTAGTACGTCGAGTTCGTGGTCCACGACTGCACCGTGTAGGCGATGAAGTACGTGCTGCCGCGCTTGATGATGCTCGGATCACGCAGCACCCCGGTCGGACCGCGGAAGTTCGTGTCGTACAGAACGCTGTAGTTGAGGCCGCCGTCGGTGGACCGGTAGACCCACAGTTCCTGATCGGCGGCGCCGTCGCCCTTGAAGGTGGTGTAGATCAGTGTCGTGGCCGCCGCCGCGGGCTGGGGGAGGACCAGCCCGCCGAACAGCAGTGCGACCATCGCGACCAGCACACGGATACGCATGAGGTGCAATATGTTCGGCGGGCGGCGGCAAGTCCATCAATCGAGCACGGACACTCAAGGCCGTTCACATTCGAACAGCGTCACCGTCGAACAGCGTCACCGTCGACAAGCGTCACCGTCGACAAGCGTCACCGGAAGTTGAACACCGGCGGCAGGATCAGCACGACGGTCCAGAACCAGACCGCGAACACCGGCAGGTAGGCGGTCTGCCAGCGCTCGATGGCCGCGAAGCCGCCGCGCCGCCGGACGAAACCGAGCAGCAGCCAGGCCGCCCAGGCCAGGTTGACCAGCAACACGATGTTCATGCCGAGGGCGGTGACGTTGTTCGGGGTGGTGCCGTACTCGGCGATCCGGGTGGTCATGGTGTAGAGCACCAGCGCGTCGATCACCAGCGCGCTGACCACCAGGGCGAGCTGCATGAAGTCGAACGGGCCGCGCGGGGCCAGCGGATCGCGGGCCGACCACGAGTACAGCAGCAGCCCGAGCACCACGGCGAGCAGCAGGTCGAACAGCAGCAGGGTGTTCCGGTCGATGTCCAGGCCCCGGCCGCCGAAGCCGATGATGCCCAGGTAGGCCAGCAGGGCAACGGTGAACAGCGGGGTGAACAGCCGGGTCAGGACCGGCGCGATGTTCTCGATGACCCCCTGCTTGACCTCGACCAGCCAGCCGGCGACGACGACGGCGGCCATCCAGCCGCAGGGCACCAGCCACCCGGAGACGAAGGCCTCCGGCGACAGGTCGATGGCATCGAAGATCCCGTACAGGAACAGCACGAGAACCCCGCCACCGAGGCTGGTCAGGACGACATAGACGAACCACTCCCCGGTGAATCGGATGAAGTCCATCCGCCGCCGCGACGACCGCAGGTCGTCGGAGACGTAGGCCAGGCCCACCACCAGCCACAACGCGATCGGCAGGTGGGTCATGACCAGGTCGATCGACTGGGTTCCCTCGCTTGACGCGTAGATGTTCGCGACCGCCAGGCCGACCGCGAACAGCGCCACCAGCACCCCGTACACCCAGGTCGCGGGCCGGCGGCGCCACGCCAGGAAGCCGGCCAGCCAGGGCAGCGGGAAGAGGGACAGGTTCATCCCGTAGAACCAGCCGTCGTCCTCCCACGACATGCCGGCCAGCTCGGGGATCTTGATGGAGAGGGCGGCGCCGATCGCGCAGACGAGCATGGCGATCAGGTCGCTGTTCTTCTTGACCGGATCGGGGGTGAACATGAGCTGCTTCCACAGCCGCTCGGAGTGCTCGCGGGCGAACTCGCGGGACAGGTCGTCCAGACCGCCCATCCGCTTGATCGCGACCAGGAACGCCTCGTCGCGGCTCAGCCCGAGCGCCACCAGCTCGTCGACCGAGCCCCGCAGGTGGTCCTCCAGCTCGTCGGCGTCGGACTCCACCAGTTCCGGTCGGCGGCGGACGTGCTCGCGCCACCGCGCGAACTGTTCCTCCAGCTCGTCCTTGCCGTTCGTGACGGTCACGCGGTGCCCTCCTGAGGGATGAGCAGCGGCCAGACCTGGGTGAGCGCTTCCACCACGGTCTGCCACTGACGTCGTTGTTCGGCCAGTTCGGCCCGGCCCTGCTCGGTGATGCGGTAGTACTTGCGGCGCCGCTCCCCCGCGGCCGCGTGCCAGTACGCCTCCACGTGACCGAGACGCTCCAGGCGGTGCAGCAGGGGGTAGAGGAAGCCCTCGGTCCAGTCCAGCTCGCCGCCGGACAGATCGCTGATGCGACGCAGGATGGCGTAGCCGTAGCTCTCGCCCTCGGCGAGGATGCCGAGCACGATGGGCGTCGCCGAGGCGGCCACCAGATCCTTGGTCACCCGCATGGGCACCCCCTTCCATACCTAGAAGTACGAGGCATAGTAGTTCTAGGTATCAAGGGCCTGCAAAGGCCACCGGGAAAGTCTCAGATCCGGACCCGGCCGCCGATGGGAGGCCGTGTGGCCGACGACAAGATGATGAAGCCCGACGACCGTGACGCCGTGCTCGCCGCGGTGACGGCCAAGAACCCGGACGCCTTCATCACCGCGATCGGGATCAACGGGCTGTTCACCCCGATGCCACCCGCCGTCGCCGCACTCGGCCTGCGCACCGTCGAAGGCCCGTCCTCGATGCTCGCCCTGGTCGTCCCCGAGGACCAGCGGCTGCTCCTGGACACCTGGCACCAGGTCGTCACCGAAGGGGTCGCCGGCTGCCGGGTCCACCTCACCGCCGCCCCGGACGAGCAGGCCCGCCTCCACTTCATCGACGGCACCCACCGGTTCGGTGTCTACCTCGGCATCATCATCGGCACCGGTATCACCGCGGACCTGGCGCTCACCCCGGAGGAGTACCGGCCCCGCCTGGTCACCATGGTCAAGAACCAGGTCTCGGTGGTCACCGAGGTCGGCCCGGAGATCACAGCGCTACTCGGGTACGCCCCCGCCGATCTGATCGGCCGGCGCACCCTCGACCTCGTCCACCCCGGCGACCAGGACCGGGCCATCACCGGCTGGCTGGACATGCTCGGCTCCCCACCCGGCGCGACCCGCCGGGTCCGGCTGCGCCACCTGCACCGGGACGGCCACACCGTGTGGTTCGAGGTGACCAACCACAACCTGCTCGCCGAACCGGACAACCCCCGGGTGATCGCCGAGATGCTGGACATCTCCGACGAGATGGCCGCCCAGGAGGCGGTCCGGTCCGCCGAGAAGTTGATGCGGCGGCTCACCGAGACCATCCCCCTCGCCATCGTGCAGGTCGCCGCGGACGGCCGGATCACCT
>DATMVU010000123.1:0-7474 GCA_035562875.1 Actinoplanes sp. | reverse complement strand
AGAACACGATCTCCGACACCCGGGGGCGGACGGACACCGCTCCGGGGCCGGTGGGAGTGACGCCGGACGCCGTGTTGCCGGACACCGACTCCATCTTCCCGACACCAGAGGAGTCGTGACGCGAGTGGTGGTCACGGACGGTAGGGTCTGCTAGTCGTCCGCCGAAACCGTGACCACCCGAATAGGAGTACGCGCCACATGGAAGCCGGAGAAATCGCAGGTCTTGTCGCGGCAGGCGCCTTCCTCATGCTCGTTCTGGTGCTGGCCGTGCCGATCCTCAAGTTGGGTCGCACCATCGATGCCACCACCAACGCGATCAACGACGTGGTGGACCGGACCGGCCCGCTGCTGACCAACGTGAATCACACGGTGGAGAACGTGAACGTGGCGCTGAGCCAGGTCCAGGTCTCTTTGGACGGTGTGAACGTGCAGTTGGCCAAGGTCGACACGATGACCGAGCACGCGCAGAACGTGTCGGCGAACATCGCGAACCTGGTCACTGTCGTGTCGGCGGCCGCCGCGAACCCGCTGGTGAAGGTGGCCTCGTTCGGATACGGCCTGCGGAAGGCCGCGAACGCGCGCCGCAGTGCCGAGGAGGAGCGCGACGTCCGCGACGCGATCAAGCAGCGCCGTAGGGCCAAGCGCTGAGCTGGGAAGGGTCACCCTCATGAAGCGTCTGCTGTGGCTCGGCGTCGGCTTGGCCGTCGGCGCCCTTGTCGTCCGCAAACTGAACCAGAAGGCCAACGAGTTCACCCCGACCGGCATCGCCACCTCGCTCTCGGAATCCGCTGGCGGCCTCGTCGAGTCGATGCGTAACTTCGTGGATGACGTCCGCGACGGCATGGCCGAGCGGGAGCAGCAGATCCACGAGGCGTTCGCCGCGGGTGAGCTGTATGAGGACAAGTTCGCCGAGTTGCGTGACGATGCGCAGCCCGGCTCGCAGGAGGGAACTCGATGAGAACGGCGGAAGTGAAACGGCGCTTCTTGGCGCATTTCGAGGCGAACGGGCACACGGTGGTCCCGAGTGCCCCGCTGCCGGCTATCGACGACCCGAACCTGCTGTTCATCAACGCCGGCATGGTGCAGTTCGTCCCGTTCTTCCTGGGGCAGCAGGCGGCGCCGTACGATCGGGCCGCGAGTGTGCAGAAGTGCATCCGCACGCCGGACATCGACGAGGTCGGCAAGACCAGCCGGCACGGCACGTTCTTCCAGATGAACGGCAACTTCTCGTTCGGTGACTACTTCAAGGCGGACGCGATCCGGCTGGCGTGGGAGCTGTCCACCAAGCCGGTCGAGGAGGGTGGTTTCGGTCTGGACCCGGAGAAGATCTGGGCGACCGTCTACCTGGACGACGACGAGGCCATCGAGCTGTGGAAGAAGACCGGGCTGCCGGCCGAGCGGATCGTGCGCCGGGGCAAGAAGGACAACTTCTGGTCGATGGGCATCCCCGGTCCGGCGGGCCCGTGTTCCGAGCTGTACTACGACCGCGGCCCCGCCTACGGCAAGGAGGGCGGCCCGGAGGTCGACGAGGACCGGTACCTGGAGTTCTGGAACCTGGTCTTCATGCAGCACGAGATCACCGACGTGAAGTCGAAGGAAGAGTTCACGATCGTCGGTGACCTGCCGAAGCAGAACATCGACACCGGCATGGGCCTGGAGCGCATCGCGTCGATCCTGCAGGGTGTCGACAACCTGTACGAGATCGACGAGGTCAAGCCGATCCTGGCGAAGGCCGCCGAGATGACCGGCAAGGAGTACGGCACCCGTTCCGGTCACGCCGCGTCCGAGAGCCACCCGGACGACGTGCGCCTGCGGGTGATCGCGGACCACGTCCGGACCGCGCTGATGCTGATCAGCGACGGCATCGTGCCGTCCAACGAGGGCCGCGGCTATGTGCTGCGCCGCATCATGCGCCGGGCGATCCGGGCGATCCGCCTGCTCGGCTGGCAGGAGCCGGCGCTGCCGATCCTGCTGCCGATCGCGCGGGACTGCATGGCCCCGTCCTACCCGGAGGTGGCGAAGGAGTTCGGCCGGATCTCCACCTACGCCTACGCGGAGGAGGAGGCGTTCCTCTCCACGCTGAAGGCGGGCACCAACATCCTCGACTCGGCGATCGCCGAGTCGAAGTCGAGCGGCAGGTCCCAGCTGGCCGGGGACAAGGCGTTCCAGCTGCACGACACGTACGGCTTCCCGATCGACCTGACCCTGGAGATCGCGCAGGAGCAGGGCCTGCAGGTCGACCAGGAGGGTTTCCGCCGGTTGATGGCCGACCAGCGGGCCCGGGCGAAGGCGGACGCGGCGGCGCGTAAGACCGGTCACGCGGACCTGTCGGCGTACCGTTCGGCGCTGGACGCGGGCGGCGCGGTCGAGTTCACCGGTTACCAGGAGATCACCCGGGAATCGCGGGTCCGGGCGCTGATCGGCGGCTCCGGGAAGATCGAGGTGGCCGGCGAGGGTGACTTCGTCGAGCTGGTGCTGGACACCACCCCGTTCTACGCGGAGGGCGGTGGCCAGCAGGCCGACACCGGCGTGATCAACGTCGGCAACGGCCGGCTGGAGATCGTCGACGTGCAGCAGCCGATCCCCGGCCTGATCGTGCACAAGGCGCGGGTCGTCCGCGGTGAGGTGCGGGCCGGTGAGACGGCGCTCGCCGAGATCGACGTGACCCGCCGTAAGGCGATCTCCCGGTCGCACACCGCGACGCACCTGGTGCACCAGACGATGCGGAACTTCCTCGGCGAGTCGGCGACCCAGGCGGGTTCGCTGAACGCGCCGGGCCGGCTGCGGTTCGACTTCCACACCCCGGGCGCTGTCAGCCCGTCGGTGCTCTTCGACGTGGAGCAGCAGATCAACGAGGTGCTGCTGAGCGACCTCGAGGTCACCGCGTTCGTCACCTCGCAGGAGGAGGCGCGGCGGCTCGGTGCGATGGCGCTGTTCGGCGAGAAATACGGCGACGAGGTCCGGGTCGTCGAGGTCGGTGACTACGCGCGGGAGCTGTGCGGTGGCACCCACGTGGCCCGGTCCGGTCAGCTCGGCCTGGTGAAGATCCTCAACGAGCAGTCGATCGGTTCCGGCGTACGCCGCGTGGAGGCCCTCGTCGGTCTGGACGCGTTCAGCTTCCTGGCCAAGGAGCACCTGCTGGTGTCGCGTCTGGCGGACCTGTTCCGGGTGCCCGGTGACCAGGTGGCCGACCGGGTGGAGCAGACCGTCACGGCGCTGCGCGACGCGGAGAAGGAACTGGAGAAGATGCGCGCGCAGATGGTCCTGGGCGGGGCTGGCGCGCTCGCTGACCAGGCCAAGGACGTGCGCGGGATCGCCTACGTGGGCACCGAGGCGCCGGAGGGTGCGGCCGGCAACGACGTCCGGACCCTGGCGCAGGAGATCCGCGGCCGGATCGACGCCGCGCGTCCCGCTGTGGTCGCGGTGACCGCGCGGTCCAACGGCAAGGCCTCGCTGATCGTGGCGATCAACGCGGCGGCGAAGGGCCGGGGCGTCTCGGCGCAGGATCTGGTGAAGGCGGCGCTGTCCGGCCGGGGTGGCGGTAACGCCGACCTGGCGCAGGGTGGCGGTGTTCCGGCGGATCAGGCGCCGGTGCTGCTGGGTGCGATCGAGAAAGCGATCGCCGATCTCGTCTGAGGTCTACCATTCAAGGGCGCTCCGGTTTCCGGGGCGCCCTTGTGTTTTACCCAAAGTGATGACAAATGTCGTCTCTGTGTGTCGTTTCTTAGCGGAACTTTAGGCCTGCCCCGGGCGGCGGCACACGATCGAGTGATGCGGTTAAGCTTTCGGCGCGATTGGAATGGCGATCATCTAAGTGGTCGGTCGCTAGTCTTCGCATCAAGCGTTCGGTACGGGAGGCACGTGTTGGTGCTGTGCAGGTTGAAGGCGTGACGCGACACTTCGCCCGGGGTGTCCGCCTCGGGGTGGACGTGGGGCAGGTGCGGATCGGGGTGGCCAGGTGTGACCCCGACGGCATCCTGGCCAGTCCGGTGGTGACCGTGCCGCGGGACCGGGAGACCGGTGACGACGGCACACCGAAGGACATGACGGAACTGGCCCGGCTGGCCGCCGAGTTCGAGGCGGTCGAGATCGTGGTGGGGCTGCCGGTGGCTCTGAACGGGCGTGAGGGTGTGGCGGCCGGCCATATCCGGGCGTACGTGGACCGGCTCGTGCCACTGCTCGGGCCGGTGCCGGTGCTACTGACTGACGAGCGGATGTCGACAGTCGTGGCCAGTCGCCGATTGTCCGAACGAGGTGTCAAGGGCAAACGCCAGCGTGCGGTCGTCGACCAGGCGGCGGCCGTGGAGATCCTGCAGAGCTGGCTCAACGCGCAGCGGAGGCAGACTTAATTGATCGGCGAGATGGAAGAGCTCAAGTACGAGGACAACCCGGACCCCGGGCGGTGGAGACATCGCAAACAGAAGGGGGCCGGCCGGTCTGTCCTGGCGTTCGTGATGGTGCTGCTGCTGTTCGGGGTTCTCGGCGGCGGCGCGTGGTTCGGCTACGACAAGTTCTCCGGGTACTTCCTCGCTGCGGACTACGACGGTCCGGGTAGCGGCGAGGTGGAGGTCACGGTCAAGGAGGGCGACGGCGGCTCCGCGATCGGTGCGACCCTGGAGGCGGCCGGGGTGGTGAAGAGCGCCAAGGCCTTCGTCAACGCCGCAAAAGACAATCCGGACAGTACGGGTATTCAAGTCGGATCGTACAAGTTGAAGAAGGAGATGAAAGCCAGCGACGCGCTGCTGATGCTCCTGGACCGCAAGAACATCACGGTCAACGGGGTGACCATCCCCGAGGGCTGGACCAAGATGCAGGTCTTCACGGAGTTCTCGAAGAAGACCGGCATCAAGTACGCGGAGTTCGAGAAGGCCGCCAAGGACATCTCGAAACTGGGCGTCACCGCGGAGTGGCTCAAGCGCACCGACGGCAAGAAGGTCGACAAGTCGAACATCGAGGGCTTCCTCTACCCGGCGACCTACGAGCTGCAGGAGGGGTGGACCGCCACCGACATCCTCAAGGCGATGGTCAAGAACTTCAACGCCGAGATGGACAAGCTGGACTTCGCCGCCAAGGTGAAGGAGAAGCACGACATCTCGCCGTACGAGGCGCTGGTCGCGGCGTCGATCACCCAGGTCGAGGCGCTGCTGCCGGAGGACATGGGCCCGACCACCCAGGTGCTCTACAACCGGGTGTACTCCGGCAAGTTCGACTGCAATTGCCTGCAGTTGGACAGCACCGTCAACTACTGGCTGCGGCTGCAGGGCAAGGAGGGCAAGTCCTCCGAGAAGCTCACGATCTCCGAGCTGCACGGTGAGGACAACCCGTACCGGTACAACGTGCCCGGCATGTCGATCGGCCCGATCAGCAACCCGGGTGACATCGCCCTGCGCGGCGCCATCGACGCCAAGGCGAGCCCGTACTACTTCTTCGTGACGATCAACGACGCGGGCAAGATGGCGTACGGGAAGACCTTCGACGAGCACAAGGCCAACATTCAGGTCGCGTGCAAGAACGGCATCCCGATCTGCTGAGTCCCCTCCCGCACGACCTGATGGCCGACCGGATTCGCTCCGGTCGGCCATTCGTGTCCCGGGGGTTCAGGGGTGGGCGACGGGGTATCGATGTGGGTATGGTGCCCGTCAGTGCTGACGCGGCCGCGGTGGCGATCCCGCGGAGTCGGCCGACTGGCAGCGGAGGCAGACGACATGATCGATGAACTGGACGTGGCGTTCGAGGAAGAGGACGCCGAGCGGAGCGGGGAGACCCGTGACCGCAAGGCCCGCAAGACCGCCGGCCGGTCGGCGATCGCGATGGTCCTGACGCTCGTGTTGTTCGGTGTTCTGGGCGGTGGCATCTACTTCGGCTACACCAAGGTGGCGGATCTGTTCGTCGCGGCCGACTACGAGGGGGCCGGCGGTGACCCCGTCGAGGTCACCATCCCGAAGAGCGCCTCACTCACCGAGATCGGCAACGTGCTGGTCGAGGCGGACGTGGTGAAGAGCACCAAGGCGTTCGTGAACGCCGCGGACGCCGACCCGCGCAGCAAGAACATCCAGTCCGGGACGTACGTGTTGCGCCGCCAGATGCCCGCCGCGTCGGCGGTGGCCCAGCTCCTCGACCCGAACACCCGGCTCAGCAAGGGCGTGACGATCCCCGAGGGCAAGACCACCAAGCAGACGTACGAGCTGCTCGCCAAGGGCACCGGCATCCCGGTCAAGGAGTTCCAGGAGGCGGCGAAGGACCCGGAGGCGCTCGGCGTGCCGGACTGGTGGTTCAAGCGCAACGACGGCAAGCAGGTCTCCAAGACCGTCGAGGGTTTCCTCTTCCCGGACACCTACGAGTTCGACCCGAAGGCGAACGCCACCCAGGTGCTGAGCACGATGGTGGAGCACTTCCTGACCGTCACCGGGCAGTTGGAGTTCGCTGACGGGGTGCAGCAGAAGCTGGGCGTCTCGCCGTACGAGGCCCTGATCGTGGCGTCACTGGCGCAGGCCGAGGCCGGTGTCGCCGGCGATCTGCCCAAGGTGGCCCGGGTCGCCTACAACCGGGCGTACAAGAAGAAGATGCCGTTGCAGTTCGATGTCACCACGAACTACTGGCTGGAACTCACCGGGAAGAAGGCCAAGCACTCCGGCAAGCTGACGGTGGCCGAGATGACCGACCCGAAGAATCCCTACAACTCGGAGAACGTGGTCGGCCTCCCGATCGGCCCGATCAACAGCCCCGGCAAGGCGGCCCTGACCGGCGCGCTGAAGCCGCCGACGGCGTCCTGGCTGTTCTTCGTCGCGGTGGACAAGAAGGGCAACTCGGCCTTCGCCTCCACCGACGCGCAACACGAGAAGAACAAGCAGAAGGCTTGTGACAACGGGATCCCACTGTCCGACTGCTGACCGCCGCGTGTGGGTGAGGGCACCCGGCGGGTGTCCACCCGTAGAGTGAGGCCCGTGCAGAAGAAGCCCGAGGAGACTTTGCAGGCCTTGCGGAAGGCCGCCGTGTGCGGCAAGCCGATCGCGCACTCGCTCTCGCCCTTCATCCACACCGCCGGATATCAGGCTGCCGGTCTGACCGGCTGGAGCTACACCTCGATCGAATGCGCCGAGTCGGAGCTGCCCGATCTGGTGAGCCGGCTCGGCCCGGAGTGGGCCGGCCTGTCGGTGACCATGCCCCTCAAGGAGGCGGCGCTCCAACTGGCAGCCTCGGCCTCGCCGCTGGCGATCGCTGTCGGCTGCGCGAACACCCTGGTCCACCAGCCGGACGGCACCTGGCACGCGGACAACACCGACGTCCCCGGCATGGTCCATGTGCTGCGGGAGGCGGGTCTGGGCGTGAGCCGGGGCCGGCACGCGGTCAAGGAGGCGCCGCCACGGATCACCGTGCTGGGCGGTGGCGGCACCGCGCGGGCCGCTCTGGCCGCCGCGTCCGAGCTGGGCGCGGAGGCGGTGAACGTGGTGACCCGCCGGGCCGAGGCCCGCGA
>DATMVU010000122.1:0-20423 GCA_035562875.1 Actinoplanes sp. | reverse complement strand
CGGGCAGTGTCCCGATCACGAACCGGGGCACCGGCGTCCCGGCGACGATCGCCGCGTCGGTCCGGGCCGCGGCGATCTCGGTGACCAGCCGGCCCAGGTCGACCGGTGCCGGCCGGAGCACGGCGTCCCGGGTGGTGGTGTAGGTGAGCAGGTCGTCGATCAGGGTCCGCATCCGGGAACCGGCCCGCTGCGCCCGTATCAGGCTGGCCTCGGCCAGAGCCACCCTCGGATGATCGGGGACGTCCTGCAGCGCGTCGGCTGCGGTCTCCGTCCAGCCCCGCATCGCGGTCAGCGGATTCTGCAGGTCGTGGGCGACCACCCCGGCGAACGCGGCCAGTTCGTCACACCGCAGCCGCTCCGCGGTGATGTCGTGCATCACCACCACGGCCCGGACCGTGCCGTGCTGGTCCACCAGCCGGGTGCCGGTGGCGTTCACGATCCGGCCCTCCCCGACTGCCGGGTTGCGGACCAGCATCTCGTGGGTGGCCTGCTCCTCGCCGTTGATGACCCGGGCGAAGGCGGTCTCGTGGTCGGCCATCGGGCTGCCGTCGAGGTGGAACAGGCCGTAATACCCGGTGCCGGTCACCTGATCCGCCGGGCTGAGCCGACCGCCGAGCAGCCGGGCGGTGGCCGAGTTGCGCAGCAGCACCCGCCCGTCGGCGTCGATCACGGTCAGCGCGTCGGCCATCGAGTTGATGATCGCGCTCAGCAGCTCCTTCTCGGTGGCCATCTCGTCCAGCAGGGCCTTGCGTTCGTCCCGGCCCAGCGCCAGGGCCAGGCCGATCACCGCGACCATCCCGACGAACACCTGCGCGATCAGCGCCCGGGTGGCGTGGTCGGCGATCCCGGCGAAGGCGCCCGACCCGGCCAGGGTGAACAGCACGGCCACCGTGCCGACCAGCAGGTCGTGACAGACCACGAAGGTGGTCGGCATCCGCAGCCCGGCCCAGACGGTCACCGCGATCAGGGCGAACGCCACCGGCAGGCCGCGCACCACCACGAACCCGAACCAGTACACCAGTGCCGAGCAGCCGATCAGCGCGGCGTACTCGGCCACCCGCCAGGCCGGGGCCGCCCGCCACTGCTCCCGTGCCCACACCCCGGCCCGCCGCCAGCCCCACCCGGCCGGCCGTTGATGCCAGGCGTACCCGAGCCGCAGCCCGGCCGCGCCGATCAGCAGCACACTCGCGGTGTTCCGGGCCAGCCAGACCGCGCCCGACGACCAGGAGAACCACCCGTTGATCAGCCACATCCCGGTGGTGCCGACGGCGGCCCCGAGCGCGGTGCTCGCCGCCGCGGCCCCCAGCAGCACCCACAGATCCCGCAGCCGGGACAGCTCCTGCTGCCCGCCGGCCCCCCACAGCGACGGCTGCCAGCGCCGGAACAGCCACAGGAACAGGCCGACCTGACTCAGGTTCGCGAGCACGAACACACAGGCGAGACGGCCACTCGCACCGGTGGCCAGGTTCACCGCCGCAGTGATCACCAGCAGGGCGGCGACGTCCACCCAGCGGACCGGGGACCGGCGCTGCGCGCAGAACCACAGCACCAGCACACCCGCGGCCGGCCAGATCATGCTCAGGTTGGTGCCGTCCATCACCGTCATCCGCCCGGCGACCGTGGCGAGCACGTACACCAGGGCGAACATCGCGGTTCGCAGCAGTGACCGGCGGACTTCCATCCTGAACCTCCCACCACCTATCGGCAGCGGGCGGAACGGATCTGAACCCGTGCCGGGTCAGCGCTCCAGGATCGCCACCACACCCTGGCCGCCTGCGGCGCAGATGCTGATCAGGCCCCGGCCGGAACCCTTGGCGGCGAGCTGTTTGGCCAGCGACGCGACGATCCGGCCACCGGTGGCCGCGAACGGGTGCCCGGCCGCCAGCGACGAACCGTTGACGTTCAGCTTCGCCCGGTCGATCGACCCGAGCGGCGCGTCCAGCCCCAGCTTCTCCTTGCAGAACTCCGGCGACTCCCACGCCGCGAGGGTCGCCAGCACCTGGGATGCGAACGCCTCGTGGATCTCGAAGAAGTCGAAGTCCTGCAGGGTCAGGTTGTTGCGGGCGAGCAGGCGGGGAACCGCGTACGCCGGGGCCATCAGCAGCCCCTCGTCACCGTGCACGTAGTCGACGGCGGCGGTCTCCGAATCGGCCAGGTAGGCCAGTACGGGCAGTGAGCGGGCGGCCGCCCACTCGTCGGAGGCGAGCAGCACCGTGGCGGCGCCGTCGGTCAGCGGGGTGGAGTTGCCCGCCGTCATGGTGGCGTTCTCCCGCCCGTACACCGTCTTGAGTCCGGCGAGCTTCTCCAGCGTGGTGTCGGCGCGCAGGTTCTGATCCCGGGTCAGCCCCAGATAGGGCGTCAGAAGGTCATCGAAGAACCCACTGTCGTACGCCGCAGCGAGCCGCTGGTGTGAGGTCAGGGCCAGCTCGTCCTGGGCCTGGCGGCTGATCTGCCAGCGCAGGGCGGTGATCGCCGCGTGCTCGCCCATCGACAGGCCGGTCCGCGGTTCGGAGTTACGCGGCAACTCCGGCTGGAACGCGTGCTGCGGGCGCAGTCTGGCCACCGCTTTCAGCCGGTCGCCCATCGAACGGGCCCGGTTCAGCTCCAGCAGGGCCCGGCGCATGTCCTCGTTGAGCTGCAACGGCGCGTCCGAGGTGGTGTCCACCCCGCCGGCCACCCCGGCCTCGATCCGGCCCAGCGCGATCTTGTCGGCGACCAGGATCGCGGCCTCCAGACCGGTGCCGCACGCCTGCTGGACGTCGTAGGCCGGGGTCCGCGGGTCGAGCCGGGACCCGAGGACCACCTCACGGGTCAGGTTGAAATCCCGGGAGTGCTTGAGCACCGCACCGGCCGCCACCTCGCCCAGCTGCTCGCCGGCCAGCCCGAACCGGGCGATCAGACCGTCCAGTGCGGCGGTCAGCATGTCCTGGTTCGACGCCTCGGCGTAGCGACTGTTGGAGCGGGCGAACGGGATCCGGTTCCCGCCCAGCACGGCCACACGGCGCACGGCAGTCCTCCATGGGGGTCAGCAATGGCTGTTACTCGCCGGTAGGCTACCCGCATGGCTGACAGGTACGCGAACTTCGCCAACTCGGGTCTCGGCCGGACCATGGTCAAGCGCCTCGGGCTGCCTGATCCGCCCCGGCTGCGCCGCCACACCGCCGGCGACCCCCTCACCACCGCCCCCGTCCTGCTCGGCGCGGCACCCGGCGGCCGGCTGGCCGAACCGGTCGGCAAACTGCTCACCGAGGCCGGCGTCGAGGTTCACGATCAACTGCCCGATGGGGTACGGGTGGGCGCGCTCGTGCTGGACGCCACCGGCATCGTCGACACCACCGGGCTCCGGGCCCTCTACGACTTCTTCCACCCGTACGCCCGCTCGCTGGTGACCTCGGGCCGGGTGATCGTCCTCGGCACACCTCCGGAGACCACCGCATCGCCGGCCGAGGCGACCGCGCAGCGGAGCCTGGAAGGCCTGGTCCGCAGCATCGGCAAGGAGTTCGGCAGCGGCACCACCGCCCAGCTCGTCTACGTGGCACCCGGCGGCGAGACGGCCGTCGAGTCGACACTGCGGTTCCTGCTCAGCGGCCGCTCCGCATACGTCTCCGGCCAGGTCGTCCGGATCGCCGCCGCTCCCGCCCCCGGCGAGGTGAACTGGGACCGCCCCCTCGACGGGAAGCTCGCCCTGGTCACCGGTGCCGCGCGGGGCATCGGCGCGGCCATCGCCCGGGTCCTCGCCCGGGACGGCGCCGAAGTGATCGCCCTCGACGTGCCGGCCGCCGGCGACGCCCTCGCCGGCGTCGCCAACGAGACCCGCGGCCGGGCCCTGCAACTCGATCTGACCAGCGGCGACGCCCCACGCCGGCTGGCCGGTTACCTGGCCGCCGGCTCGCGCGGCGGCGTCGACATCGTCGTCCACAACGCCGGCATCACCAGGGACAAGACCATCGCCCGGATGTCCGAGGACCACTGGGACGCGGTGCTCGGCGTCAACCTGGCCGCCCCCGCCCTGGTCAACGAGGTGCTCCTGGACCGCGGCCTGATCCCGCGCGGCGGCCGCATCATCGGCGTCGCCTCGATCGCCGGCATCGCCGGGAACCGCGGCCAGACCAACTACGCCACCAGCAAAGCCGGCGTGATCGGCCTGGTCCAGGCGTACGCCCCGCTGCTCGCCGACCGCGGCATCACCATCAACGCGGTCGCGCCCGGCTTCATCGAGACCGCGATGACCGCGAAGATGCCGATCGGCCTGCGCGAAGCCGGCCGCCGCCTGAACAGCATGTCCCAGGGCGGCCTGCCCGCCGACGTGGCCGAGACGATCGCCTGGCTCGCGTCCCCCGGATCGTCGGCCGTCACCGGGAACGTGGTCCGGGTCTGCGGCCAGAGCCTGCTGGGCGCCTGAGATGGTCGCGGTCGTCGAGGTCAGCGACGGTTCCGGCACCGGTGTGGCGTACGCGCGAGCCGCCCTCGGCCTGCTCCCCGGCCTCCGCCCCACCGGCACCGGAGCGTTACCGGGCGTCGAGATACTGCACCGGGGAGTCGTGGCCGACCGGGCGCATCTGGCGGCGTACAACCGGGTCTGTGGTTTCCGCGTCTCCGACGTGCTGCCCGCGACCTATCCGCACGTCCTGGCCTTTCCCCTGGCGATGCGGCTGATGACCGGCCCCGGCTTCCCGCTGCCGCTGATCGGCCTGATCCACATCACCAACCGGATCACCGTCCACCAGCGTCTCGACGCCGCGGTCCCGCTGGACCTGACCGTCCGTGCCGCTGACCTGCGCGATCACCCCCGCGGCCGCCGGTTCGACATCACCACCACCGCAACCGCCGGCGGGGCCACAGTGTGGAGCGAGGTCTCCACCTACCTGCGCCTCGGTCCCGCCCCGGCTTCCGGATCCGACCCGGCTTCCCGACCCGCCACAGGTGTCGCTGACCCGGCGCCGGCCGGAAGTGTCTGGCGGATCCCGGCCCGCACCGGCACCGACTACGCTGCCGTCTCCGGTGATCGCAACCCGATCCACACCTCGTTGCTGGGCGCCCGTCTGTTCGGTTTCCCCCGCCCGATCGCCCACGGCATGTGGTCCGCGGCCCGCTGCCTGGCCGCCCTCGAAGGCCGCCTGCCGGACGCCTTCACGATGGAGGTCGCCTTCAAGAAGGCGATCCTGCTCCCCGCCACAGTGGAATTCCGGACCACGGGCGACGACGCGAGCCGGTCTTTCGCGGTGAGATCCGGCCACCCCCACCTCACCGGCACGATCACCGAGCCCGACCGCCGCGATCGGTGAGGGGATCATGCCCGTGCCGGCGAAACGCCACCGCGCGAGTTGTCCATTCCCCGGCAGGCGGGCCGCACCGTTGCCGAGTTCCAGGAGCTTCTGCGGTGAGCGTGCCCGGGCCGGTGGCCCGGGCACGCTCAGGGCGCGGTTCGGGTCAGCGGGCGGTGCAGGTGGTCGTGGTGGACGGGGCGTTGCCGGTGCCCTGGAAGCCGAACTCGGTGGAGGCTCCGGCGGAGACCGTGCCGTTGTAGGCGACGTTGGTGAAGGCGACGGCTCCCGTTGAGCCGGCGGCCGTGGCGCTCCAGGTGTTGGAGACGGCGGCTCCGGTCGGCAGCGTCACCGTCGTGGTCCAGCCGGTCAGGGCGGCGGCACCCGCTGTCACCTTGACCGTCGCCACGAAACCGCCGGTCCACGCGTTGACCGTGACCGTCGCAGTGCAGGATTTCGTGCCGGGCGGCTGGCTGGTCGACGGGGACGGGGACGCCGAGGACTGTGACGGGGACGGTGACGTGGTGGTGCCGCCCAGGGCGTTCAACACTGCTGTGTACGCGGCCTTCGGGTTGCCGTTCCCGTCGAACAGCAGTGGGGTGCCGCTGGCCCGCCACGAGTCGGTGTCGCGGATGCCCCAGACGGTGATGCCGTTGCAACGGGTCACCGCCAGGCAGGCGTTCGTCGCGGCGGCGTAGGTGTTCGCCTGGGTGGTGCCGGAACCTTCGATGTCGAGTTCGGTGATCTGCACGTCCACGCCCAGGTCGGCGAACCGTTGCAGGTTGGCCCGGTAGTCGGACGGCAGCGGGGACGCGGCGTTGAAGTGGGACTGGAAACCGACGCAGTCGATCGGGACGCCGCGGGCCTTGAAGTCGGTGACCATGGCGTACACCGCGTTGCTCTTGGCGTTCTGCCCGTCGGTGTTGTAGTCGTTGTAGCAGAGTTTGGCGGCCGGGTCGGCGGCCCGCGCGGTGCGGAAGGCGACCTCGATCCAGTCGTTGCCGGTGCGCTGCAGGTTGGAGTCGCGGCGGGCGCCGGTGGAGCCGTCGGCGAAGGCCTCGTTCACCACGTCCCACGAGTCGATCTTGCCGCGGAAGTGGGTGGCGACCTGGGTGACGTGGTTGACCATGGCGTTGCGCAGGGCGGTGCCGCTCAGGTTCTGCGCCCAGGACGGCTGCTGTGAGTGCCAGGCCAGGGCGTGGCCGCGGACCTTCGCGCCGATCGAGACGGCCCGGTTCACGATGGTGTCGGACGAGGTGAAGGTGAACGTGCCCTGGGTGGGTTCGGTGGCGTCCCACTTCATCTCGTTCTCCGGCGTGACCGAGTTGAACTCCCGGTTGAGGATGCCGGAGTAGACCGAGTCGGACAGTTTGTAGGCGGCCACCGCGGTGCCGAAGTAGCGGCCCTTCTCGGCGGCGGCCGCGCCCAGTGTGGTGGCGGCGCTGGCGCTGGGGGAGAGGACGGCGAACGATCCGGCGGTGAGTGCGCCGGTCGTCAGGACGGTGAGGATCGCAAGGGATCGTCGCATCGGGACTCCAGTCGGGGATCTGGAGGCATCGACCATCATCGAAGCCGATCGAAACGCTACCGATACCTTCCGGAAACTTCAATCAACTCTTCGTGATCATCGCAGCTCGATGCACTCCGAAACTTCCGGAGTCACCGGCAATCGGACGTCACGACGGGTGCGCCCTCACTCGCTGGTGGCCAGCACCTCGGCGACCGCGCGGGCCGCGGCGGGGGCGTCGTCGCCGGTGGCGTGGACGGTGACGGTGGTACCGGCCGGGGCGTTCAGCGACATCAGGCGCAGGGCGCTGCGAGCCGGGGCGGACTTGCCGGCGCAGCGGATCTCGACGGTCGCGGTGAACGCGGCGGCCGCCCGGACCACGGCACCGGCCGGACGGGCGTGCAGGGCCGCGGGAAGGACCACATCGACCTCGGAAGCGCCGGCCGCCGGCCCACCGGGTTCAGAAACGCCGGGCTCGGAACCGCCGGGTTCAGAACTTGGGGACATCGCGGGCCTCCCGGGCGGCGCCGGCGACGCCTGCCTGGTCGGCGCCGGTCGAGGCGATGACGGCCGCCGCCACCGCGCCCTCCACGAACGGCGCGTCCACCAGCAGCGGGCCGGGTGGCAGGTCGTCCAGGACGGCGCGGGTGGTGAGGACGGCACTGCCCAGGTCGGCGAGCACCACCACCCCGGCCCCGGTGTCGGCACGGACGACAGCGGCGCTGATCAGGTCGAAGCTGGTGCCGAGCGAGCCGTCGCCGGCGCCACCGGCCGCCTCCACCCGCACGTCGTCGCCGGCGACCTGGGCGAGCAGGTCCCGCAGACCGGACGCCAGTGAGCCGCTGTGTGACACGAGCACGATCCCCACGTACGACATGGAACTCGATGTTAGTCACCGAAAGGCTTGGCTCAACCGCGTGGCGCGACAATGCTGAAGGTCTGTGGAAGGAGCCGATGGTGAAGAAATTCGTCAACGATCCCGACGACGTGGTGACCGAGGCGCTCGCCGGTCTCGCCGCCGCCCATCCGGAGTTGCGTGTCGACGCGGCCGAACGTTTCGTGGCCCGGGCGGACGCCCCCAGGCCGGGCAAGGTGGCGCTGGTGTCCGGCGGCGGTTCCGGGCACGAACCGCTCCACGGTGGTTTTGTCGGCCCGGGAATGCTGGACGCGGCCTGCCCGGGTGAGGTCTTCACCTCGCCGGTGCCGGACCAGATCCTGGCCGCGACGAAAGCCGTCGACGGTGGCGCGGGTGTGGTGCACGTGGTGAAGAACTACACCGGTGACGTGATGAACTTCCAGATGGCTGCGGAGCTGGCCGCCGACGAGGGGATCACCGTGGAGTCGGTGCTCGTCGACGACGACGTGGCGGTGCAGGACTCGACGTGGACGGCCGGCCGTCGCGGCACCGGCGCCACACTGCTCGTCGAGCGGATCGCCGGGGCCCTCGCCGAGGAGGGCGGCGGACTGGCCGAGGTGGCGGCGCTCGCGCGGGAGGTGAACGCGGCGTCGGCGTCGTTCGCGTACGCGCTGACCGCCTGCACCACTCCGGCCGCCGGGCGCCCGGGGTTCGACCTGCCGGATGACGAGATCGAGGTGGGTGTCGGCATCCACGGGGAGCCGGGCCGCAGCCGGGAGAAGATCCGCCCGGCCCGGGAACTGGTGCGGGCCGCCCTGGACGCGATCCTGGAGGCCAAGCCGATCGCCGCCGGGGAGAAGGTGATCGTGCTGGTCAACGGGCTCGGCGCGACTCCGCTGATCGAGCTGTACCTGGTCTACGGCGAGGTCGCCACGATCCTGGCCGAGCGCGGCATCGAGATCAGCCGCCGCCTGGTCGGCGACTACGTGACCAGCCTCGACATGGCCGGCCTGTCGATCACGGTGACCCGGGTGACCGGCGAGATGCTGCGGCTGTGGGACACCCCGGTGCGCACCCCCGGCCTGCGGTGGGGCGCCTGACATGGACGTCGACCTGGCCACCGCCTGGCTGCGGGCCGCCGCCCGGGCCGTCCTCGACGACACCGACGAACTGACGAGACTGGACGCGGCGATCGGCGACGGCGACCACGGCGTCAACATGCGGCGCGGGTTCACCGCCGTCACCGCGCTGCTGGACGGCACCGAATTCACCACGGTGGGCGACGTGTTCACCAGGTCCGGCACCACCCTGATCGCGAAGGTGGGCGGCGCGTCCGGGCCGCTCTACGGCACCGCCTTCCGGGCGATCGGCAAGACGCTGCCGCCCGGCGAGACGGTGGGTCCCAGCGATCTGACCGCGGGACTGCGGGCCGCGCTGGCCGCGGTCCGGAAGCTGGGTGGGGCCGCGCCCGGTGACAAGACCCTGGTGGACGCGTTCGGGCCGGCGGTGACCGCCTTCGAGGAGGCGGTGATGGGTGGTGCCGGGCTGCCCGAGGCGGCGGCCGGTGCGGCCCGGGCGGCCGGGGACGGGGCGCGGGCCACCACCGGGCTGACCGCGCGCAAGGGCCGGGCCTCCTACCTGGGTGAGCGCAGCTCCGGTCACCAGGACCCGGGCGCCACCTCGACCTGGCTGATCTTCCAGGCCCTGGCGGACGTGACAGCGCCCTGAGCACGGTGTATTGATGAAGGCATGTACCCGCCTGAGCCCTGGAACCTGCGCGGACAGATGTACCTGTCGATCTTCCTGGTCCCGCGGCGGAGGCTGCCGGCCCTGCCCCCGGTGCTGGGCGCCGCGGTGCGCCCGGTCACCGTCGGCGGCCGGGTCGCGGTCGGTGCCGCCTGGGTGTCGTACGAACCGGGTGGTGTCCTGCACTACCGGGAACTGCTCAGTGCCGTGCTGGTGCACGAGCACGGCCGGCCGCGGGTCAGCATCACCGACATCTGGGTGGACAGCGCCGCCTCCCGGGAGGGCGGCCGCAACCTCTGGGGCATTCCGAAGGAGCTGGCCGGGCTCACCATCGACGCGGAGAACACCCCACTGGTCGACGCGACGATGACCGACCCGCCGGTGGCCGCCCTGATCCGGCTGCGCAAGCGGTTGCCGGGCCGGTTCCCGGTGGGCTTCACGGTGGCCCAGGAGCTGAGCGGTCAGGTCCGGCGGACCCCGGTGCGAGGCAGGGCCGGATTGCGTACGACGACCGCGGCGTGGCGTCCCGACCCGTCCGGCCCGCTCGGCTACCTGGCCGGCCGGCGTCCGCTCCTGAGCCTGGCGGTCACCGACTTCTGGCTGGTCTTCGGCCGGACCGCCGAACAGCGAGCCAAGTCCCGGGAACGCCCGGCCGGCTGATCAGCTCGCGCGGGTACGGTTCTGGCGGTAGACCGCAGCCGCCGACGTCAGGAGCACGATGAGCGCCGACCACCATTCCCACGCGCACGGTGACCTGCCGGCGCTGCCCGGAGGCCGCCGCATCACGCTGTTCTTGCTGGTGCCCGCGGTGCTGCTGACCCTGATCGGGATGCTGCTGCTCTGGCCCCGGGACGTGCCGGACGTGACCGACGGCGGGACCGGCCCGGTGATGACCGCCGGCGAGGCGCTGTCGGTGGCCCTGGTGGAGTGCCCGCCGGTGCCGGAGGGCGACACTCCGGAGGAGAAGTGCGGCACCGTCACGGTCAAGCTGGACAGCGGCGCGACGATCACCACCGACGTGCCGACCGGTCCCGGTGCACCCGAGGTGGCGCCCGGTGACGACCTGTCGCTGATGGTGCTCAACGACCAGGACGGTGGGGTCGGCTACGCGATCACCGACCACCAGCGGGGCACCGAGCTGTGGATGCTGGGCGCGGTGTTCGCCCTCGCCGTGATCGCGTTCGGCAGGTGGCGGGGCCTGACCGCGCTGGCCGGGCTGGCGGTCACGTTCGGCATCCTGCTGTGGTTCATCGTCCCGGCGATCCTGGACGGCCGGTCCCCGATTTTGGTGGCGGTGGTCGGCGCCGCCGCGATCATGCTGATCGTGCTCTATCTGACCCATGGGCTGTCGATCACCACCACGATCGCTGTCGCCGGGACCCTGGCCAGCCTGGCGATCACCGCCGTGCTGGCCGCGCTCTCCACCGCGGCCGTGCACCTGACCGGGGTCGCCGACGAGACGTCGAACTTCCTCACCATCACCCACGGCGACGTCAACATGCAGGGCCTGCTGCTGGCCGGCATCGTGATCGGCTCGCTGGGGGTGCTCGACGACGTCACCGTCACCCAGTCGGCGACGGTCACCGAACTGGCCCTGGCGAACCCGGCGTACGGGTTCCGCCGCCTCTACGGGGCCGCGACCCGGATCGGCCGGGCCCACATCGCCTCGGTGATCAACACGATCGTCCTGGCGTACGCAGGCGCCTCCCTGCCCTTGATGTTGCTCTTCGCCGCGGGCAACACCCCGGTCGGCGAGGTGATGACCACTCAGCTCATCGCGCAGGAGCTGGTGCGCAGCGCGGTCGGCACGATCGGCCTGGTCGCCGCGGTGCCGATCACCACGGCCCTGGCGGCGCTGATGGCCGCCCGCCGGCACCGGCCGGAGGCTCCCGAGAAGGAGAAGACGAAGGCGAAACATCGGGAGCGCCCGGCCGAGGACCCGTGGACGGCGTTCGTGGAACGCTGAGGAACTCCGATCAGCACTTCTGCCAGGCGAGCCGGTAGATGGTGCTGAGCGACGTGTCGGTGGAGTCCATGGTCAGCAGGTTGGTCTGCTTGCGGTCCGAGGTGCCGCGGTTCACCCGCAGTTCGGTGTTGATGTTGAGGTAGCGCTGCTCCCCACACGGCAGGAAACTCGTCGAGGCGATGGCCACCTTGTCGGTGCGCTGCCAGTTGTCGTCGATCGGGCCCTTGAAATTGTGGGTGCTGCGGGTGGTGTTCGAATGCCCCTGGAAGTAGTAGCTGGCGATCTGCTGGCCGCGGGCGCCGGAGTGCAGGTTCGCGTATCCGCGGTAATCGGCGCTGGCGATGGCGAACGTGAATCCGCTGGGCACCCGGATGTTCAGGCCGAGCTGGCAGTTCTTGCGGAAGTCCAGCGGATTCGCTTTCGGGCCGACCGAGGCGGTGTACTCCGAATAGGTGACCGTGAACGCCGTGTTGTCCGGCGAGACCTGCACCACAGCACTGCCCTCCGGGCAGCCGGAGCCGTTCACCGACTCCACGTCGATCACCATCATGCGGTCCGGTTTCGGCGCCGCCTCGGGCGCGGCCTGAACCGGAGCGGAGATCGCGAGCGCGCCGAGAAGTGCGGTTCCGGCGGTCATCGAACGCAACATGAGAATCCCCCCGTTGGGTTTCCGATTCCTTTTCCAGCGAGTCGAGAATGATTCGGGAAAAGGTCCTGAAGAATTGTTTACGACCCAACCCTAGCGATTCTCTGAACTGTCGGAAGCAGCGCGCCGAACAGCCGTACCAGAGTTCCGACAACACGACCATTCGGCCCGACCTGCGGAAACGCCGCCCTCATCGGCTCCGGTTGTGCTAAGGCCGGTGTGCCGGACCCCACGGGGTCCGGCACACCGGCCCGAGAGATCAGAGCACCGCGGGCAGCGCCAGCAGGGCCATGCCGAGACCGGCGACCAGGATGACGGCGGCCGTGGCGGTGGGTAGCCGCCGGCTCAGCAGGACACTCCACCGCCCGGCGCCGATCCGGTGCAGGCGTTCGCCCCAGCGCGCCAGGGCGAGTCCGATACCGATCAGGGTGATGGCCAGGCCGGCGCCGTATGCCAGCACCAGCAGTACGCCGTACCAGGCCCGGCCGAGTGCTGCCGCGCCGAGCAGGACCACCACCGCGGACGGGCTGGGGGACAGGCCCCCGGCGAAGCCCATCGCCAGCATGGTGCGCAACCGGAGCGGCCGGCCCGGCTCCGGCAGATGATGGACGTGCGGGCGGCCGCCATGACTGTGCACGTGCGCGTGATCAAGCCCGCTGTGCTCGTGATCGTGGTGCTCGTGGTCGTGGTCGTGGTCGTGGTCGTGCTCGTGGCCGTGGTGCCCGTGCCCGTGGTCGTGCCCGCCGTGATCGTGTCCGTGGTGGTTGTGGTCCCGGCCCGGGTGCGGGTGTGTGTGACCGGCGGGGACGAGGTGCCGGTGGGGAGTGCGCAGCCGCTGGACGGTCTGCCGGAGCAGGAGGGCCCCGACCAGCGTGACCACGATCCCGCTGATCAGCCGGAGCCAGCCGTAGACGGCGTCCGGTGCGAGCTGCAGCGAGGTGGCGAACAGGACACCCAGGGCGAGCACCCCGAGCGTGTGGGTGGCGGCCACCGTGACGGCCATCGTCAGCGCGTGGGACATCCGCCCGCGGGAGCCGACCAGATAAGCCGCCATGATCGTCTTGCCGTGCCCGGGGGCGGCGGCGTGCGCGCCACCGAGCACCACAGCGATCAGCAGGGCGAGCAGCCCGACGCCCACCGTCAGGTCGCGATGTCCGATCAGGCCGTTGAACCACGCGGTGAACCGGTCGGCGTTCCCGGTTGCCGTCGTGTCACCGGCGGTGAGCGGGGCGGCGGCCGGGCCACCGGGTCGCACGCTGAGCGACGCGCTGCGCACGTCGGAGGACGAGACCCCGGCCGGGTACGCGGTGAGCAGCGCGCTGACACTGGTGGCCGGCACGTCGGAACGGGTGATGGTGTAACGGTCACCGACCGCGGTGATCTCCCGCCAGCCGATCCGGTCCGGGTACAGCGCCGAGTGGTACCCGACAGTCGCCGGGCCGGTGATCGCGGCCTCGGCGTGCAGGGCGCAGCGCAGCCGCAACGTGGTGAGCCCGCCGGCGCTGGCCGGGAACGTCAGCCCGGCCGGTTCGCCGGCGAGTCGCAGCGGCACGCCGTCGACGGTCACCGTCGCGGCCGCCGCGGCCGCCGCACACGTACGCCCGGCGTAGTCCTGGTTCTCCGCCGGGGAGACGGTCCCGTCGTGATCGGTGTCGATCTGCGTGCTGCGGGCCTGGTAGGCGGGGAGTTCGGCCAGGTCGAGCACGAAGTCGACGTCCACGCCGGAGCCGGTGATCCGCAGGCCGGCGTACTGGTTGGTGGTGAAGTCGCCGAGCGGGTGTGCACCCGCCGGGGTGCCGCCGGCCAGCGCGCCGAGCAGGCCGAGTGCCAGGAGAGCGGGAAGTCTGCGGATCATGCGGGGCCGCCGAGTTCGGTGAGGACGGTACGGGCGTGCGGGGCGTACCGCGGGGAGAAGTAGGGGTTGAGGTCCAGCGCCCGGGTCAGGTCGGCGCGCGCTCCGGCCCGGTCGTGCAGGGCCAGCCGGATCAGGCCGCGGTGGTAGTGCGCTCGCGCGTCCCGGGTGCCGAGCCGCAGGCCCAGGTCCGCGTGCCGGAGGGCGGCCCGGTCGTCGCCGGCCGCATGCAGGGCCCAGGCGAGCGCGGAGTGCACGGTGACGCCGGGCCGGGCCGCCAGCAGTTCCCGGCCCCGGGTGACGGCGGTCCGCGCGTCACCCCGGTCGGCGGCGAACAGGACCTGGTCGATGTCGGTGGCGCCGGGCAGCCGGGAGCTGAACCGCACGAGATCGTCGGTCCGGGCCGCCTCGCCGGTCCGCCCGGACGCGGTGAGCAGGTCGGAGAGCGCCGTCAGGTATTCGACGGTGGGCAGCCGTTCGGTGGCGGCCCGCAGGTCGGCCGTCGCCACTGTCAGGTCACCGTGGGCGGCGGCCACCTTGGCCCGCCCGGCGAGCAGCGCCGGCTGTCCGGGCGCGCGGGCCAGTCCTTCGGCGAAGCGGGCCGAGGCCTGGTCCAGGTCGCCGGCCGCGAAGGCCAGTTCACCGAGGTGGGTCAGGGTGAAGGTGATCTCGTCGGGGGTGCCGGCGACCTCGTGGGCCCGGGTCATCAAGGCGACCGCCTGCCGCTGGTCGCCGCGTAGTTCGTGCAGGTAGGAGGCGCGCGCGAAGGATCCGGTGTCCGGCCGCAGGTCGAGCATCCTCTGGACCGCGGTGGTGGCTTCGTCGTACCTGCCGAGTTCCACGTAGGCGTCGGTGAGTACCCCGTACCCGTCGGCGGACCAGGCGTCGGCGGTGACTGCCGCGCGGGCCCAGCGCAGCGCGCCGCGGAAGTCGTGCCGGGCCGCCGCCAGCGCGCCGAGCCCGGTCAGCGCCGCGGCGTTGCCGTCCGGGCGGACCTCGTGGGAGCGGCGCAACGCGATCTCGGCGGCCTGGTACTGCGCCGGGTCGAAGGTGGTCCGGCCGAGCTGGACGCGGGCCATGCCCAGGGCGGCCCAGCCCTGCCAGTCGCCGGGTGTGGTGGCCAGGTGCTCCTGCATGCGCCGCACGTAGGCGTCCGGGTCCCGGGACGGGGCCGCCGGTGCGGTGACGGTCCCGGTGCGCCAGGGCGTCAGGGTGGCGCCGGCGCCGAGCAGGGCGGCCGCAGCCAAGCCGGTGACCAGCAGCGGGCGCGTCCATCGTCGTCGCATAGCTCGATGGTGCACGAATCCGGCTTTGCGTGCATAGACGACTTAACTAATGAAAACTATTCCAGGTAAATGACTTGCACCGTTACGGGGGAAGAATGAGAAAAGCCCTGATCCGAGCCGCCGCACTCGGCGCCTCGGCGATCTGCGTGGCCTCGCTGGCTCCGGCCCAGAGCAGCGCGTCGTCGCACCGGGAGGCGCCGCTCATCGCCGGCACACCCGGCCTGGACAACACCGACCTGTACGCGTTCGTCAGCCCGGACGCCCCGGACACCGTCACGCTGGTGGCGAGCTGGCAGCCGTTCGAGGAGCCCAACGGCGGCCCGAACTTCTATCCGTTCCTGGAGAAGACCGCGTACGACATCAACATCGACAGCGACGGCGACGCCAAACCGGACGTCACCTACCGCTGGACCTTCCGGAGCAGCTACCGCAACAGCAACACGTTCCTCTACAACACCGGCCCGGTCACCTCGCTCGGCGACGCCGACCTGAACTTCCGGCAGAGCTACTCCCTCGACCGGATCACCGCCAAGGGCACCAAGGTGGTCCTGAAGACGGCCCGGGTCGCTCCGTCGTTCACCGGCAAGGCGTCGATGCCGGAATACGGGATGATCGCCGACGAGGCGGTCACCTCGGCCGGTAAGGTCAAGTCGTACGCGGGCCAGTCCGACGACCCGTTCTTCGCCGACCTGCGCGTCTTCGACCTTCTCTACGGCGGTGACCTGAGTGAGGTCGGCCAGGACACACTCAAGGGCTACAACGTCAACACCATCGCCCTGCAGGTGCCCAAGGCCGATCTGGCGCTCAAGGGCGACGTCACCCGCAACCCGGTGGTCGGCATCTGGACCACCACCTCGCGGATCGGCGCGAGCATGAAGGGCAAGCCGGGCAAGCTCCAGCAGGTGTCCCGGCTGGGCATGCCGCTGGTGAACGAGGCGGTCGTCCCGGTGGGGCGCAAGAACGAGTTCAACGCCACCCCGCCGAGCGGGGACGCGAAGTTCCTCCCCGCGGTCCTCAGCCCGGAGGTGCCGAAGCTGATCGAGGCGATCTACCAGATCCCCGCCCCGGCCACGCCGCGTACCGACCTGGTCGAGGTGTTCCTGAAGGGCGTCTGCAAGGAGTGCGGCCCGATCGGGGTCGACCTCAACTCGCAGCTGCTCAACAAGGACGTGGTCAAGAAGTCGTTCCGCCCGAGTGAGCAGCTGCGTCTCAACATGTCGATCGCACCGGCCGCCAACCCGAACCGGCTCGGCGTCATCGGCGGCGACGTGGCCGGCTTCCCCAACGGGCGCCGGCTCACCGACGACGTCATCGACGTGACCCTGCAGGCGGCCGAGGGCATCCTGCTGCCGAACCCGCCGGACGCGGTGAAGACGCTCGGCGACGGCGTGAACGCCAACAGCGCCGGGTTCCGTGAGCACTTCCCGTACGTCGCGCTGCCCAACGAGACAGCCGTCAACCAGCCCTAGCCGGAGCTACGAGCCGAGTCGCCTGGTGAGAGCGGTGTAGCGGCGGCCCGCACCGACGGTGCGGACCGCCGCGGCCAGCGCGCGCCGGGACCCGACCAGCACCACCAGCTTCTTGGCCCGGGTGATCGCGGTGTAGAGCAGGTTGCGCTGCAGCATCATCCAGGCGCTGGTGGTCAGCGGGATGATCACGGCCGGGTACTCCGAACCCTGGGACCGGTGGATGGTGATGGCGTAGGCGTGGGCCAGCTCGTCCAGCTCGTCGAAGTCGTAGTCGATCAGCTCGTCCTCGTCCGTGCGTACCGCAAGGGTCTGCTCGTCCGTCGACAACGCGGTGACGACACCGACCGTGCCGTTGAAGACCCCCGCCACCCCCTTGTCGTAGTTGTTGCGGATCTGGGTGACCTTGTCGCCGATCCGGAACACCCGGCCACCCATCCGCCGCTCCGGCAGCCCCTCCCGGGCCGGGGTGAGCTGCTGCTGGAGCAGGGTGTTCAGGGCGCCGGCGCCGGCCGGGCCGCGATGCATCGGAGTCAGCACCTGGATGTCGCGGCGCGGATCGAGACCGAATCTGCGCGGAACGCGGTTGCAGGCCACGTCCACGGTCAGGGCCGCCGTCGCCTCGGTGTCGTCGCACGGGAACAGGAAGAAGTCGGTCATCCCGTCGAGCAGCACCGACCGGCCCTGATTGACCCGGTGCGCGTTGGTGACCACACCGCTCTGCGCGGCCTGCCGGAAGATCTGCGTGAGCCGCACCCGGGGGATCACGTCGGCGGCGAGCAGGTCCCGCAGCACCTCGCCGGCCCCCACCGACGGCAGCTGGTCGACGTCCCCGACGAGTAGCAGGTGCGCGCCCGGTGCGATCGCCTTGACCAGCTTGTTCGCCAGGATCAGGTCGAGCATCGAGGCCTCGTCGACGACGATCAGGTCGGCGTCCAGAGGGTTGTCGCGGTCGTACTGGGCGTCCCCGCCGGGCTGGAGTTTGAGCAGCCGGTGCACGGTGGCGGCGGGGTGGCCGGTGAGTTCGGCGAGGCGTTTCGCGGCCCGGCCGGTGGGTGCCACCAGCTGGATCTTGGCCTGTTTGGCGGCGGCGAGCTCCACGATCGACCGGACGGTGAAGCTCTTGCCGCATCCGGGCCCGCCGGTGAGGACCGCGGTTCTCGAGGTGAGCGCGAGCTTGACGGCCTGTTCCTGCTCGGGCGCCAGGGTCGACCCGGTGCGCTGGTGCAGCCATTTGAGGGCCTTGTCCCAGTCCACTTCACGAAAATGCGGCATTCTGTCTGACTTGTGCCGCAATAAGCTGACAAGTTGTGTCGCCAGGGACTGCTCGGCCCGGTGGAACGGCACCAGGTAGATCGCATCGTCCTCCCGGACCACCCCCTCCTCCTCGACGAGCTCGTCGAGACAGGACGGGATGAGAGTGCCCGGAACCTCGAGGATCTTGGCGGCGTCGGCCATCAGCTCGTTCGCCGGCAGGAAACAGTGCCCGTTGTCGGTGGCCTGCGACAGCGTGTACTGCAGCCCGGCCTTCACCCGTTCGGGACTGTCGTGCGGGATGCCGACCGCCTGCGCGATCGTGTCGGCGGTCTTGAACCCGATGCCCCACACCTCGGAGGCCAGCTTGTAGGGCGAGTTCTTGACGATGCCGATGCTGCCGTCGCCGTACTTCTTGTAGATCCGCACCGCGATCGAGGTGGACACGCCGACCCCCTGGAGGAAGAGCATCACCTCCTTGATCGCCTTCTGCTCGGCCCACGCCGCGGTGATCTTCTTCGTCCGTTTCGGCCCCAGCCCGGCCACCTCGATCAGCCGCTCCGGCGCGGTCTCGATGATCTCCAGGGTGTCGAGTCCGAAGTGGTCGACGATGCGCTCGGCGAACACCGGCCCGATCCCCTTGACCAGCCCCGACCCCAGATAGCGGCGGATGCCCTGCACCGTCGCCGGCAGCACGGTGGTGTAGGAGATCACCTCGAACTGGCGGCCGTACTGTGGATGCGACGACCACCAGCCGGACATCCGCAGACTCTCCCCGGGCTGCGCGCCGAGCAGCGATCCGACCACGGTGAGAAGATCATTGCTGCTCTTGTACGCCACCCGGGCCACCGTGTAGCCGTTCTCCTCGTTCACATAGGTCAGCCGCTCCAGCACGGCTTCGAGGACCTGCTGGGGGCGAGCGTTCTCCGGCGGCACGCGACCATCGTGCCGCGTGGGGGTGGATCGAGCCAACCGTCACCCCCTAGCGTGATCACATGGCGCTCTTTGACTTCCCACTCCACGAATTGCGCACCTACCACTCCTCGCATCCCGAGCCGCCCGGCTTCGACGAGTTCTGGGCCGGCACCCTCGCCTCGGCCCGCCGGGTCGCGCTGCCCCCGAAACTGCACGAGGTCAGCACCCCGCTCAAGGGCATCACCACCTACGACGTGACCTTCACCGGGTACGCCGGCCAGCCGATCCGGGCCTGGCTGAACCGGCCCGCCCACCTGACCGGGCCACTGCCGGTGGCCGTCGAGTTCATCGGCTACGGCGGCGGCCGCGGTCTGCCGGTGGACTGGCTGACCTGGGCCAGTGCCGGATACGCCCACCTGGTCATGGACACCCGCGGCCAGGGCGGCAGCTGGCGCGGCGGCGACACCCCCGACCCGGACGAGTACGGTGCCGGCCCGTCCCACCCCGGTTTCATGACCCGTGGGGTGACCGCTCCGGAGACCTACTACTACCGCCGGCTGATCACCGACGCGGTCCGGGCCGTGGACACCGCCGCCGAACTGCCCGGAGGGGACGCCTCCCGGCTGGTCGTCACCGGTAAGAGCCAGGGCGGGGCGCTCGCCCTGGCCGCGGCCGGGCTGGCCCCCGGCACGGTGTCGGCGGTGGTGTCCGGGGTGCCGTTCCTCTGTGACATCCGGCGGGCGGTCACCATCACCGACAGCGACCCGTTCCACGAGGTGGTCCGGTTCCTGCGGAACAATCCGCAGGCCGCCGAGCGAACCCTGAACACCCTCGACCACGTCGACTCGGTCAACTTCGCCCGGCGGATCACCGCGCCGGCGATCCTGTCCACCGCGCTGATGGACGCGGTCTGCCCGCCGTCCGGGGTGTTCGCCGCCTACAACGTGATCCAGGGACCGAAACAGATCGAGGTGTACGAGTGGGACGGTCATGAGGGCGGCCGCACCCACTTCGACATCGCCGCCCTGGAGTTCGTGGACGACAGGCTGAACTGACCCTATGTAGAGAAACTAGTCAGGGTGAGCTACGGTGTCCGGCATGATCCTGACCCGGCTCACCCGGTGGGCGCTGCTGGCCGCCGCCCGGCGCTGGCCCGCCGACATCCGCGCGGAACTGCATGCGGAGTGGCAGGCCGAGGTGACGTACCTGGAAGGGCAGCCCGGCACCGCCGGCCGCCGTCTCGGGTTCGCCCTCAGCCTGCTCACCTCCCCGCCGGTGCGGGACGCCGCAGGTGTCCCGCGCGGCTGGGCCGAGGCCCGCTCCGGCATCAGCCCGGCGGTGGCGCTGATGGTCGCCGCCCTGTTCGGGATCGGCGTGAACCAGTTCGCCAACTCGCTGTTGTTCCCGGTTCTGGACATGCTCGGGATCGAGGACTACGACTGGATCTGGCCGGTCGGCACCACGGTCGTCAACGGTATCGCGCTCGCGTTGTGGTGCGTGCCGGTCGGCTGGTGGCTCGGCCGCCGCCTGCCGATGGCCCGCGACGGCCGGCTCGGTGCCGCCGGGCCCGCCGTCCTGGCCCCCCTCGCCGTGCTCCCGGCGCTGTTCGTGCCGGCCTACGGTGGCGAGGGTCCGCTGCTCCCGTCGCTGGTGACGGTGCTGGGC
>DATMVU010000121.1:0-6855 GCA_035562875.1 Actinoplanes sp. | reverse complement strand
GTCCGGAGCGACCAGCCGGAGCCCGAGCTTGCCGGAGTCCATCGTCACGGTTGCGTTCACCATTGTCTCGGTGACCGCAATCAGGGTGGGCCGACCGATCACCCGGTCTGCCGGTACTCCGGAAGGGTCGACCTCACGCAGCTGTTCCGTGAGGTTCTGAGTCGCGTTCGGTTGAAGACGGGTGAGCCACTTTCTCGCGGTGACGTCCTGATGGGATACCCAGGCGGTCGCGAACGCGTAGGCGACAGCCTCCGGTTGTGCTCGGCCGGGACTTGTCCGTGGGCTGGGAGGCGGCTCGGGCGAGACGACGCTGTCGTTGTCCAAGGGATCGATGCTGATTGTCGCTGTCGGGCTGTCGCTAGTCAGGGACGTAGAGGACCGGCCATCGGAGAAGAGCCGCCCGATACCCACCACCGCCAGCACGATGATAGTGAGAATGATGGCTATGCCCCACCGGGACCGGAAGATTCCGGTGAGGCCACGCTCGATCAATCGCGGCATCTGTCACCTCGTCTCGGAACGCACCCGCGGGCTGGCTGGTTCCTCGGTCGTGACACGGGTCTCCGGGCGATAGATCGAATACGATGCCGACTTCTCGGAGACGTCGGGATCGGCCCAGTCCGAGTCGGCTCGCGCCCGCCGGGGAGTACGTCGGGCTGACGGTGTTTTGGAGGAGGACGGCGGCGGTGCCTGGTTGCCGTCCCGGATGGTGATCTCCTTGCCGTCAGGACGCGTCGCTGCGCTTGCCACGACTGTCTCGGCCCGCTCGGATTGCTCACTCCGTGAGGTTGCCCCGTGGGTGGGGTCCTCCAGACGTGCCTCAGGCCGGAGGTTGCGCTGCTCGAAAATGCGATTGCTCTTACCGACACTATCCGAGCCGTTGCGTCCGTCCCGACCGTCGTTGCCGTCGGCGGCATCGATTTTGGCTGCCTCACGGACGTCACGGAAGAAGCTTCGGCGCCATGATCCGCCGGTGGCGATGTCACGAGCCCCGTCCTTGCCGCCGAGTTGGGTGATACGGCGGTAGGGCCGGAGGAGAACCCAGCCCGCGACCCCACAGAGGCCGACCAGGACCACCTGGAGCCAGCCTGGCAGACCAGAAGTGTTCATGATCAGATCAACGGCGAACAGATAGATCGCAGCTCCGGTACCGAAGATGGCGATGTTGAAGACAGCGGCTACCACGGCATTGCCGAGCCGCCGGATGCCGCTGCTGGCCGGACGTAGGAGGCCGACCGTTCCTAGCAGAGGTGCTGCGATGACAGCCCAGCGGAAGATCAGGAAACCGAGCAGAACGAGAATTGAGGCGGTGATATCGAACATCGCATACATGAAAGCGGCCAGCATGGCGATGAAGCCTGTGCCGATGCGATCCATGCCGTTGATGCCCTGCAGGTACTGATAAGCCTCGGGGTCTTCGGTCTTGATCTGTGCTGCAACCGTGTGCCACTGGTCGTTCTTCGCCTTGAGGGTGCCGTCGCGAGTGTCGATATCCTCTCGGATGGTCTGCGCCTGCGCCCAGGTCAGGGACCGAGCGTCGTAGAGGGCACGACCGTATTTCTGGGCAGTCTCACTGTCTGCTGATCCGAGGATCCCACGAACCCAGTTGCGGTAGAGCATCGTCTCGGTCGCGGTGTCGCTTGCCCGAACGGCAGGAGGGCGTTGGTCTTTACAAGCATCCGGGTCGCCGAGCTTGCATTCTCCAGCGGTTCCGTCCTGAGTACGTGGCCCGACAGCATCATGAACGGCGCTGAGACCGGTCATCAACGTCTGATCGGCGATGCTGGCTGACTTAACGGGCCAAGCCGCGATCGCGGTAACGGCAACCATCACAAGAAGCGCCCAGCCGACCGTAGTGGTGGCGGCACCCATCTCAGCCTGCCGGGACCGCCAGATCAGGTAGATCCCGATGATGGCGAGGGTGATGGTGCCGAAAACAGTGAAGACCTTCTGGTAAACCGCTTCTGTGGTCTCCTCGACCAGGGTATCGGCCCATCTCCACAACGATGCGGGGCTCCAAGCCCGTTCCCTGAGCGCGTTCGACGCGCCGATGATCGAGGTGGCGATCATGAATTCGCCATTGGCGATGGTGGTCTCGATTTTGAAATCGGGATCCACCAACGTTGCTGCGCATCCACTGTCCAGGTCGTATGTGGTGTAGCTGTAACCCGCGTATCCGTATCTGCTGTAGAACCCCTGGGGCCCGTTCGATGTCGATGAAGCGGGCCGCTCTGCGAACCATCCGGCCAAGCCTGAGTCAGGGGTACTCGGGGTCGGCGCAGTCAGGCATTTGGTGGCCCCGTCGGTAGCTTGGGGCAGGGCTTTGATGCAACCTGCCATGTCGGCACGCCACTCCTCGACGGAGCAGAGCCCACCAGGAGCCTTGGCTGGTGCGGCGGAGGCTGGGGACGGTGTGGCCACCGCCCAGGCTATTGAGGCGACGACCAGGACGAACAACGTTGTCAGGAACGCCAATCCCCGCCGCACCATCTCAGACCTCCAGGTCGGACGGCAGTGGCACTACCTGCTGCGGTGCCACGCCCGGTGTCGTATCCAGGTGTTCCAACAGACCTTCGACGTAGGACACGTCGACTCGGACCTTCTGGACTCGGCCGTCCACGTCTCGCATCACGAATTCGCGGAAGCCGAGTCGGTGCTGGGAGGCCGAGTCGACCTGGGAGAGGGACGCGAGTGTCGCCTCGTACCCGTCGTGGACCGGGACCCGCAGTAGTCGTAGTGCTTCGGAGGCGATCTCCTGGTCTTCGGCGATCCGGCCCACGAAGACTGTGGAGACCAGGTTCTGTACGTCCAGGCCGAGGATGTCGCGTGGGTTCTGGGAGGCGACCAGAGCGGCCAGGTTCCATTTGCGGGAGTCGCGGGCGAGGCGGACCAGGAAGGAGCGGCCGGAGCGCCAGCCTTCCATGAAGTGGGCCTCGTCCAGGCCGACCATCTTGCGGGAGGACATCGAGCCGCCGTAGCAGCGGCGGACGGCGAGCCGGTGGGCGGTGTGCAGCATCGGCAGGGCCAGGGATTCCTCGGCCGACCAGTACTCCCGCTCGATCTTGAGGTCGGGCAGTCGCAGGCCGGCCATGGTGATCACGGTGAGGGCCGAGTCGGCGCCGAGCAGGTGTGCCGGTGGGTGGCCGAAGAAGAGCATGGCCAGCGGCATCTCGGCGGTGTCGAGGAGCAGGTTGGCCAACTCCTGGCCGTCCTCGTCGAGGCCCTGCAGGGTGCGGACCACGTCGTCGAGGGTCGACGACTCCTCGGCGGGCACCTGCCGGACGGCGTGCCGGAGCAGGGTTGCGGTGGAGGCTTCCTTGGCCACCTGTGGCGGCACCAGCATCGAGCAGATGTCCTGCACGAGCATGCGGCGTTCGGCGCGGGCGTTGGAGACGGCGATCTCGAACTCCCGGTCGCCGGCCGGGCCGGTCGGGAACTCGGAGCGCACCGGGGTCGGGATCAGCGAGTACGGCGCCAGCGTGCCCTGTTCGGAACCGGTCAGGTTGAGCACCCGCGAGTAGGGCCGCAGTTCCGGCATCTGGCACAGCCGGGCCAGTGGGCCGGACGGGTCGAGCAGTGTCACCTGGACGCCGCGGCGGGCGTTCAGGTAGCCGAGCGCGCCCATCAGTGTCGACTTGCCACCGCCGGGCTCGGCCACGAACACGCCGAGTCCGGAGCGTTCCCGGACCTCCATCGGGAAGTGCAGGTCGAGGAAGACCGGGCGACGGCAGGTTCCGGCGGTACGCCCGATCAGGTCGCCCCGCCGGTCGCCGACGGTGGACGCGGCCTGTGGCAGGGCGGCGGCGAGCAGTTTGACCGGCATCCGCCGCACGTAGCCGGTGTTGGCGATCGGCTCGCCGGGGATGAACTCGCGGGCCAGCTGGTCCTGGTTCTTCGGGTGCTGCAGGGAGATCCGCAGTTCGCGCGAGTAGAGCTGGATGAGCCGCCGCGCGCGTTCCAGGCATTCCTCCCGGGTGGCACCGCTGACCGCGAGCCGGTGCCAGCCGTGGGCCCGGGCCGAGTCGGTGGGCAGGCCGGTGGTCATCTCGTCGCCGATGACCAGTGCGCGTTTGGCGAGCCGTTCGAGTTCCGGTGGCGCGTCGATGCCGTGTTCGGCGTAGTCGAGCTGCTGGGACCGGATCATCCGCAGCCGGTGTTCGAGGTTCTTGAACGAGCTGTTGGAGCCGAGGATGTCGATCCGGGAGGAGAGTTCCATCGGCCACGGGAGCCGTTCGTGGAAGTGCATCCACGGCTCGTGTTTCTCCGGGATCTCCAGCGGTTCCATCCGGCCGACGGAGAGGACTGCGACGTGCCGTTCCTCGCCGGTCATCCGGTTGACGAGCTTCACCGTCGAGCCGTACGGCGTGCGGTACCGTTCGACCGCCTCGGTGAGCGCGAGCAGGTCGCCGGTCTCCCAGTGCCCGTTGGAGACGGGGGAGAGCAGTCCGGGCGGGGCCATGCCGAGCGCCACCGACCGGTAGAGCAGCCATTCCAGCTCTTGTGGGGTGACCCGACGGCCGCGCATGCCGAACGCGTTCAGCACCTCGTCGAACTGTTCGACGGTCCGGCCCAGTTTGCGGCGTTCCCCGTCGGAGGTGCCTTTGCCGAACGTCCGCAGAATCCGTTCGGAGAGGGTGTCGCCGAGGGACCGGCGGGCGAACGTGACGCCGAGGAACGTCTGTCCTTCGGCGTGGTTGACCGACAGCAGGTGCCGCTGGGCCGCGACCAGATGGTCCGACCAGGAGGTGGTTCCGTGCACGTCGGGCAGGGGCTTGGCGGTGAACGAGTCGACGGTGCGAGCCCACTCGTCGGCCGGGAACGGGCGGGTGGTCCGGCGCAGGTGCAACCGGAAACCGGCGAGCCCGGCGTACTGCTCGGAGATGGCGCTGAGCAGGGCTTCGCGTTCCGCGTCCGGGCGGAAGGCCCAGCGCACCTCGGGCAGGTAGTACCAGGCCGTGACGGTGCTCTGGGTGAACGTCAGATGCCCGGCGATCTCACTGATCGCCAGTTCGACGCTCGGGTCGCGGTCCTTGAACTTGAGCTTCTGCGGCCGCAGTGGAGCGGCGGCCGGCTCTTTCGGCTCCCGGCGCCGGGCGGGTGCCTTCTCCTGTCGACGGGCCGGGGCCTTCTCGGGTACCGGCACCGGTAGCGGCGCAGCGGCGGGCGCGGGTGGCAGCGGCGCGGGGGCGGGCATGGGTGGCAGCGGAGCGGGGGCGGCGTCCCACGCCGGGGCCGGCGTGGTCCGGCCGGCCTGCGGTGGCCAGTCCTCGAAGTCGGTCCACTCGTCGTCGGGCGGTGGTGGCTCACCCTCCAGTGGCAGGGCGTTCCCGTTCTCCTGGAAGAAGTCGGGTTCCGGCCCGAGCGGTGCCCGGGTGAAGGGTGCGCGTTCCCAGCCCCGGGAGAGGTCTGAGGCGGGCGGTGCCGCTGGAGGCGGCGGGGCCGCCGGCGGGAGTGGAATCGGCGGAGTGGCGACCGGTTCGGGCGGACTCGGCAGAGGATCACTCTTCCGGGGAGGCGGCGCTCCACCGAAGAGATCAAGGAAGGGGGAGTCGATGTCCATGTCGGTGTCCATGCCGGAGGGCCGTGGGCGAACCGGCTGCGGCGCCTGGAAAACGCCCACTCCACCGTGGCCGGGGGCGGCGACGAGTTCGGTGGCGTCGTCGAGCGAACCGGGCGAAGAGTAGTTGTCCGAACGCACACCGTTACTCTGCCTGTCCCGGGGGGAGGCTTCCGCCGGGGGATGCCCGTACGGATGGGTTCCGGTCATGCGTGGACCTCGAACGCGCGGACGACCTGGTAACTGGTCATACCAACTCCTCCCGGACCCGGATGCGAGTGGCGACAAGTCTCGGATCACGCTGCTCAACCGCGGGCTCGCGGGTGCGGCGCCAGTCGGTGAGCGCGGTGCGGATGACGACGCGGGCCGGACGGTCCGGGTCGACATGCCGGAACACGTACGACGTCGTGACCATGGCCAGGGAGATCTCCCAGGCCGGGAACGGATCGAATTCGAGCGTGATCATGTAGTGGACGGCCATGAAGAGCGGCACCAGCACCACGAACATCCCGTACTGCGCGTACGGCAGGTGAACGGGCAGGGTGTACCCGGGCGGGCCGAGGTAGACCAGGCGCGCCCGGTAGATGTCGTCGTCGGTGCGGAGGCGCATCTCAGTTGTTGAAGATGAGCTTGATGAGGCTGTCACCGACCACGAAGAGCGTCGCGGCGCCGGCTATGAACGCCAGGCCCACGATCGCGATCGCGGAGCTCGTCAGCACCTTGGAGACCTCGCCGCGGCTCGCGCGGCCGATGAAGATGACGCCGAGGACCGCGAGCAGGATCGGCGCGATGTTTGTCGCGAAGAAGCCGACGATTCCCGTGGTGTTGATGGGGTTCTCGGCCGCCAGGGTCACGATTTGTGTGGCGATCATCGGTAAACCTCCCCGTGTCCGGTATGGGGGGTGCGGACACGCTGCAGTTGTGAAGCCGTACGGCAACGCCCATATGGTGCTACCTCTGACTCACCGCGTCGAGTGAGTCGTTCGGGCACTGCCATGCTCGTCTCTGCTCTCTTCGGTCACTTCATGATGCCCAGATCCGAAGAGTACGGCTCGCACTTGCGAGCAACAAGCGCCCGTTTCGTTACCCAAGGTGAAGGAGTGCGTGAATCTCAGTCACGTGGCATCGTACACGTGTTCGAAACTCTGCAGCCCCTAGTCTTCACCTGTGTCCACTTCGCCGACAGCGTCGCAGCTCACAGGGGCTGAGCTGCTCCGCCGGGATCACCCGGTAGTGATGGGTGTCCTCAACGTCACGCCGGATTCCTTCTCTGACGGTGGTAGATACACCGACCTCGA
>DATMVU010000120.1:0-15375 GCA_035562875.1 Actinoplanes sp. | reverse complement strand
GGCGGGCACTGCCCTACATCAGCATCGGAGGTGCGGCAGTCGTGATCGGGGCCGGTGGGCTCGGTGCTTTCGCGATCCAGTTCCTGCGGGCGCTCACCGCTGCCACCGTGACCGCCGTCGACCCCTTGGCGGTCCGGCGGGACCGGGCCGGGGCGACCGGTGCCCACGAAGCCGTACCGGAGCTGCCGAAACGGCTGAGAGCCGACGTGGTCCTCGACTTCGTCGGTACCGACGAGACGATCACGGCCGGGATCCGGGCGGTGGAGACCGGCGGGGCGTACGGGCTGATCGGCTCGGCCGGTGGCAGACTCGGCCGGCCGTGGTTCGGCACCCTGCCCCGCGACGGCGAGGTGTTCACCTTTCAGGGCTCGTCGATCGCCGACGCACAGGACGTGATCGCCCTGGCCCGGGCCGGGCTGATCGACAACCAGGTGCAGGAGTTCAGTTTCGGCGAGATCGACCGGGCGTACCGGGAGCTGGCCGCCGGAACCCTGACCGGCCGCGCCGTAGTCGTCCTCTGACCCCCGCCACCACCGTCGCCGGCCCGCGCCGTGCCGTCCTTCGTCTTCCGCCGGCCCTGTCGCCGGGTCTGCGCGTGTCGTCCCTCGGCTTCCGCCGAACCCGTCGCCGGCCCTGTCGCCGGCCCGCGCGTGTTGTCCTTCGGCTTCCGCCGAACCCGTCGCTGGCCCTGTCGCCGGGTCTGTGCGTGTTGTCCTTCGGCTTCCGCCGAACCCGTCGCCGGCCGGGCGGTGGTCGTCCTCCGACCTTGGTGGGATCGGAGGACGACCGCTTTCTCAGGAGACCACTGAGAGCACCGTCTGGCCGAGGCGCGTGGTGCCGTCGCCGTAACCGACGACGCCCAGGTAGCGCGTCCCCGCCGTCAAGCCGATCCAGGTGGCGGTCACCGTGACCGGAGTGCCGACGGTGACGGACTGCTGTGCCGGAGTGGCCGTCAGGTTGCCGGCCGCCGTGTCGGCGACCGCCCACGAGTGGTGGGTGACGTCCAGTTCGTTCACGCCGGGCGGCGTGGCGAACTGCACCACGTAGATGTCGTATGAACCGGCGGCGAGACTCAGCGCCTCCTCGGCCGTCGACCCCGCACTGGACGCCACCAGGGTGGTGGTGCCCGCCCGGTAGGCGAACAGATCGAGGTCGGTGCCGGCCGGGACCTCGGCGTCGAACGTCGCCGCCCGGGCCAGCCGGGTGCCGGCCGGAACCGTGAACGTCACCTTGCCGACCGCCGGGCCGACCGCGGGAGCGGCGGTGTTGAAGGTGGTGTCGGTGCCCACCAGGTGCAGACGGTCCGCGGTGGACGGCACCAGTCCGGCCGGGGTGGCCGTCAGCGTGCCGCTGTAACCGGGGCTGATGCTCAGGCTCGTCGACCCGCTGACACCCGCCACATCGGCCTCCACCGGCGCGGCGATCGCCACCGGACGCACCGCGATCGGGCTGCGCACGTCCGACGACACCCGCTTCTTCCGGTCCACCTTGTTGACCCAGGTGACGGACCCGAACGTCCACTGACCGATCGCCGCGTCGGTGCGGGTGACCGTCACCTTGAACGAGGCCGATCTCCCGGGTTTGACGTCCAGCCGTTTCGGCGTGACCGTCACCGTCGTACCGGCCGGGGCCTGGATCTTCGCCTCGTAGATCCCGCGCACCTTGGTGACGTTCTTGACGGTGCGGGTGGTCGTCTGCTTCCCGGCCAGGTCACCGATCGCGATCGACGGGTAGTTGAGGTCGGTCGGATCGATCGAACCGTACTGGTCACAGGCCGCCCCGGTGGCGCCGGTGCCGCACGCGAACCGGATCCAGTCCGGGTACGCCGAGTCGTAGACCAGCCCCGGAAGGTAGGAGTGACCGGGCCGGACGTGCCCGGAACCGTAGTCGAACGGGGTCGCGGCAGTGCCGGCTCGCTGGATCAGCCCGCCACTGTTGTCGGTCTGCCCGGCGGTCGTCATCATCGCCGACTTGACCCAGATCGGCGACCAGCCGGGGTTCTCGCTGATCAGCAGGGCGGCGAGGCCGGCGATGTGTGGGCTCGACATCGAGGTGCCGGAGTACGCATCCCACGTACGCCCGTGGTTACCCGGCGGGGCGACCGGCGCCACCACGTCGACACCCGGCGCGGTGATGTCCGGCTTGAGCAGGTCACCGTTACCGGCGCGGGCCGGGCCCTTGGACGAGAAGGTGGCCATCTCCGGCGCCCGCGTCCGGTACGCGGTGGCCGCGGACAGGGAGGCGGTGGCGCCCGCGGTGGCCGCGTACGCCTTGATCGCCAGACCGGCCGCGCTGTCCACGTGCACCGTCGGCACGAAGTGGTAGTCGGCGTTGATCGAGTTGTCCGGGTTGTTGTAGATGATCATCCCGATGCCGCCGGCCTCCTTCACTGCCAGGCTCTTGTCGGTACGGCCGTTGCCGCCCCGCAGGCACAGCACCACCTTGCCGGCCACCTTCGCCGGGTCGAGCCGCCCGCCGGAGTAGCAGAGCTGCACCTCGGCCGCCGGAGCACCGGCCACGCCGGCTGCCACCGAGTCGATCAGCGGCGCCGACGCGACGGCCGGCCCCTGCCCGGAACCCGGGTAGGAGGCGCCGTTGCCGAGCGTCGCCGTCTTCGCGTAGCCGCGGTCGTGGCTGCTGGCCGCCACCGTGGTGATCCACGGTGAGTTGTGTGCCACCGTGCTCGCGGTCGGGCCGCTGTTGCCGGCTGACGCGGCGACGAACACACCGGCGTTGGCGGCGTTCAGGAACGCCAGCTCGACCGGGTCGACGAACGACGTGGTGGAGCCGGAGATCGAGTAGTTGATGACGTCCACGCCGTCGGCGACAGCGGCGTTGATCGCCGCGACCAGGTCGACTGTCGTGCCGCTGCCGGTGCCGCCCTGATCCCAGAGCGCCTTGTAGACCGCGAGCCGGGCGGCCGGCGCCATGCCCGACGCCTTACCGATCCTCTGCCCGTCGATGACCGCGCTGACGTTGTGGTTGCCGACGGCGGTACCTGCCGTGTGCGAACCGTGGCCGTTGAAGTCCCGCGGCGACTGGAACTCGCCCGGGTTCGTCTCATTCACCCCGCCCTCGGTGAAGTAGCGGGCGCCGATCAACTTGTTGTTGCAGGTGATGTTGCGCGCCGGGTCGGTCTCGGTACCGCGCTGGCAGACACCACGCCACTTCGCGTTGATGATCCGTTGGTCCGGGCGCGGGCTCGGGAGCGCGGCGAACGCCGGGTTCTCCGGCCAGATACCGGTGTCGATCACACCGACGATCACGCCCTGCCCGGCCTTCGAAGCGCCGCCGAACTCGCGCTGCCACACCCCGTCACGGCCGGTCAGGCCGAGCAGGGCCGAGGTGGAGATGGTGTCCGCCTGGTGGACGGCGTTCTTGGACACCGCCAGGATGCCGGGGCTGCGGCGCAGAACCTCGGCCTCGGTGGCGGACAGCCGGGCCGCGTAACCGCTGAACGCGACGTCGTACTCGTAGAGGGTCTCGCCCGCGGTCACCCCGGCCAGCCGCTGGGTCCGCTGGCGCTCGGACTTCAAGTGCGCCCGGTAGGCCTTGGTGGCGCTGCTGTCCAGGTCGATCTTCTCGCCGGTGGCCGGTCTCGTCGCGGGAATGCCGGACACTCCGCCGGAGTAGCCGGCGACGGGTGGGGAACTCAGTTGGACGATATAGAGACTCGAGGCCGAGGCGGGCTCTCCTCGGACGGGGCCGGTGCCGCTGGTGACCAGCACCGCCGACAGTGCGGCGGCCAGGGCGATCCGGCCGGATCTTTTCGATGACACGGGCGTCCTCCAGTGTTCGAATTGATCCGAATAATATTTAGGTTCGTCTACTTATCGGGAGATCTCGCATCGGTCCTAATGCCGGGGGATGATGGATCGCCATGGATATGCGCACTCTGACCGGAACTGTCACCGCCGGTGTGGAACACGGCTGCCTCCTGCTCGGTGAATACCTTCTCGTCGGCGGGGACCGCACGGTGCTCCGAGCCGGGTCGTCAGTCACGGTGACCGGCCGGATCGTGCCCGGCCTGATCACCACGTGCCAGCAGGGGGTTCCCTTCGTCGTCTCCGATGCCGAGAGGACCCGCTGACGTCCCTCTCGCAGTGGGCAGCCGCTGGTCAGGGCTGGGCGGGGACCGGCCGGAACCGTTCGCCGTCCAGCAACGGGACCACCGTGCTGGAATCCCGTTCAGCAGCCACCTCGACATCCTCGGGATAGCCCCCGGTGATCAATTCCCGGCCGCTCGCGCAGTCGCGTAGTGCGGAACTGATGTCCGCCGCCACCGCGCGATAGGCGGCTGCCGCTGTCAGTGTCTCGGGCGACGCACCGGGCACACCCTCGTCGGCCAGCGCGGCGAGGAAGGCTCCGGCACCCCACATGTCCTCCACCGCCGGCCGTAGTGACCCGTCCGCGGCCCAGCGTTCACCGGCCGCGACCACCGCCACCGTGGCGCCTTCCGCGCCTGCCGCCCAGGTCGTCCGGACTGCTCGCTCCGCCGTTCCCGCCAGGTTGTTCGGGGACTCTCGTGCTGCCGGGGACATCCGGATCGCCCGAGCTGTCCAGGCGGCTGCCGCGCGGGCGTTACGCAGGGAGACACCGATGACGGTGGCTCCCTGCTCGGCGAGGAGACGGGCGATGGTCGAACCGTTCGGCGACGGCAGGACCAGGCGCTCGACGCCGGTGGCTGCGCGGATGGTCGCGGGGGAGAGGCTGACCGGCGTGGCCGGCCCGGCCTGGGAACGGCCCACTGCCAGCGTCGCCCGATGAGCGGCGGCGAAGCCGGTGGCCCGTTCGTCCCGCCACCGGTACGGGAACACCTCGATGCCCCGGTCCGCCGCCACGGTCAGGGCGGTGGTGAACGACAACACGTCGACGACGGCGACGATCGCCGCGCCCGGCCCGATCGCCTGTGCTCCCGCTGGACCCCACTCGAACCGGATTCGGGACCGTGACTGCGTGAAAGGATCATGACTCACCGCCACATGATGTCGGGCCGGTCATCGCGGGCGCCAGACCTCGAACGACTGTTGTAGATGCCAGCCGTCCAGGCGGCGGATCTCGTTGCGCCAGCGGAACGAGGTGGGAGTGAGGTCGGAGAACGTCCATCGGAGGACTCCGCCGTCGAGGCGGATGCCGTCCGGGGTCGGGGTCGCCAGGAAGGTGTGGATCCGGCGGCGGCCCGGGCCCACCCAGGTGGAACGCCACGTCCCGTCACCTCCGGCCGGGTCGGGGAAGCGGATGCTCACCCCGTGCTCGACGCCGGGCAGGATCCAGACGTCGGTGGTGGCCAGACCGCCCAGCGCGTAGCCGAAATGCCACTCGCCGCGCCGGACCGTGGTGGAGCCGTCAGCCTCGTGCTCGGTGCAGTCGAGTGCCCAGGAACCGGTGAACCTGCCGAACAGGCTCAGGTCGACGCCCGGTGCCGGGGCGTCTGCGAGGAACCTCAGATCCGTCATGGGGCTGACGGTAAACCGATCGAGGGCCGGCCCGCTCGGGCCTGTGGACAGAGCGATGTGGAGTCCCGGGATTGTGGATAACTTCCGGACCGGGCTGCGCCGAGGAGGAGAATCGCATTCAGCCCGGCGGCCGCGGGTCGGTCTGGAGCGGCGCCCGCGTCGCGGGTCCGGGGCGGGACTGCCGGCTGCGGTTGTGGGCCCCTAATTCGTACCGGAAAGGGGGGTGATGATTTTGTCCGCGAAGCGGTGCAGTGCGTCGCGCTTCTCCTGGAGCGGGGCGTCGAAACGGCGCCACGGCACGACGATGGCGTCGGTGACACCGATGTCGGCCTGGCGGCGGAAACCGTCGAGGCCGGGACGGTCGATGCAGACCGCCTGGATCTCGAAGGGGGTTCCGGTGCGGCCGTGTTCCGCTCGGAGCTCGGTCAGGCGGGTGATCGTGGCGCGCAGCTCGTCGAAAGTGATCATCGCGGAGGACCAGCCGTCACCGATGCGGGCGGCGCGGCGGAGGGCGGGTTCGGAATGGCCGCCGATGTAGAACGGAACCGGTTCGGACGGGGCCGGGCTCATCTGGAGTCTCTCGAAGGAGAAGTGTTTCCCGTCGAAGGAGACCATGCCGCCGGCGAGGATCCGGCGGATGACGTCGATCGCTTCGTCGGCGCGGGCACCGCGGTCGCGAAACGGGGCGCCGCACCAGTGGGATTCCTCCGGTGACCAGCCCAGACCCACGCCCAGGCCGAAACGGTTCCCGGTCATCACCGCGACCGAGCCGATCTGCCGGGCCAGGAGCAGCGGGTTCCGCGGGTCCAGTTTGAGGACCTGGGTGTAGAAGCGGATCCGGGAGGTGACCGCGCCCATCGCGGCGGCGGCGACGAACGGGTCCGGCCAGGGCGTGTCGGCGTTCCAGAAACGGCTGCCGTCGGGCGTGTAGGGATAGGAGGCGGAGACGTGTTCGGAATAGAACAGCGAGTCCGGCAGTGCGATCGAGGTGAATCCGCATTCCTCGGCCGTGCGGGACAGTTCGGTCAACTCGCCGAGTGGGCTCAGGGCGATTCCCAGGGTGAATCTCATGGCAGCACCTCGGCCAGGGCGAGAAGTTGACGGGTGGCACCGCCGAGCTGGAATTCGATGTCCTCGGCGGCCAGGAAATAGCGGTGCAGCGGATATTCGAGGTCGATGCCGACCCCGCCGTGCACGTGAACCGCCGTGTGCAGCACCCGGTGCCCGGTCTCGGCGGCCCAGAAACCGGCTGTCGCTATCTCGGCCGGTTCGGGCCGGCTGACGGCCTGCCACAGGGCCAGGCGCAGGGCTTCGACGTCGATCCACGCGTCGGCGAGCCGCTGGGTGACGGCCTGGAAGGAACCGATCGGGCGGCCGAACTGGACACGGTCGCGGGCATAGGCGGCGGTCATCTCCAGAGCGCGTTCGGTGAGGCCCAGCTGGGTGGCGCAAGCACCGATGGTGAGGCGTGCCGCCAGCCAGGCGGTGCCGGCCGCGGAGAGCTCAACGTCCGGCTCGAGGACCAGCTCGCCGCGCCCGGCCGGGACGGCGAGGGTCTCGACCTGTTCGTCGGTGCCGAACTCGGCGAGGGCCGACGCGGCTCCGGCGATCGACGGCAGATAGGGGACTGCGGCGGCGGCGCGACCGATCTCGATCAGGATCGCGCACTGTTCGGCGAGGCCGTGACCGTCCCCACCGGCTCGCTGGGGCAGGGCTGCGGACAGCACCCCGGCCTCGGCCAGCGCCGGCCACAGCGGGCGGCCGGACGACGCCAGGTCGCGGGTCATGGCGGCGAGTTCGGTGGCGGCCGGCGAGTAGGAGAAGTCCATGTCGTCTCCTATCGCCGGACCGGGAGGCCGAGGGCGCCAGCGGCGATGATGTCGCGCTGGGCCTCGTTGGTCCCGCCGCCGAAAGTGAGGATCAGGGAGGAGCGGTAGAGGCGTTCGATGCGGCTGTCACCAGGGCCGACGATTTCCAGGAGCAGGCGGTACGCCTCGATCGCCAGCTCGGTTCCGTAAACCTTGCCGGCCGAGGCGCGTGGTGCGGCGGGAGTGCCGTCGGACAGGCAGGCACGCCAGTTGAAGAGTTTCAGTGCCTCGGTCTTGGCGTGCACCCGGGCCAGATGCAGCCGCACCCACTCCTGATCGAGGGCGCCGTTCGCCGCCGCCCAGTCGCGGACCTCGCGCAGCGCCCGTTGCAGGGGAGCGGCCGAGGTCAGGGCGACACGTTCGTGGTTGAGCTGGTCGGTGATCAGTCGCCAGCCCCGGTTCTCCTCGCCGACCAGTGCGGATGCCGGTACCCGGACGTCGGTGAAGTAGGTGGCGCTGGTCGACGGCCCGGCGACGGTGTGCACCGGAGTCCAGGAGAAACCGGGTGCATCGGTGGGCACGACCAGGATCGAAAGACCCTGATGGCGTGGCTGAGAAGGATCAGTGCGGCAGGCGAGCCAGATGTAGTCGGCGTACTGGATCAGACTGGTCCACATCTTCTGGCCGTTGATCACGTACGAGTCGCCGTCCCGCACTGCGCGGGTTTGCAGCGCCGCCAGATCGGTGCCTGCCTCGGGCTCGGAGTAGCCGATCGAGAAGTGTGCCTCACCGGCCTCGATGCGGGGCAGTAGTTCCGCCCGGAGCTGGGGTGATCCGTGCCGGGCGATGGTCGGGCCGACCGTGTAGAGGGTGAGGAACGGCACCGGTACTCCGGCGAGTGCGGCCTCGTCGGCGAAGATCAGCTGGTCGAGGCGGGAGCGCCCCTCGATTCCGAGCCAGCCGTCCCGGCCCAGTTGACGGACGATCTGCTTGTACGCGGTCCCGTCCCCGTATTCACCGCCGCCGCTGTCCAGTCCGGCTCGCAGTTCGGGCGTGATCAGCGCGGCGAAGTACTCCCGTAGCGACGCCCGCAGCTTCTCCTGAACGGGTGTGTATCCGACGTGCATGGCGCACCTCGATCCCGGTAAGTTAGAACACGTTCTATCACGGTCGAGCGGGAGGGCGTCAACAGTGGAGGCATATCTGGTCGGCGCCGTGCGCACCCCGGTGGGCCGTCGCAACGGCATGCACGCCGCGACGCATCCAGCCGACTTGGCCGCCGGAGTCATCAAGGGCTTGATTGATGGCGTACGAGTGGATCCGGCGGCTGTGGACGATGTCATCCTGGGTTGTGTCGACACACTGGGTCCACAGTCGGGGGACATCGCACGGACGGCGTGGCTGGCATCCGGTTTTCCAGAACACGTTCCTGGTGTGACGGTGGACCGGCAGTGTGGTTCGTCGCAGCAGGCGGTGCATTTCGCCGCGCAGGCGGTGATGAGTGGCACGGCCGATCTGATCGTGGCCGGGGGAGTGCAGAACATGACCCAGGTGCCGATCAGTAGTGCGATGGATCCGGCCGGTCCGTACCAAGGGAGTTACGGCTGGAACAACCGTTACCGAACCGACCTGCTCGATCAGTTCAGCAGTGCCGACGCCATTGCCGCGAAATGGGCGATAACCTCGGACGAAATGCGCCTATTCGCGCTGGAGAGCCATCGCCGGGCGGTCGAAGCCATCGACGATGGACGTTTCCGGGCCGAGATCCGCGGCTCCGAGAACGACGAATGCCCCCGCCGGGACACCACGATCGAGAAGATGTCAGCGCTGAAACCGTTGCGTGCGGGAGGCGTCACCACCGCCGCGATGTCCAGTCGGACAGCCGACGGCGCGGCCGCCCTGCTGATTGCGAACGACACTGCGCTCCGCACCCACGGACTGACCCCACGAGCGCGGATCCACCACCTCTCAGCCCGTGGCGACGACCCGATCCTGATGCTCACCGCCCCCATTCCGGCTACCGCACACGCCCTCCGGAGAACCGGCCTGGCCATCGACGACATCGACCGTTTCGAGGTCAACGAGGCATTCGCGAGCGTCGTTCTGGCCTGGCTCCGGGAGACCGGTGCCGATCCGGGCCGGGTCAACGTCAACGGCGGTGCGATCGCCCTCGGGCACCCGCTGGGCGCCACCGGCGCCCGGCTGATGATCACCCTGTTGCACGAGCTGGAACGCTCCGGTGGACGCTACGGCCTGCAGACCATGTGCGAGGGCGGTGGCCAGGCCAACGTCACGATTCTCGAGCGGCTGTGAGCCGGTCCAGCCCGTCGGCGGCCTCCTTCATGATCCGCTCGATCAGCTCGGCGCAGGACGGTAGATCACCGATCAGCCCGGCGACCTGACCGGCCGACATCACCCCGAACTCGGGCCGCCCGTCGACCATCGCCGCGCGCAGCAGAACCGGGGTGCCCGCGGCCATCAGCGTCTGCGCCCAGGTCAATTCCCGGCCATGCCGTGCGGCCCGCCCGGCGCGCACGAGTTGCGGCCAGCTGAGTTCGGCGAGATGCCGGAAAGCGACAGCGTGCCGGGCCGATCGCAGCAGTGCGCCCACTGTTCCCGACTTCTCCAGAGCATTGACGTACGACGTTCGAAGTACCCGATGCGGTACGCCGTCCACCGCTGTGGTGACGACGGTTCCGGTCACATCGGCATCCAGGTAGAGCTGTTTCACCCGCGTTCCCACCGGGCTCTCCGCGGTCAGCAGGAACCGCGTCCCCATCGCGATTCCGGCCGCTCCGTAGGAGAGAGCGGCCACCAGCCCACGCCCGTCGAAGAATCCACCGGCCGCCACCACCGGAATACCGACCGCGTCCACGACCTGGGGCAGCAGAAGTGTCGTCGGAACCATCCCCGTGTGCCCGCCGCCTTCCCCGCCTTGGACGAGAACCGCGTCGACACCCCATTCCGCGACCTTCTCGGCATGCCGCCGGGCACCGACCGAGGGCATGGTCAGCACCCCGCCGTCAGCGCACCGGCGGATCAGGTCGCGGGACGGCGCGAGCGCGAACGACGCCAATCTGACCTGTTCCTGGATCAGCAGTTGGATACGTTCCGCGGCGTCCGGAGCGTCCGAGCGGACGTTGACCCCGAAGGGATTCCCGGTTCGATCCTTGATCCGGTGAATGGTGTCGCGTAGTTCGTCCACTGTCATCGTCGCCGAGGCGACGATGCCGAATCCACCCGCCTCCGCGACGGCCGACACCAGACGGGCACCCGCGACGTAACCCATTCCGGTCTGCACGATCGGATGCCGGCAGCCGAGCAGATCGGTGAGCGCGGTCCTCATCCGAGCTGCCGTTCCCGGGCACCCGCGGGATCCAGATGTCCACGGATCAGTGTCAGTTCCTCGTCGGTGGGCTCCCGTGTCGGTGGAACCTCGTCCGGGATGGTGAGGGTGAATCCGGTGGCGGCCACGACATCGTCGACGGTCACCCCCGGATGAGTGGACCGCAACCGCATCGAACGGTCCGCCGTGGCGAAATCCAGAACCGCCAGATCGGTGACGACGAACCGGATCTCGTGCGCGTTCCGGTCGTGACCGACGCCCGAGACCATGTCGACCGTCTCCACGAAGACCCGTGGGGAATGGCGGGGGATCCAGTAGCTGACCGGATGGTTCACGGTGTTCCCCGGGGCGCCGCGCACACACAGCAGCTGCGATCTCGGCTTCTCCCAGGGGCCGACGCAGGAGATGTTCTGATTGCCGAACCGATCCAGTTGACTCGCACCCATCATCACGTGCCGGGTTCCGGCCGCGACGGTCGAGAACACCGCCCGGTACGGCAGCCAGCCCTCGGCCCGCCCGTCCCGTAGCAGCGTCGCCTCCCCGTCGGTGACGAGCAGTTCCGGAGCGAATGTCGACTGCGCCAGCCGCGCACCCCACTGCGGGATCAGCCCGGCGTGGCTCGCCAGGATCGCGCCGTCCCCGCGCCAGACGTCCGCGCAGGCCGCGATGCAGATCTCGGCCCGGGTCACCGCTGGACCGCCAGCTGGTAGGCGGCTTCGTCACCGTCGAGATAACGGTCCCGGAAAGTCTCCCAGCCGGTGTCGGCGTACATCCGCTGGAACGCCTCGTCGCGGCCGTAGTCGGGTACACAACTGGTGAAATGCGCGCCGTTCGGGGTGTGCACGACACCGTCGACCATCGATCTGTTGACGAGCAGGCTCTGGGGTGGTCCGCCGGCCATCAGTTCGTCGGTGGTCTCGATCCGTTCGCAGCAGAGGAAGCGGCGTTTCGCGGCCAGGCAGAACAGGTCGTCGAAATATGGATCGGGACCCAGGTAGCGGCCGTTACCACCGGAGTCCGCCCGGTTGAGGTGGATGAACGCGACGTCCAAGGGAATGGCGGGCATCGCCACGAGTTCGGTGCCGTCGGCATAGGGGGAGCGGACCGTCCGCAGGCCCGGGTTGACCCGCATGACGTCGGAGCCGAGACCGGCCCGGATCGGCAGGAACGGGAGCCGGTTGGCGGCGGCGAGCAGCCCCCAGTAGAGCATTCCCTCGTCGTACTCGGTCAGGGCGATCGTGCCCTCGCTCCGGGCCCGGCGGAAGTGCGGTTCCAGCGGAATGCTGTCCAGGGAGACGAAACCGGTCACCACCCGGCGCACGATGCCCGCCGCCACCAGCAGACCCACGTCCGGTCCGCCGTACGTCACCAGGGTCAGGTCCCGGCGCCCGGATCGCAGAATGGCGCGGACCGCCGCCATCGGTTTGCGCCGTGACCCCCAGCCGCCGATACCGATCGTCATTCCGTCCCGGATCTCGGAGACCGCGTCGCCGATGCTGAGAAGTTTGTTCACCGCTCCTCCAGGAATCGCCGGCGGGCCCGGTCACCGGCGCCGTTCAGGTTGAGTTCGAAGGTGAATCCCTGCTCGAATCGGTAGGACCGTTTCACGTCGATCGGGTCGATGCCGTTGAGTGATTCCTTCGCCCGCCGGATGACGAGCGGATCCTTTCCGGCGATCTCCTCGGCGATCCGGTGGGCGGCACGGCGCAGCCCGGCCGCCGGCACCACCTCCAGAACCGTCCCGAACCGGTGCAACTCCCACGCCGTAACCGGCCGGCAGGTGTAGACCATCGTGCGCATCAGCTGGTGCGGAACCAGCCGTGCCAGATGGGTGGCCGCGCCGAGTGCGCCACGGTCCACCTCGGGCAGCCCGAACGTGGCGTCGTCCGAGGCCACCACCAGGTCGGCATTGCCGGCCAGCCCGACCCCGCCGCCGAGGCAGAACCCCTGCACCGCCGCGATCACCGGCACCGGGCAGTCGTAGACCGCACCGAACGCGGCAGCACATCCACGGTTGGCGGCAAGAAGTGCCTCGTGTCCTGCCGTTTGTTGCATCTCCTTGATGTCGGCGCCCGCGCAGAAGCCGCGGCCCTCGGCGGCGAGCACCACGGCCCGCGTTCTCGGGTCGGCGCCGGCGGCGGCGAGCGCCTCGGCGATGGCGTGCCAGCCGGCCGCCGGTACCGCATTGACCGGCGGGAAGTCCACGATCACCTCGGCGATTTCGCCGCGTTGCAGCTCAATGCCCACGGGCGCCAGGCTAACCTAGCGCTTGCTTGGGTGGCTAGCATCGATCGGCATGGACCCTCTGGACTATTCGGGCCGGGCCGTGCTCGTCACCGGCGGCACCCGCGGCATCGGTGCCGCCATTGCTGAGGCGTTCCGCGATGCGGGCGCCGACGTCCTGGTCTGCGCCCGCACGTCACCGTCTGCCGTCCCACCGGGGCGGTTCTTTCCCGCGGACGTACGAGATCCGGCGCAAGCCGCCGCAGTGGTCGAGGAGGCGGTCACCCGGTTCGGGCGGCTCGACATCCTGATCAACAATGCGGGCGGCAGTCCCTCGGTGGCGGCCGGAACCGCCTCGCCTCGCCTGCACTCGAAGATCATCGAGTTGAATCTGATCGCGCCGTTGCACGTGTCGCAGGCTGCCAACGCTGTCATGCGCACCCAGCTCGGCGGCGGGGTGATCCTGATGATCGGAAGTGTCAGCGGCACCCGCCCATCACCGGGCACCGCCGCTTACGGTGCGGCCAAGGCCGGACTGCATCATCTGACCACCAGCCTGGCCGCCGAATGGGCTCCGCTGGTGCGGGTGAACAACCTGGTGGTCGGGCCGGTCGCCACCGAGGCCCCGCCGCTGGACGAGGCGCCGGAGTCCGTGCCGGGGGCGGCCTCGACCGTCGCGCGGACCGTGCCGATGGGCCGGGCCGCCGCTGTCGCCGAGGTCGCCGGTGCCTGCCTTCTGCTGGCGTCGCCACTCGCCGGTTACATCAGCGGTGCCTCCCTGGCCGTCCACGGTGGTGGTGAGTGGCCTGCGTATCTGGCGGACCTCCGGGACACGGCGTACCGTGCCGATAAATAGAACCTGTTGCAGAATTGCGGCGTTCGGAGGCTCGGCATGGTGCTCTCGATCAAGGCCCGGCGTGACGAGATCGGCCTGAGCGGCGGTGAACTGCTGATCGACGGGCACTGGCGTCCCGCAGGCGACGGCAGTCTCTGGACCCACCATCATCCGGCCACCGCCGAAGAGGTCGGCACGTTCGCCATCGCCGGCCCGGCCGATGTGGACGCGGCAGTGCGCGGTGCCCGCGCCGCCTTCGACGACGGGACGTGGCCCAGGGCCCGTGCCAAGGAGCGGATCCGGGTGCTCCGGCGGATCGCCGACGGCATCCGGGAACACGCCGACGAACTGCAGACACTGATCGCGCTGGACAACGGGGTGCCGGTCAGTTTCGGCGAGACCTACGCCATGTCCGTCGAATGTGTGGCCGACATCTTCGAACACCACGCCGGCTGGGTCGACAAACTCGCCGGGGAGACCCTGCCCGGTTACCAGGGCGGTGACCACATGGTGCTCACCCTGCGTGAACCCGTCGGGGCGGTGGCCGCGATCATCCCCTGGAACGGGCCGCTCCTGCTCGCCGCGCAGAAGCTCGCCCCCGCACTCGCAGCCGGCTGCACCGTGGTACTCAAGCCCTCCGAGTTCGCCACCTTCTCCGTCCTGCGGCTGGTGCGCATCATGGAGGAGGCGGGGCTTCCGCCGGGTGTGCTGAACGTGGTCACCGGTCCCGGCGAGACCACCGGTGACGCCCTGATCAACCACCCCCTGGTCGATAAGATCACCTTCACGGGGAGCCGTGGTGTCGGCCGCAAGGTCCTCGCCGCCGCCGCGAACGGTGTCAAACGCACCAGCCTCGAACTGGGTGGCAAGAGCCCGTCGGTGGTCTTCTCCGACGCCGACGTGTACGCCGCGGCCACCACCACGATGGGCACGGTGACCATGGGGCTCTCCGGGCAGGCGTGCGTCGCGCACACCCGGGCGCTCGTCCATCGGGACGTCTACGACGATTTCCTGGTCATCGTCGAAGCCATGGCGGCCCTGGTCAACTACGGTGACCCGTTCCACCCGGAGACCACCGCGTCCCCGCTGATCAACGAGCGCCAGCTGGCCCGGGTGCTCGGCTACATCGAGTCCGGCCATGCCGAGGGTGCCCGGCTGGTGGTCGGCGGCGATCGCCCCGACGGTGAGCTGGCTGCCGGGAACTTCGTGCAGCCCACCGTCTTCGCCGACGTCTCCAACGACGCCACGATCGCGCGGGAGGAGATCTTCGGGCCGGTCCTGGCGGTGATCCCGTTCGCCGACGAGGACGAGGCGATCCGGCTGGCCAACGATACGTCGTACGGGTTGGCCGCCACCGTGTGGACCTCGGACGTGCGGCGTGCCTTCCGCCTGACGAAAGCCCTGCGCGCGGGCACGGTGGGCATCAACGGTTACCAGCTGGAACCCCACGTCGCATTCGGCGGCTACGGCCAGTCCGGCCTGAACCGCGAAGGCGGCCGTTCCTCCATCGAGGCCTACACCGAGCTGAAGACGGTCCTGATCCCCACCACGGACGAAATGATGTAGCCGCCCGCCTGCCGCCCGCCTGCCGCCCGCCGCCCGCCGTCCGCCGTCCGCCCGCCGCCGTCCGCCCGCCGCCGCGTCCGCTCGCCGCTCAGGAATGCTCACCCGGTTGGGGGCGTGCCGATCCGGGTGGTCGGCCGGGTG
>DATMVU010000119.1:0-2640 GCA_035562875.1 Actinoplanes sp. | reverse complement strand
GGTAAGCAGATGTTGCATGGCGGCACTGCGCGGCGACGCGGGTACGGCAGCGGGGCGAGTGGCGGCACAAGCGGATGGAAGGGAAACTCCAATGCAGGTGACAGCAGGGGAGCGGGGGACAGCGCTGGGACGCATCGGCCTGACGGGGCCTGCCCTGGACACGTTCTGCGAGGACGTGGGCGCCAGCCCGGATTACGTGCTCGACCTGTTCGACCGACTCATCATCACCATCGCCGCGTGGAAGGGCGGCGTCGGGAAGACCGAGCTGGCCAAGGAGCTGGCATGGCTACTCGACGGGGTGCTGGTGGACCTGGACTGGGATGCCGGCGGCGCCACGCGTGCGTGGGGGTACCGCCACGAAACCCGCACGAATGCGCCGCTGCTGGACGCCCTGGAGCGGGGCAGGTGTCCTCGCCCCTTGTCCGGTAAGGGTGTGCGTGCCGACCTGATCCCCTCGCACCCTGATTTCTCGGTCAACCAGCCCGCCAGCCAGGACATGGCGGCCGCGCTGGAGAAATGGTCGGCCGAGCTGAAACGCCCGCTGGTCATCGACACCCATCCCGGAGGTGTCCCCTCCACGGTGGGTGCTGCCAGCGCTGCTCACGTGGTGGTGGTGCCGGTCAACCTCGAAACACGCGCTTTGGCAGCGACCGAGCAGATGGCCAACGAACTGCAGGGCGGGTATCCGCTGCTGTTCGTGCCCAACCGGGTCGAGGCGGCTCCCGAATCCGAGGTGAGCCGCCTGGAGAAGATCAGCACCACCTACGGAATCGAGGTCGGCCCGCCCGTGCACAGCCATGCATTCCTCAAGCGCCGCAAGTTGTCAGGCGCGGTGTGCGCACCGGGCAAGTCCGGCCAGATTCCCGCCTCCAACGCGAGGTTCGTCGCGGAGGTCAAAGACGTGGCTCGCGCCGTTTTGACCCATGCGGTGCGGAACGCGATCGCCCAACACCAGGAGGAGGCGTTGTCGTGAGCGATACTGCTGTCAGCGGTGGATTGAGCAAGCTTCGGGCGGGACGGCAGCGCAGGGCCGGACAGGTCCCGCCGCCCAAGCACCCCGCCGCGCCGCATACCACCGACCCACAGAACCCGGCGAACGCCGAGACCACCGCCCCTGCTACGGCCAACAGCCCCGCTCCCACCGTTGAACCTGCAGGCCAGCAGCGGGCGGGGCAGGAGAGCGCGAGCCCTGCGGCGGCCGCAACACCACCGGCCCCGCCCACTTCTGCACCGACGGAAGTCGCGCCGGCGGGCGGCACAACTTCCGCCCCGCAGCCGACGCCTACGCCTGCGCCGGCTGCAGCGTCGCCGGCGCAGACCGTCGTGCGGCGACCGCTGCCCGATCTGATCATCGACTGGTCCGATCCGGTGATGCATGTGGTGCGCGCGACTCGCCTCAGTGTGGCCAGTTCGGTGTTCGATGCGTTCAAGGCTGCAGCCGAGCAGCCGGGCCAGCCTCCGCAGACGTCGCTGATCATGGCGGCGGTCAGCACTCACTTGGCGCGGTTGCCCGAGCTGGTGTTGGCGCGGCGGCCAGAGGAGCACACCGACTTCTCGTCGTTTTATCGGCGGCCGGCGGCTCCGAGCAGGAACAGGACCGACCCGCAGGTGCCGCTCTACATCCGCCCGAACGGCGGCGAGGACCAGGCGCTCAACCGCATTGTCGATTGGGTCAACGCGATCATCACCGATGGGCATCCAGGGCGTCGGGAGGCGTCGCGTTCGGAGATCGTGGCGGCCGCGTTGGCGGCGGAGTATCTGGCGTCCTCGAAGCGCTGAACGACCGCGTTCACCTCAGTGCGGGCTCGGCCGCCACTACGACGGCGCCGAGCACTTCCCACAGCAGGGTCAGTGCCCGACGCTCGATGAGGGTTGATTCCTCGTCCTCGGTGTCGGGCAATCCGTCGTACCCGGGCACCGGGGGAGGGCCGGTGGCCAGCACCGACTGCAGGTAGGCGGCCTGCAAGGCCAGTGCCCGATCACGGCTGGGGCCGCGCAGGTAGGCCTCGTCGGCGGTCTGAGCGAGCAGCAGGTCATCTTGCACGTCACGTCCTCGGTCTAGCCACTGCTGCCAGGCGCTGCGTTCCCTGCGATAGCGCTCGATGCGTTCCTGACGGGTCTCGTGGAGTCTGTGCTGGGCGGCGATGGCGTCGAGGGTGCTCGGGCCGGGCCCGACGCGGCCGCGGCCGGTGACGGCGATCAGGCCGGCGATCTGTAGGTCGCTGATCATGGCGTCGCCGGTGCTGCGGCTGACCGCGGCCGCGGCGTAGATGTCGGCTCGCTCGGTCAGACCGTGCTGGATCACCAGGTCGTGGATGCGTTGCAGGCGCCAACCCAGAACGTGCCAGGCATCGTGCACAGGTTCGATGCGGATGCGCTCGGCTGCGCCGATGTCGACTGTGACGGCTCCTTGGCTGGTCAGGGCGTAGGCGTCGGCGTCGCGACCAACGGCGCGGCGGGTCAGGATCAACGGGGCGCCGACGCGTTCACGCACGTCGCGTAGCACCTTCCACACCGCGTCAGCGGTCATCAGACCAGCCGCCAGCGACAGGCTGCGTCCCCCCACCGCGACAACCCAGGCGCCGTTGACCTGTTCTCCTGATTTCAGAGCCAGGAAGGCCAGGGCCTGCAGCACCACCT
>DATMVU010000118.1:0-26271 GCA_035562875.1 Actinoplanes sp. | reverse complement strand
CTTCCATTCGGTGAGCCTGATCAAGAAATACGAATTCACGGTCGGTGACCGAGAGCGGCACGACGTCATCATCGAGAAGCACCGGGCTCAGCTCTTTGCCGGTTTCCGGCCGCAGCCCGTGTACGGGTACGTCGATGGTGTGCTCGTGGCGCAGGGCGTGGCATAGCGGTTATCGGCAGCACGATCCATCGGCATGGCTTGCGCGCGCGGGCGATGACCGGATAACACCCATCGCGGTCAGACGTGGGCCAGGGATGCCGTGAGGAGGGCGGGGAGGTTCTCCGGGGGCTGGGGGCGGTTCAGGCCGAACCCCTGGAGCAGGTCGACGCCCGCCGTGGTCAGGTCGGAGGCGGTGGGTTCGTCCTCGACGCCTTCGGCTACGACTGTCATGCCCAGGGAGCGGGCGATCGCGATCACCGAGTCGATGATGGTGGCGTGGGCCACCGAGTCGTGCATGCGGATCACGAAGGAGCGGTCGATCTTCAGTTCGTCGATCGGGAGTTGGGGGAGCAGGCCGAGGGAGGTGTAGCCGGTGCCGAAGTCGTCGATGGCGACCCGGATGCCGCGGGACCGTAGCTCAGTGAGCTGGGCGGCCACCTGGTCGGGGTTGGTCAGGACGGCCGTCTCGGTGATCTCCACGGTCAGCATCGACGCGGGCAGTTGTTGCAGGTCGAGCAGGGTGAGGATGGTGCGGACGGCGCGGTCCTGGGCCAGGTAGGCGGGTGGCAGGTTCACCGACACCGGGATGTGGTGGCCGGCTCGCTGCCAGGTGGCGGCCTGGTGCAGGGCTTCGGCGAGGACCCAGTCGGTGAGTTCGAGGATCACGTCGGAGCGTTCCGCGTCGGGCAGGAACACGCCGGGTGGGAGCAGGCCGCGTTGCGGGTGCTGCCAGCGGACCAGGGCTTCGGTGCCGTGGATGCGGCGGGTCCGGGCGTCGTGCAGCGGCTGGTAGTGCAGGCGCAGGTGGCCGCCGCGCAGGCCGGTCCGCAGTTCGGTGAGCTGGCGCAGGTCGACGCGCTGGTTGGTGTCGAGGTCGGGGGTCCATTCGACGACGCCGGTGCGTTCGTGTTTGGCGCGGCGCATGGCGGCGGCGGCCCGGCGCATCAGCACGGTGACGTCGTGGTGGTCGGCGTGGCTGATGCCGATGCTGGCTTCCACACTGATCGGGAGGCCGTCGACGGGGTGCGGGCCGCGGATGCCGGCGGCCAGGCGCCGGCCGACACTCTGCGGGGTCTGGCCGGGCGGCAGGTCGGAGAGCAGCACCACGAACTGGTCGCCGTCGAGGCGGGCGGCCAGGTTGCCGGCCCCGGTGGCGGTCCGCAGCGCCGCGGCGACCCGGTTGAGCAGGGTGTCGGCGCCGTGGTGGCCGAGGACGTCGTTGGCGTCCTGGAACCGGTCGAGGCCGAGGTGGACGACGGCGACGAGGGCGCCGTCGGTGAGGCGGCGCTGTCCTTCGGTCTGGGCGGCGGACCGGTTCGGTAGTCCGGTGAGCGGGTCGGTGCGGGACAGTCTGGCGAACCGGCCGGCCATCGCGGCGAGCAGGTCGACGATGGGTGCGATGCCGTACCGGCCGTCGGGCCAGCTCACCAGCAGCGGTTCCTCCCGTTCGGCGGCGGGCCGTTCCAGCGCGGCTTCGGCTGCCACGTCGATGTCGGTGTCGGCGGCGAGGGTGAGCCCGGCCGTCCCGGCCACCTGACCGGCGGTGACAGCGGCACGATCAAGATCAAGGTCCGGCTTGGGTACGGCCGGAGCACAGCCGTTGCGGAACCGGTCCACAGCGGCCCTGCTGAGCAGCCGGTACCCGTCTCCGGCGGCGACGATGACACCCGGCACCAGCCCGTCGGCGGCGAGCAGGGCCTCGACGTCGGCGAGCGCCGTGTGTTCCGGCATCGGTGTCATCGGGATGCCGATCTCGCCGAGTTTGCGCGGCAGCCGGGGCCCGGTGGAGGTCACGGGTGGCCGCCCTGTTCCCGGGCGTGGCCGAGGCTGACCTCCCGGGTGTGGTCGGGGACGTTCTCCCGGGTGCGGTCGAGGACGATGCCGTCCCAGACGATGGCACCGCCGGGTTCCCGGTGCGGGCGGGACATCCCGTAGATCGAGCAGCGGCTGCCGTCGGCCCGGACCACGCCGCCGGACCAGGCCCACGGTTCCAGGGTCTCGGCCGAGCGCTGGACGCTGGCCCGGTACGAGGCCAGGTCCTCGGCCGCGATCAGGTCGAGGATCCGTTCGACGCGGTCCAGGGCGTCGACCGGTTCGACGTGGAAGATGTCCCGGCAGCCGTCGGAGACGAAGGTGAACGAGAACTCCCCGGCCGGGTCCATCCGGAACTGGTAGAGCATGCCGGGCGCGTTGCCGACGGTGGCCCAGTAGCGTTTTTCGGCGTCCTCACCACGCCGCCGGACGGTGTCGTCGATGCCGATCGTGCAGACCCCGTAGACCGAGCCGTCCGGGTCGGTCAGCGGGACCCGGGTGACCACGTACTGGCGGATCTCGTCACCGAACGGGATCTCCTCGAGGGCGGTCTTGGCCGTCCCGGTCTCGGCGACCTCCTGGTCGTGGACCCGGCCGGCCGCGGCGACCGCTGCGGACACCAGGTCGGCCTCGGTGCGCCCGACCAGGTCGGCGGCGGTGACCTGGAAGACCCGCTCGTATTCGCCGTTGACGAAGAGGTAGCGGCCGGCCAGGTCCTTCGCCGAGATCATCGCGGTGGTGTGCTGCAGGATGGCACTGATCAGCGTGTTGCTGCGCTGGAGTTCCTGGTGGGCCCGGTGCCCGTCGGTGTGGTCGGTGATGAACGCGAAGAAGCCGTCCTCACCGAGCGTGTCGATGGTCATCGACAGGCGCAGTTCGGAGCCGTCCCGGTGCAGCGCCGGCATCTCGATCGGGTGGCCGATCATGTCACTGTCGCCGCTGACCAGGAAACGGGCGAATCCGGCGCTGTGTGCGGACCGCAGTGCCGCCGGGATGATCAGCTCGGTCAGGCGCTGCCCGATCGCCTCCTCCCGGAGCCAGCCGAAGATCTTCTCGGCGGCCGGGTTCCAGTCCCGGATCGTCCCGGACCGGTCGATCTGCAGATAGGCCAGCCCGGTCCGGCCGACGGCTCGTTCCCGGAGTTCGGCGCTGATCTGAGGGGCTTCGACGATGACCACGTCCGCCCTATCGTCCCGGCGGGATCACACTTGAGGAGCTGGGACGACAGGGCGGTACGGGGACCGGAGAGGTCAGACCAGAGCGGGAGCCGGACGCCACTGCTCGGAGCCGAACACCTCGTACCGGATCCGCTCGTCGGCGACCCCGCGCCGGTGCAGCCCGGCCCGGACCGCCTGCATGAACGGCGCCGGCCCGCACAGGTAGACCTCGGCGTCCGGGTGCAGCGGGATCAGGTCGGTGTCGATCCGGCCGGTTCGTGTGCCGGGTTCTGTGGCACCCGGTCGGCCGGTGCCGGGTTCCTCGGTGCCCTGTTCGTACCAGTAGAGGTTCGTGAAGGTGCGCAGCCGGGCACCGTTGCCGGTCATGTCGGTGCGCAGCGGGTGCCGGTCGGGGCTGCGGTCGGCGTGCACCGCTGTCACCTCCCGGGTGGGCTGGGTGCGGGCCACGTGGTCCAGGATGGCCGCCATCGGGGTGACCCCGACTCCCGCGCTGATCAGCAACAGCGGGCCGTTCCCGGGGGTCAGGGCCAGGTCGCCGTACGGGCGGCTGAGCAGCAGTTCGTCCCCGGTCGTGACGTTGTCGTGCAGGTGTCCGGAGACCACCCCGTCCGGGGCCCCGTTCACGCCGCGCACCCGGCGGACGGTGATCCGCAGGGTCCCGCCGGTGGCGGCCTGGGACAGCGAGTACTGCCGGAGCTGGCGGCCCGCGCCGGGCAGTTCGGCGTTGACCGTGACGTACTGCCCGGGACGGAACTCCGGTGCCGGTGAGCCGTCCGCCGGGACCAGCACGAACGACACCGTGTCGTGGGCCTCGGCGATCCGGCTGATCACCGTGTAGGGCCGCCACGGGTCGGTGCCGTCCACCCCGGCCTCGCCGTAGAGGCGCGCCTCCCGGCCGATCAGCCGGGCCGCGAACAGCCAGTACACCTCGTCCCAGGCGGCGGCGACGGCCGGCGTGACGGCGTCGCCGAGCACCTGGACGACGGCGCCGAGCAGGTAGCGGCCGACCATCGTGTACTGCTCGGGGCGGATGCCGAGGGCGCAGTGCCGCTGGGCGATCCGCTCGACGATGTGCTCGAACGCGGGCCCGGCCGGCCCGGCGCCGATCAGGTGGGCGGCGTAGGCGGCGACCGCCCCGGCCAGGGCGCTCCTCTGCTCGCCGGTGGCCTGGGCGCTGCGGCTGAACAGGTTCAGCAACTCCGGGTTGTCGCCGATCATCGTGTCGTAGAAGACGCCGGAGATCTGCTCCAGGTGCTCGCCCACGACGGGCAGGGTGGCTTCGATGATCGGTGCGCTGGATGCGGAGAGCATGGTGACCTCTCTTATGAAGAGAAAGAGCCGAGGGTGAGCAGGACCTGCCGGACCGGTGGGGCGGCCAGGTCGCCGATCGTGATGGGGTCGAGCGAGGCGTAGAACGCCTCCTGTGCGATGCGCAGTGCTCCCCGCAGGCGGCAACCCGCGTTGAGTGGGCAGGGTGTCTCCCCGCCGCATTCGACGACCTCGGTGTCTCCTTCGAGGTCGCGGACCAGCCCGCCGACGGACGCCCCGGACGCGCCGGTCGCGAGCCGGACACCTCCGTTGCGGCCACGGACCGTGTCCAGCAGGCCGAGATGCTGCAACCGCTGGACCACCTTGGCGAGGTGGCTGCGGGGGACCGCCACCGAGGTGGCCAGCTCGTCGATCGTCAGCAGGTCGTCGGCCCGGGCGGCGGCGAGCATCAGGACGCGGAGGCCGATGTCGGTGGATCGGTTCAGTCGCACGAGTCGACCGTACCTAAAGAGGAGTTTGAAAGTCCTGTTATTGAGAAGGAAGTCACGGCGGGGGACGACCCCCGCCGTGACCGGTGAATCAGCTGAGTGTGAAGACGGTGGCCTTGTCGCCCACTGCGAGCCGGCCGTTCTTGATCGTCAGGTACCTACCGGGGGAGACCCGGACGGTCACCCCGTTCCGGACCGCGATCCGGGTGACCGGAGTGCCGATGGTCCCGAGCGCGACAGTCGAACCGCTGACCGCCACCGACCTGGTGGGCTGGTCGACCGACTGGATCGTCTCGGTACCGTCGGCGGCCGCCACGAACCGGAACTGGGTCAGCTCCAGCTCGCGCGGCGCGTGCGCGGCCCGCAGCACGTCACCCTCGTGCTTGACGAACGAGCGCGGCTTGTCCGCCGGCGACAGCCGCACGATCGGCCCGCCCGACCCGACCGGGATGCCGAACAGCGGCGTCCCGTCCTCGTGCCAGTACAGCTTCTGCACCCGGGTGTGACGGTTGGGGTCGTACAGCGGGTCGCCGGTGATCTGCCGGTAGTCCCGCGCGTGGTAGACGAGCACGTCGGTGCCGTCCGGGGCCACCGTGAACGAGTTGTGCCCGGGACCGAACCGCTGCGTCGCCTCGTTGGTGACGAAGATCGGATCCGGGGTCTTCGTCCAGCTCTCCCGCTTGAGCAGATCGGCGCCGGCCGAGGCCGTGAGTAGACCCATGCAGTAGTTGGAGTCCGTCGCGGCGGCCGAGAAGGTGATGAACACGCGACCGTTGCGGATCAGTACCGCCGGGCCCTCGTTGACCTTGTACCCGATGATCTCCCAGCTCTTGGTGGGCGTGGTGATCCGGGTGGGCTTGGTCTTCAGCGTCCACGGGTTCGCCATCTCGGCGATGTAGAGGCTGGTGTTGACCGCGATCTCCGGCTCGCTCTGCGCCCACACCAGGTACTGCCGGCCCTTGTGGGTGAAGCTGGTCGCGTCGAGGGTGAACCCGTCCCACTCGGTCAGCAACTGGCCCTTCAAGGTCCAGCCGGCCGGGTCGCGCGGGTCGTCCAGCGACGACTCCATCACGTAGGTGCGGATCCGGAACACCTCACCGGCGTCACCGGCGGCGAAGTAGATGTACCACCGTCCGCCGATCCGGTGCAGCTCCGGCGCCCAGATGTGGCCGCCCATCCTCCCGCTGGTGGGACGGCGCCAGATCACCGACTCCTCGGCGGTGGCCAGGCCCTCGATGGTCGGGGCGCCGCGCACGATCAGGCGATCGTATTCGGGCACCGAGCCGGTGAAGTAGTACTGGCCGCCGACCGGCTTGGTGATCCAGGGGTCGGCGCGCTGGCTGATCAGGGGATCCACGGTAGGCACGCCGTAGATCTCAGCATCAGTGCGGGGAGTCGACGGACGAGGGGCACCCTCGGCGCCCGCGGGCAGGACCACGGCCATGGCACCCACGGCGCCACCCGCCAGAACGGTTCGTCGATTCATCAGCGGGCCCCTCACCGGGTGGTCTTGATACGGAGGAAGGTGACCGAGTTCGCCGGGAACTCGCGGGTGAAGACGGAACCGACGCTCACCGTCGACGTGACGGGCTGGATCGGTTCGGCGGAGCGGGTGTTCTGCTCGCCCGGGTCACCGGTGATCACGGTCTGCTTCGCGGTGCGGGCCACCTTGCGCCTCCCCAGGTCGATCTTGGTGACGGCCGGGGTGTCCTGCGCGTTGACCACCTTGACGATCAGCTCGCCCCGCTTGGTGTCCTCGGTGACCACCTGCGCGAACGGCTCGGTCACCGCGTTGTCGTCGAACGAGGCCCACTCCACGCCGTCGAGGAACAGCGTGACCTTGGTCCCGCGTACCTGAATCTTGAGGTCGTAGGTCTTTCCGGTCGTCACGGTGTTCGGCTTGGTCAGGATCTGTTCCTTGGCCGACGTGATGCCCTTCTCGACGGCGCCCTGGGTGTTGTTCCAGCCGCCCAGGTTCCACCAGTAGAACCGGCCGGTCTCCTGGATGCCGAACGCGACCAGGAACCCCTCTGCGCCGGACTGTTTGGTGGCCTTCAGCGTGTAGTCGTAATCGGTCTCGCTGATCGTCGCGGCCTTGACCATGGTGTCTTCGGTGTCGGTGGTCGTCTGCGCGTAACCACCATTGCTGACCGTCCAGTTGCCCCGGTTCGTCACCGAGGTCCAGCCGTCCGCGTTGCCGTCGCTGAAGTCGTCGCCGTAGATCACCGTGCCGTCCGGCCGGGTCACCTTGACGTCGTCGTAGGTGGCCGCGGTCCGCCAGGTGGAGAGGCCGATCGCACCGGTGATCGGTTTCGGCTGCACGACGTCACCGGTGGCGGTGGTCGGGATGACCTTGTCACCGACGTTGGTCATGAACAGCTTCTGCACCTGGTAGCTGGTGGAGCCCCACGACTCGTCGTTGTCGAACCAGATCATGTCCGGTTTCCACTGCACGTTGTCGATGTTGGCGAGCAGCGGCGCGTACGACGCCATCTTCACCACGTCGGCGTTGCGCTCCAGGCCGGTCATGTAGGCGGCCTCGGCGAGACTGTTGTAGAGCTTGTTGTCCAGCGAGGCGTATTCACCGAGGAAGACCTTCGGGCCACTGCGGTCGTACGCGTCATAGCGCCTGTTGTTCTGCAGGAACCAGGCCGGGCTGTTGTAGTAGTGCTCGTCGACCATGTCCGAGCCGTGTTCGCGGTTCTTCGCCCACAGGTTCTCGAACGTGCTGCCCTGGTCGTCCGGGCCGGAGTTGCTGACCACGGTGATGTCCGGGTACTTCGCCTTGATCGCCGACTCGAACTTGAGGAAGTTCGCCCAGTACTCGTTCGGCAGGTTCTCCTCGTTACCGACCGCGACCGTGGTCAGGCCGAACGGCTTCGGGTGCCCGGCCGCCGCACGGACCTTGCCCCAGGTGCTGGTGGCCGGGCCGTTGGCATACTCGATCAGGTCCAGGGCGTCCTGGATGTGCCGCTGCAGCAGCGCCTCGTCCACAGTCGCCCGGTTCTGACCACAACCGGTCACCAGCGCGGGCACCACCGGCAGCGGCATGGCCCCGATGTCCTCGGAGAACTGGAAGTACTCGTAGTAGCCGAGGCCGTAGGTCTGGTTGTAACCCCAGAAGTTCTTGTTGGTGGCCCGGGTCTCGACCGGCCCGACCGTGTCCTTCCACTGGTAGGCGCGGGCCCGCGGGAAGTTGTTCGCGGCGTCGTAGGAGTACATGCTGCCGGTGTTGACCAGGCAGCCGCCGGGGAAGCGGACGAACCCGGGGTCCAGGTCGGCCACCTTCTGCGCCAGGTCCTTGCGCAGGCCGTTGGCGCGGCCCTTGTAGGTGTCCCTCGGGAACAGCGAGACCTCGTCCAGGCGCACGCTGCCGTCGGTCCTGACGCTCAGCCGGGCGGCGTCGCTGGTGGCGGTGGCCTTGAGCGTGCCGGTGTACTTCTTCCAGGTGTCACCGGCGACGGCGATGCTCAGCGGCGCGCTGAGCGCGGTGCCGTCGGCGGCCTGGACGATGACCTGCAGCTTGGTCGCGCCGCGTGCCCATACCGAGAAATCGTATCTGCCGGATCTACGGACGGCGAGTCCGGTGTTGTAACCCGCGTTGACCAGTGTGGCCGCGCCGGTCACCGCGAGGTAGTTCCGGTTGCGGTCGTTGAGTCGCTGGTCGTCGTTGGTGACGGTGGCCGGCCCGGTGGCGGTCCAGCCGGTCAGGCCGTTCCAGCCGGACGCGTCGGTGCTGTTGAACTCGAATGAGCGGTTCCGGACAAGCTCGGCGTAGAGCCCACCGTCCGCCGCGTAGTTGATGTCCTCGAAGAAGACGCCGTACATCGACTTGGGGATGGCCGCGCCGGTGGCGGCCTTGTCGACGGTGATGGTGTAGTCCGGTTCCACCGCGCGGGCGGCGACCGGCGGTGAGACCGCTAGTGGGAGCGTGACCAGTACAGCGGCCGCGCCCGCGAGACGGTAGGGGATTCTGCGCATGAGGGGTCCTCCGGTGCGGATCGCAACGGTTTCAGAAGTGTTTCCGGTGGACGGGTTCAGCAATGTGTACGCAAACATCGACATGCCTGTCAAGAGCTGGACGTCGATGGCTTTGCAGCGCTGAAAGAACTACAGTGGAATCTTGTTAGCGTTAACCAGCGTCCAGGAAAGTGGCCGGACCGTCCGGGCCGGGAGGCGCCTGCCGCCGGTCGTCAGGGTCCGGCGCGGCCGGGACGGACAGGTGCGCACCGCGGCAGCCGGCGGGTGTCCCGGCCCGAGCGCGTCGACCAGTTCGTCGATGGTGGTCGGCAGCCCCTCCCGCAACAGCAGGACGGCCAGGACGGTGCGCTGCTGCGGCGACCCGAGCGGCAGTTCCGCCCCGTCCCGCCAGGCCCGGACGGCCCCGGTCGGGAGAACGTGATCAAGTGGGGTACTCCTCGGTGCCGGAACCACTTGCGGGCTACTGGCAAAACCCTCATCGATACGGGTTAACCCGTAGTTCAGCTTGCGGACGTCTCGGCTACCTAGCGTCCGGGCTGCCCGTCACCGTTTTGGTGACGAGAGACCGAGGAGAACGTACCGATGCCGGACTTCAAGCGCCGACTGCTGCCGCTGCTGGGACACAGCGGCGGTAGCCGGGACGCGATGACCTGTCTGTACCGCTGTGGCAACGCCTGTGACCACCCCGTACCCAACGAGTCGGCCAACCCGTACCTGGGCGACGTGGTGAACGCCGAGATGAGCCGGCGTGGTGTGATCGCCGCCGGTGCGGCCGGCGCGATGGTGCTCGGCTTCGGCGCCCCGGCTCTCGCCGGTGGCGGCGGCAAGGGCGGGCACCACCACCCCACCACCCCCACCCCGTCCAAGGCCGGCCGGATCGGTTTCACGCCGGTCGCCCCGAACACCCTGGACCAGGTCACCATCCCGGCCGGCTACCAGAGCTCGGTGGTGATCCGCTGGGGTGACCCGGTGGTCCCCGGAGCGCCCGCGTTCAATGTGGACCGGCAGACCGCCGCCGCCCAGTCGAAGCAGTTCGGCTACAACAACGACTTCGTCGGCGTGGTCCCGATCCCGGGCAGCAGGGACCGGGCGCTGCTGGTGGTCAACCACGAGTACACCAACGAGAACCTGATGTTCCGCGGCTTCACCACCCTCGACGCGCTCACCGTCGAGCAGGTCAAGGTGGCGATGGCGGCGCACGGCCTCTCCGTGGTGGAGATCGAGCGCTCCGGCCGCAAGGGCCAGTGGAAGCCGGTCAAGGGCCAGCGGCTGCGCTACAACCGCCGGATCACCGCTCTGGCGACCGAGTTCAAGCTGACCGGCCCGGTGGCCGGCACCGCCGCCGTGAAGACCGCCGCCGACCCGTCCGGGAAGATCGTCATCGGCACGCTGAACAACTGCGCCGGCGGCGTCACCCCGTGGGGCACCATCCTGTCCGGCGAGGAGAACTTCAACCAGTACTTCGTCGGCGGCGACGCGGTCCCGGCCGACGTCAAGACCAGGCTCAACCGGTACGGGATCACCACCACTGCCCGCTACCCGAGCGAGAGCCGCAAGTGGGAGCGCGCGCAGGAGCGTTTCGACCTGGCCAAGCACCCCAACGAGGCGAACCGGTTCGGCTGGATCGTCGAGGTCGACCCGTTCGACCCGGAGGGCCGCCCGCGCAAGCACACCGCGATGGGCCGGTTCAAGCACGAGGGCGCCAACGTCATCGTCGCCAAGGACGGGCACGTCGTCGCGTACATGGGTGACGACGAGCGGTTCGACTACCTCTACAAGTTCGTGTCGGAGAAGAAGTACATCAAGAGCGACGCCCCGTGGGCCCGCAAGCACAACCTGACCCTGCTGGAGTCGGGCACCCTGTACGTCGCGAAGGTGACCGGCGACAGCCCGGCCGCCGAGATCGACGGCACCGGCAAGCTCCCGTCGGACGGGAGGTTCGACGGCAAGGGCCAGTGGATCAAGCTGGTGTCCGGCAACCGGTCGTTCGTGCCCGGCATGACCGCCGCCGACGTGCTCACCTACACCCGGCTGGCCGGTGACGCGGTCGGCGCGACGAAGATGGACCGTCCCGAGGACGTCCAGCCCAGCCTGCGTACCGGCAAGATCTACGCGGCGATGACCAACAACAGCAACCGTGGTGTCGGCACCAACGCCAAGGCCGACGAGCCGAACCCGCGCAACGCCAACAAGCACGGCCACATCTTCGAGATCACCGAGGACCGCGGCGACCACACCGGCACGAGCTTCACCTGGCAGCTGCCGATCGTGTGCGGTGACCCGGCCGCGGCGGACACCTACTTCGGCGGGTACGACAAGACGAAGGTCTCGCCGATCTCCTGCCCGGACAATGTCGCCTTCGACAGCGCCGGCAACCTGTGGATCTCCACCGACGGCAACGCCCTCGGCAGCAACGACGGCCTGTTCGCCACCCCGATCGAGGGTAAGGAGCGGGGTCACCTGCGCCAGTTCCTCACCGTGCCGAAGGGCGCCGAGACCTGCGGCCCGTTCATCACCGGTGACGACAAGTCGGTGTTCGTGGCGGTCCAGCACCCCGGCGAGATCACCGGCGCCTCGGTGGACAACCCGGCGTCGCACTGGCCGGACGGCGACTTCGCCAAGCCCGCCGTCATCGTGACCTGGAAGACCGACGGCGGCCCTATCGGCAGCTGATGACACGGAACCGGCCGCGGCGCCCCTCCGGTGTCGCGGCCGGGCCGTCGACCGGCTGACCTACCATCGGGCCCGTGCTGATCAAGTTGTGCTCGTGGGTGGGCCGCAACCGTGTGGTGGTCCTGGTCGTCTCCGTCGTCCTGTCGGCCGGGCTCGGATGGTTGCGTGAGGGAACCGGCCCGGACAACGACCTGGCCTTCGCCGCCAGCACGGCGATCCTGGTCGGCCTGTTCGCCCTGGCGCTCTTCGCTCTGCAGGGCTACCACCCGGCGGACCTCGAGGTCCGCCCGCAGGAGCCGGCCTTCGTGAACCTGCCGCACGCCGGTCAGGTGCTGATCTCCGCGGCCTACACCGCTTTCGGCGGCGCCAACTCTGTCGGCCTGCTGTTCGACGACGCACTCACCAGCCGCCTCACCGGTGTGTTCGTGGCCCTCTGGGTGGTGGTCCTCGCACTGTCGTGGTGGCTGGTCTTCCGCGACCAGGGGGTCCGGGTGCGACCCACCGGGATCGAGGACCGGCAGGGCTTCGGCACCCTGTTCGTGCCCTGGGTGGCGTTCACCGGTGTCGCCCACCCGGCGTTCGCCAACGGCCGGGACAAGGTCGCCCTCACCTTCGCCGCTGCCGGACCCGAGCCGATCCGCAAGACCGGCTGGCGTCCCGCCGGATACCGGTCGGCACTGCCCAGCACCGCCCTCGACTCCCGATTCCTCGCCTTCCTCATCCACGAGTACGCCCACCACCCGGAACACCGGGCGGCCATCGGCACCGAGGCCGAGTGGGAGCGGCTCACCACCGAGTGGAAGAACCGGTCCCCGATGCAGTCCTGACCTGACGTGATCGTGTCAGCACCCGGCGCGGTTGCCGGGTGGGTGATCGACTGCCCGCATCGTGGCGAGCGGGTGTCACACGGCTCAAACAGCCGCCGTGATGATCCGCGCGGCCCCGATGGTCGTGTTCCTAACCGTTGAGGCCGAGACAGGTGCGGTGGGGCCGGCGGGGGTGACGGGTTGAGCGAGACACAGACGACGGCAAGACCGGAGACCGGCGGGCCGCCACGGGTGGTCCCACCACCGGTGGGGACCGTCCCGCCCCGGTCCCGGACCGCGCAGCGACTGCTGCGGATCCTGCCGGCCGGGCTCACCGGCGCCCTGATGATCGGCGTCGGCCTGATCCACGCCGGCCGGCCGGCCCTCAGCTGGGACGAGGTCACCTCCGCCGAGGTCGCCTCCCGCTCGGTGCCGCAGATCCTCGACCTGATCCCCCGCCTGGATGCCGTCTTCGGCTTCTATTACCTGCTCCTGCACTGGTGGACGGCGCTCGCCGGCACCTCCGAGACGGCCCTGCGCCTGCCCTCGATCGTGGCGATGGCCGGGGCCGTCGCGGTCGCCGCCGAACTCGGGCGCCGCCTCTTCACCCCGATGACCGGCCTGGTCACCGGCCTGATCCTGTGCATGATCCCGAACACCTCCCGCTACGCGGCCGAGGCCCGGCCGTACGCCTTCGCCTGCTTCTTCGCGGTCCTCGCCCTGTTGCTGCTGGTCCGCAACAGAACCCCCTGGCTCTGGTACGGGCTGAGCGTCACGTTCATGGGCCTGTTCCATCTCGTCTCGCTGACCACCCTGCTGGCGCACGCCGCGTTCGTCCTGCTGCACCGCCGCCACCGGATCCTCCCGTGGGCCGGGACGGTCGCCGCCGCTCTGGTCCCGCTGCTGCCGGTGGTCTGGTTCGGCCTGCACCAGCAGGACACCCAGCTGCACTGGGTCGAACCGCTCACCCTGGGCCGCCTGCACGGCATGCCCGGTGAGATCACCGGCTCCCGCGAGGTGGCCTGGTTCCTGATCGGGATGGCCGTCCTGGTGTCCTGGCGCCCGCTGCGCCGGCTCGCCCCGGTCGCCCTGTTCGCGATCGGCCCGCTCGCCGTCCTGGCCCTGGTGTCGGTGCTGTTCTCGCCGATGTGGGTGGCCCGCTACCTGCTCGTCGTCCTCGCCCCGCTCGCCATGCTCGCCGCGGTGGCCCTGACCGGCGGCCGGGACGGCTGGCCCCGGTTCACGGTGCTGCGCGTGGTGGTCGCCCTGCTGCTGCTCGGCGCCGTCGCGATCCCCGGGCAGCGCGCGGTGCGGGAACCGGCTGCCAAGACCGGCCCCGACTACCGGTCGGTCGCCGCGCTCGTCAACAACCGGGCCGCCGCCGGGGACGTGATCGTCTACCCGGCCCGGAACCGGTCGATCCGGGCCGGCATGGACTACTACCTGCGCGACACCGACTCCGGTTTCGCCTCGGCGGGCGCACCGGCCGACCCGCTGGTCCGGGTGCCGTCGGCGCAGACCGGCTGGCTGATCGCCACCGAATACACCGACGCCGCCGCCCGGCTCACCGGAGCCCCGCGGATCTGGCTGGTGACCGGTGGCGCCCGCCGGGACCCGCTCACCATCCGCCCCGACCTGCGGCCGCTGCTCACCACCGACTACCGGCGGGCCGGCCTGTGGCACGAGAAGCGCGCCACCGTGGCCCTCTACGAACGCCGGCCGTAGATTCCGGTCATGAAGGTTCTGCTGCCCGACACCATCGACCTCGACCCGCAGCTGCCCGCCGGGACGGTGACCGCCGTCTACGACGTCCGTGCACCGATCCCCGCCGGGCACACCGACGCCGAAGTGCTGGTGGTCTGGGGTAACACCGCGGCGAACCTGGCCGACGCGGCCCGCCGCCTCACCGCGCTGCGCTGGGTGCAGACCCTGGCCGCCGGCCCGGACGCGGTGCTGGCCGCCGGGTTCGCCGGTGACGTGCAGGTGACGGCCGGGCTGGGGCTGCACGACCGGACCGTCACCGAACACACCCTGGGCCTGGTCCTGGCCGCCGCCCGGCGGCTGAACCTGCTGATCCGGGCCCAGATCGGCCACCGCTGGGCGGGCGAGCTGGGCGGTCTCCAGCCGGTCCGGCCGACCGGCTCGTTCCGCACCTTGAACGGTGCGAACGTGCTGATCTGGGGCTTCGGCGGCATCGCCGGCCGACTGTCGCCACTGCTCACGGCACTCGGTGCGAACGTCACCGGCGTGGCCCGGACCGCCGGCACCCGGCACGGCTTCCCGGTGGTGACCGAGAACGGACTGCCGGACCTGCTCCCCACCACCGACCTGCTGATCAACATCCTGCCGGCCACCCCGGAGACCACCGGCATCGTCGGGACGGCCGTCCTGGACCGCCTGCCCGCCCACGCCTGGCTGGTCAACGTCGGCCGTGGCAGCACCGTCGACGAGACCGCCCTGCTGACCGCGATCCGGTCCGGGCGCCTGGCCGGTGCCGCCCTGGACGTCTTCGCCACCGAGCCGCTGCCCGCCTCCTCGCCACTCTGGGACGAACCGGGCGTCATCATCACCCCGCACGCGGCCGGCGGCCGTCCCGAAGGTGCCTCCGGCCTGCTGACCGCGAACCTGTCCGGGTACGTCACCGGCGCCCCGCTGCGCAACACGGTCGCGCGCTGACCTCAGCGGGACGGGCGGGCGCGGACGTGCACCCGCTCGCCCTGCGGGCCGAAGATGCTCAGCACCTCGGCCGGGGACGGGTCCGGGTTGAGGATCGCGTGCGGGATCCGGGTGTCGAACTCGGCCGCCTCACCGGGGGTCAGCAGCAGGTCGTGGTCACCGAGCAGGAGCCGGACCCGGCCGGACAGCACGTACAGCCACTCGTACCCCTCATGGGTCTGTTGTTCCTGGTCACACGAGGGTGATCCGGGCGGCAGGATCTGCTTGAACGCCTGCGGGCCGCCGGGGCGCCGGGTCAGCGGGACGAACGTCTGACCGCCGCGCCGGATCGGCCGGGCCCGGACCCGGGGATCACCGGTGTCCGGGGCGTCCACCAGCTCGTCGAGGGCGACCTGGTACGCCTCGGCGAGCGGCAGCAGCAGCTCCAGTGTCGGTTTGCGGGTGCCGGACTCGAGCCGGGACAGGGTGCTCACCGAGATGCCGGTGGTCTCGGCGAGCCGGGTCAGGGTGATGTCCCGCCGCTGGCGTAGCTCCCGTAGCCGGGGGCCGACGGCGGCGAGAGCGGACTCCAGATCTTTTGCCATAACAGCAACATTAATTGCCGGATCCCGGCCCGCCCGGCACGGTGGCAACAGAGCCGGAACAACCGAAGGAGCACCCCGTGCAGCAGGAACAGACTTATGACGTGATCGTCGTCGGCGGTGGGGCGGCCGGTCTCAGCGGGGCCCTCGCACTGGCCCGGTCGCGGCGATCGGTGCTGGTGGTGGACAACGGCGAGCCCCGCAACGCACCGGCCGCGCACATGCAGAACGTGCTCGGCCGGGACGGTGTCCCGCCGGGCGAGCTGCTGGCCGCGGGCCGGGCCGAGATCACCGGGTACGGGGCCGAGCTGCTGTCCGCCCGGGCCGACGACGCGGTCCGCGACGGGTCCGGGTTCCGGGTGACCCTGGACGACGGCCGGACCGTTCACGGGCGTCGGCTACTGGTGACCACCGGGCTGGTGGACGAGCTGCCGGACGTGCCGGGACTCGCCGAGCGGTGGGGGAAGGACGTGGCGCACTGCCCGTACTGCCACGGCTGGGAACTGCGCGACAAGCGGATCGGGGTGATCGCCTCCGGGCCGATGAGCGTGCACCAGGCGCAGATGTGGCGGCAGCTCAGCCCCCGGGTGGCCCTGCTGCTGAACGGTTCCGCAGCGCCGGGCGAGCCGCAGGCCGAGGAGCTGGCGGCCCGCGCGATCCCGGTGGTGCCGGGTGCGATCGAGGCGCTGGAGACCGACGGGGACCGGCTGACCGGCGTGCGGCTGGCCGACGGTTCGGTGATCGCGCTGGACGCGCTGGTGGTGGGGCCGGTGGCCACCGCCCGGTCGGCGTTCGCCGAGTCGCTGGGCCTGTCCGCGAGCCCGTTCGTGATGCACGGCTCCACCCTGGGCAGCCGGATCCCGGCCGACGAGATGGGTGCGACGGCGGTACCCGGGGTGTGGGTGGCCGGGAACGTCACGAATCTCGCCGCGACGGTGGTGGTGGCGATGGCCGCCGGCCAGACCGCGGGCGCCGCGATCAACATGGACCTGATCGCCGAGGAGACCCGGGAGGCGGTGGCCGGGTACCGGGACCGGATCGGCACGATGTTCACCGCAGAGGCCTGGGAGGACCGTTACCGGAGCCGGGACGCGATCTGGAGCGGCCGGCCGAACCCGGTGCTGGTGACCGAGGCCGGTGAGCTGACCGCGGGCCGGGCCCTGGACGTCGGCTGTGGTGAGGGCGCCGACGCGGTGTGGCTGGCCCGCCGGGGCTGGCAGGTGACAGCCGTCGACATCTCGACGGTCGCACTGGGCCGGGCGGCCGGGCACGCGGCCGAGGCAGGTGTCGGCGAGCGCGTCACGTTCCGGCACGCGGACCTCCGTACGGACCACCCGGGTGACGGGTACGACCTGGTCAGTGCCCAGTTCATGCACCTTCCCCCGGACCCCCGCCGCGAGTTTTACACCCGTCTGGCCGCTGCGGTGGCCCCCGGCGGCCTTCTGCTGGTGGCCGGTCATCACCCGCTCGATCTGGCGACGTTCGTGGGCCGGATGCACTTCCCGGACATGCTGTTCACACCGGAGGAGATCGCCGGGCTGCTGACCGCCGGGGAGTGGAAGGTGGTCACGGCGGAGGCCCGGCCCCGTACCGCCGTGGACCCGGACGGTAACGACGTCACCATCCACGACGCAGTGCTGGTGGCCCGGCGACTCGCCTGAAAAACAGACGATTCGGCAACGGGCGGCCGTCCTGGTTGCTGGAATGGGCATATGCGGCCGGATGATGCTGACGGAAACGGCGGCCCGGGCGACCACGTCCGGGTGACGCTGGCGGCCTGGAGCGACGGGCTCGCCGAACCCGGCGGCACCGACCGCCTGCTCAACCTGCCTCGCGGTGGGGCCGACCTGGTGGAGATCGTCGCCCCCGACCCGGCCGGGGTGGTGGAGGCACTGCGCCACGGCCGGGACTGCACCCTCAGCGGTTCGGGCGGCCGGGGCGGCCGGGGCCGGGTACTGCGCACCGACCTGCCGGACGGGGTGCTCCAGCCGCTGCTGCGGCGGATGCGCCGGCACGCCCAGCAGGAGCAGGCCGACCGCGGGGTGGATGTACTGCACCTCGCCGTCGGTCTGCTGCACTGGCAGGACCGATCCAGCCCGCTCCTGCTGATCCCGGTCGAACTGGTCGCCCTCGGACCGGGTGATCCGCCCCGGCTGCGGGCCGGTTCCGGCGACCCGATGATCAACCCGGCGCTCGCCGCCCGGCTCACCGGCCACGGCATCACCCTGCCCGCCGCCGGTGACCTGGCCACCCTCGACGTCGCCGCGATGACCGCCCGGATCACCACCGCCGTCGCGGCACACGGCGACTGGCGGGTGGCACCGACAGCGGTGCTGGCCCGGTTCGACCCGGCGGCCGAGGCGACCCGTCAGGACCTGGCCGGCAACGCGGACCGGATCGCCGCCCACCCGGTGGTCCGGGCCCTGGCCGAGGCGGACGGCACCGAGGGCGCGTTCACCTTCGCGCCGATCGGTGCGGACGAGATCGACGTGCGGACCCCGCCGGAGGACGTGCCGCTGGTGCTCGACGCCGACGCCGCCCAGCGGGCCTGCGTGGCGGCCGCCTGCGAGGGGCACAGCTTCGTCGTCGACGGGCCGCCCGGCACCGGGAAGTCGCAGACCATCGCCAACATGATCGGGGCCCTGACGTACGCCGGGAAACGGGTGCTGTTCGTCTCCGAGAAGGCGTCCGCCCTGGACACCGTGCAGCGCCGGCTGGCCGCCGTCGGGCTCGGCAACTTCCTGCTCGACCTGCACGGCCCCCGGGCCTCCCGCAAACAGGTGGCCGCCGCACTGGCCTCGGCCCTGGAGGCGGCACCCCTGCCGGTGACCGGCATGGCGGCGGACACCCGTGCGGTGTTGCGGGAACGACGGGAGCAGCTCAACGCGTACGCCCGGGCGGTGAACGAACGCCGGGAACCGCTGGCCCGCAGCCTGCACGACGTCATCGGCCGGTTCGCCCGGCTCGCCGCGGTGCCGGAGGCGCCGGTGCCGGCCTTCTCCGCCGCCGCCCTGACCGGGGAGGCGCTGGACCGGATCCGGGACGCCGCCGCCCGCCTGGAGCACGCCTGGCGGCCGGCCACCGAACGCAGCGGTTTCCGGTGGCGGGAGGTGGCCGAGCGGGAACCGCTGGGTGAGGTACTCGCCGAGGCCACCATCGCCCTGGAGGACCTGGCCGCCGCGGCCGCCGACCACACCTCGATCGCCGCCGCCTTCCACTTCCGGTTGCCGGCCGACGCCGAACCGCTGGCCGAGGTCGCCGAGCACGCCTCGCAGCGGCCGCCGGGAGTCGCCGGCCCGTGGCTGACCGCGGGCAGCCTGCGACCGGTCCGGCAGGCCGCCGAGGAGCTGGCCCAGCGCCTCGAGGTGAGCCGCCGGGCCGCCGACGCGGTCCGTAACAGGGCCGGGGTGACCTGGGCGGTGCTGAGCGCGCCGATGGAACTCGGCGAGTTGCCCGAGACGCCGCGCCTGGACCCGCCGGCCGTCCAGCTCGGTCCGCTGACCGGCACCGAGGCGCAGAGGCTCGCCGACCGGTTCGGCACGGACGCCGACGAGTTGGAGAGTCAGCAGCGCAACCTGGACCGGGTCACCTCCCGGCTGGGACTGCCCGAGGTGATCACCTTCTCCGACGTCGAGCTGGTCACCCTGGTCGCCGAACTCGGCGCCCGGGCCGACAAACCGGAACGGGCCTGGTTCGCGCCGGGCGCCCAGTCCGCGGTGCACGCCGCCGCCGGGACGCTGCGCCTGCACGTCGAGGCGGTGAACACCGCCCGGGCCGCCGCCGAGGAGATCTTCACCGCGGTGGTCCTCACCGAACCCGTCGAGGACCTGGCCGACCGGTTCCTCAACGTGCACCGCGGCGCCCGCAAACTGCTCCCCCCGCACCGCCGGGACAAGGAGGTGGTGGCCGGCCTGCTCCAGCCGGACGCCACCGTCGACGACGCGGTCGCCGACCTGGGTCTCGCCGTCGCCTGGCGCCGCGCCCACGAGGGCCTGATCGCCGCCGAACGGCAGCATGCCGGACTGCTCGGCCACTACTGGAAACGGCTCGGCACCGACTTCCCGGCGATCGGCCGGGCCCTGCACACCGCGACCGAGGTGCTGCGGGTGACTCCGCCGGAGGCGCTGGTCCAGGTCGTCGACTACGTCTGCGCCGACCATCCCGGCGACGAACTGCACCGGGCGGTCACCGAGGCCCGCGACGTCTTCCGGCACTGGCGGTCCACCCTGCGGCCGGAACCCGAACCGGCGGCCCGGCCGGTACTCGGCCACGGCTCGGTCCAGCACGCCATCGACTGGATGCGCGCGCAGGTACCGGCGCTGCGGGACACCGCCGCGGCACTGCGGCAGCTCGGCGACGCCGTCGGGCGTGACCTGAACGCCGCCGAGGCGGCCGGGGTGATCGAGGTCCGGCTCGCGGTGATCGAGGCGGAGCAGGCGTTCGGCGCCGCGGTCCCCGGGTTCGAGTCCACCCTCGGCCCGGTCTTCCAGGGCAAGGACACCGATCTGCGGGCCCTGGAGGACGCGATCGAGTGGACCGCGCACACCCGGACCCTGCGCACCGGCGTCGACGCCGCCCTCACCACCGAACAGGCGCAGGCGCTGGACGCCGGTCACCCGGCCCCGGCGCTGGGCCCGGCGACCGAGGCGTGGCAGGCCGCCCGGCAGCGGGTCATCGACGCGTTCGGCCCGGCCCGGCAGGTCCGGCTGGCGACCACGCTGGACCGTTACGAGACGGCCCGTGACCTGCTGCGCGACCTGTTCGAGGACGAGTCCGGGCAGCAGGAGTGGTTCGACTACCTGGCCGCCCGCGCCGACCTCACCGAATACGGCCTGGACACCGCCCTCGACTGGTACGCCGACCAGGCGATGGACGTGACCCGGCTCGGTGACGTGCTGGAACGGGCCGCCTGCCGGGCCTGGATCGACACGGTCCTGGCCGAGGACGAGCGCCTGCAACCGCTGGCCGCGGCCGCCCGCGACGAGTTGCTCGCCGAGTTCCGGACCCTGGACGCCGACCTGCTCCAGGACGCGGCCGGCACCGTCATCGCGGCGCTGGACGCCCGCCGCCCGGCAGTCACCGACGAGGGTGGGCCGGCCGCGATCCAGGCCGAGGGGCACAAACCTTCCGGGCATCCGCCGGTACGGGACCAGCTGGCCGCCGCCTGGGACACGGTGACCGCTCTCAAGCCCTGCCTGTTCATGCCCCCGGCCGAGGTCAGCCGCCTGTTGCCGGAGCAGGCCGTGTTCGACGTGGTGGTGATCGACGAGGCGTCCCGGATGACCCCGGCCGCCGCTGCCGCCTGCGCCTACCGGGGCACCTCGCTGGTGATCGTCGGCGACGACGCCCAGTTGCCGCCCGCCGGGGACCAGCAGTCGGTGCTGGTGGTGGCGAACGACTGCGGCGCGTTCACCCGGCTGGCGCTGCCCAACCACTACCGCAGCCGGCACGAGAGCCTGATCGCCTTCGCCGATCGGGCCTTCTACCAGGGCCGGCTGGTCACCTTCCCGAGCGCGCACGCCCCCGGCCCGGACCTGGGTGTCGAGCTGTACCCGGTGGGTCACCCGGACGAGGCGGCGGCCGTGGCCGAGCGGGTACTGCACCATCTCACCCACCGGCCGTCCCTGTCGCTGGCGGTGGTCACGCTGACCGCCGCGCACGCCGACGGGATCGCCGCCGCGGTGGAGACCGCCCTGGCCGGGCGCCCCGACCTGGAGGGTTTCCTCGGCGACTTCGTGGTCGAGGGCGCCGACGCGGCGCAGGGCGACGAACGGGACGTGATCATCCTGTCCACCGGCCCTGACCTGGGTGCGGCCGGTGGCCCGACCGGGGCCCGGCGGCTGGACGTGGCGGTCACCAGGGCCCGGCAGAAGGTCGAGGTGGTGTCCTCGATCAACGCCGCCGACCGGGACGAACCCGGCGGTGAGGGGGAGCGGCGGCTGGCCGCCTACCTGGAGTACGCGGCCCAGGGCGGCCCGGCCGGTGAACCACCCGCACCGACGGCCCTGGAGGAGTCGATCCACGAGGTGCTCAGCGGTTGGGGCTATCCGGTCGAGTACCTGTCGATCGGGCTCGGCATCCGGCAGGCCGGCGCGTTCGTCCTCGGCATCCGCGGCGACGGGCCGGGCCGGGAGCTGTCCCCGGCCGCCCGGGACCGGGACCGCCTGCATGACCAGGTCCTGAACTCCCTCGGCTGGCAACTGCACCGGGTGTGGAGTGTGGCCTGGTACACCGACCGGGAGGCCGAACAGAACCGCCTGCGGGTGGCGGTGGAGAACGCGATGGCCGCCCCGGACGTCTTCGCCGACCTGCCCGACGAGTCGCTGACCAGCCGTCCCGCGCAGCGGCCGGAGTGGGCGCTGCCGTACACGAAGGCCGCCGTCGAACCGCTGGCCACCGGGCGGCTGGACGACGACGCGGCCGGCCGGATGCTGATCCGCACCATCGAACGGATCGCCGAGGTCGAAGGGCCGGTCCACGTGGCCACGGTGACCCGGCGGATCCGGGAGGCGTGGGGCATCAGCCGGCTCACCCCGCAGATCCGGGCGGCGGTGGACACCGCGATCACCGCCTCCCGGGCCGGGTTCGACGGCACCTTCGTCACCGCCCCGGACGCGCCGATCCCGGCGGTCCGGGTGCCCGGCGACGGGGTGAACCGTAAGCCCGACCAGGTGAGCGACGCCGAACTCCAGCTCGCCCTGGAGTATCTGGTGCTCGACGCCGGACTGGTCGAAGGGGACGACCTGCTGGCCGCGGCCGGCCGGCTGTTCGGCTGGAGCGGCAGCCGTACCGGTCCGGGCCGGCTCGCCGCGATGCTCGACGACCTGGTCTCGGCCGGCCGGCTGATCGCGCACCCCAACGGCCTGATCGCCGCCCCCGAGGACGACCTGCTCGACCTGCCCGATCCGGCGTCGCTACCCCGGCGTTCCTCGGGGCTCGGTGTAGTCGCCGTGGGGGATGCCGGCCGTCCACAGTGAGGTTCGGGCCCGCGCGTAGTGCCGGACGATCTCCGGGTCCTCGGTGAGCGCGCCCCCGGAGAACGACCCGTCCGGCTCGAACAGCGAGAACACCAGCCGCCGGTCGTCGAACAGCCAGAAGTCGTCGGTGCCGGCGGTCAGCCCGGCCGTCGTGGAGCGGGGCAGCCAGCGGATCTCCTCGCCGGCCTCCACGTTGTTGCCGGAGATGCTCAGCAGCCAGCGGGTGTACTCCACATGCGGCACCGGTACCACCCGCAGCCGCCGGATGCTGCGCCCCGTGCCGGTCATCTCCCGCACCAGGTCCAGCCACTCCCGCTGCCAGCCGAAGTCGTCGGGGTCGCCGGCCCGGAACCGCTGGAGCGGCACCGTCTCCTCCGGCGTGTGGTACGAGTCCTGCACCTCCAGATGGAACGCGGTCCGCTCGAACGCCCGGAACATCCCGTCGAACGCCTTACCTCGCAGTAACCGCATGACCACACCATGACCACACCGGACGGCGAAGGTCCACTCGGCGGAGCCGATCACGCAGTCCGAGGAAAACTCCCGTTCATCCGTTGCGCGGCAGCTCTCGCGCCAGGATCTTCCCGGTCGGGTTGCGGGGCAGTTCGGGCAGGAAGATCACTTCTTTCGGTACGCAGAACCGGGCCCGGTGGTGGCGCACGTGCTCGCGGACCGCGTCCTCGGACAGGGTCTCGCCGGGGCGCAGCACCAGATACGCGGCCAGTCGTTGACCCCAGTCGGCGTCCGGCACCCCGATCACTGCCACCTCGCGGACCTGTGGCAGCGCGGCGAGCAGGTCCTCGACCTCGGCCGGGAAGACGTTCTCGCCACCGGAGACGATCATGTCGTCGGCCCGTCCGTCGACGTGCAGCCGTCCATTGCGGTCCCGGTGACCGAGGTCCCCCGTATCCAGCATGCCGTCCGTTCTTGATCGGTTCTTTTGCCCGGTGTAGCCCTCGAACAGCATCTCGTTGGAGACGAAGATCCGGCCGATGTCGCCGTCCGGGACCGGCCGTCCGTCGGCGCCGAGGACGGCGACCCGGGTCCCGTGCGGCGGCCGGCCCGCTGTCGTGGGGGAATCCCGCAGGTCGGCGGGGGTGGCGATGGAGACCCAGGACGCCTCGGTGGAGCCGTAGAGGTTGTAGAGGCAGTCGCCGTAGCGGTCCATGAACCGGGTGGCCAGCCCGCCCGGCAGCGCCGAACCACTGACCGCCGCCACGCGGAGCCCTCGATAGCCGGGGCCGGGGAGATCCAGCAGATTCTGGAGCATCACCGGGACGCCGATCAGCGCCTGCACCCGGTGCCCGGTGAGCGCCCGCACCACCTCGGCCGGTTCGAACCGCCGCCGCAGCACGATCGTGGCCCGAAGGGCGAGGGCGATCTGCAATCCGGCGAAGCCCCAGGTGTGGAAGAGCGGCGCCGCGATCATCACCCGGTCCCCGGCCCGCAGCGGAATCCGGTCGATCACCGAACAGAGCGGGCTGAAGCCGCCGGGGGTCGGGCGCCGGGCACCCTTCGGCGTCCCGGTGGTGCCCGAGGTGAGCACGATCGTCCGGCCGGGCCGCCGCGGCGGGGTGTTCGTCCCACCGCGGCCGGCCGGTGGTCCCGGCAGCCCGGCGACCCGGTCGGCGAACTCGTCGTCGTGGATCAGCGCCGCCAGGTCCTGCTCCTTCGCCACCTGCCGGAGTTGGTGCGCCGACAGACCGGTATTGATCAGCACCGGGTCGGCGCCCGCCGAGGTGATCCCGATCAGCGCCTCGATCATCCGGGCCGAGTTGCGGCAGAGCAGCCCGACCCGGTCGCCGGCGGTCACCCCCGCGGCGACGACCTCGGCGTTCGCCAGCAGCTGCGCGTACGTCACCGTCCGGTCGTCGTCGATCACCGCGATCCGTTCCGGACTGCGGGCGGCGGCCTGCCGCAACTCGCCGGCCAGCCCGAAACCCCACCGGCCCAGCGCCGCGAACTGCCGCACGATCCGGACCGGACGCCCCGGTGTCAGCAGGCCGCGCCGGGCCATCGTGGCGGCGATGAACAGGGCGCCCATCAGCGGATCTGCACACCGGAGATGGCGCGCGCGATGACCAGACGCTGGATCTCCGACGTACCCTCGAAGATGGTGTAGATCTTGGCGTCCCGGAACATCCGCTCCACCGGGTGCTCCCGCAGATAACCGGCACCGCCCAGCACCTGGATCGCCTTCTCGGTGACCGCCACCGCCACCTCACCGGCCTTCAGCTTCGACATCGAACCCTCACCGGCGGCGAACGGCTTCTCGTTGCGGCCCATCCACGCCGCCCGCCACACCAGCAGCCGGGCCGCGTCGATCTCCGTCCGCATGTCCGCGAGGGCGAACGCCACCGCCTGGTTCTCGATGATCGGGCGGCCGAACTGCACCCGGTTCTTCGCGTACTCCAAGGCGTACTCGTAGGCCGCCCGCGCGATACCGAGCGCCTGCGCGCCCACCGCCGGACGGGACAGCTCGAAGGTGCGCATCGCCGCCTGACCCGACCGGCGCTGCCCCTCCCGGGCCCGGGCCAGCCGCTGATCCAGGGCCTCCTTACCACCGAGGAGACAACTTCCCGGCAGCCGTACGTCGTCCAGGAACACGTCCGCGGTATGTGACGCCCGCAGACCCAGCTTCTTCAGCTTCCGGGTCGCGGCCAGTCCCGCGGTGCCCGGCGGCACCACGAACGCGGCCTGCCCGCGCGCGCCCAGCGACGGGTCCACACTGGCCGTCACCACGTGGATGTTCGCGATCCCGCCGTTGGTGGCGTACGCCTTCTGCCCGGTCAGCACCCACTCGTCGGTGGCCTCGTGATAGACCGCCCGGGACCGCATCGACGCCACGTCCGAACCGGCCTCCGGCTCGGTGCTGCAGAACGCGCCCACCTGCGGATCGGCCGGGTCGCCGAAACACTGCGGGATCCATTCGACCATCTGCTCCGGGGTGCCCGAACCGTAGATCGACGCCACCGCGAGGGAGGTACCGGAGATCGCCATCCCGATCCCGCCGTCACCCCAGAACAGTTCCTCGTTCACCAGCGGCAGGCTGAGCCCGCTCACGTCCGACCAGGTGTTGGCGAGGAACTCGAAACCGTACAGCCCGATCTTCGCCGCCTCCTGCAGGATCGGCCAGGGAGTCTCCTCCCGCTCGTCCCACTCCGCGGCGGCCGGCCGGATCACCGACTCGGCGAAGCCGTGCACCCAGTCCCGCAGCTCGCGCTGCTCCTCATTGAGATCGAGCCAGAACTCCACGTCGGCAGCCCTCCGCCAGCAGGTTAACTCGCCGGTAACCTACCGACCGGTCACCCCTCCTGACAACAGTCGTCGATGTCTTAAACCCGGGCAGGCAGGTGGAACGTGAAGCACGACCCGCCATCGGGGTTGTCGGTGACGCCGATCGTGCCGCCGTGCCGTCGTACGATGCGCCGGCAGATGCTCAGGCCCAGCCCTGTCCCGGCGAACCCGGAGTCGGCGTGGGCCCGGTGGAAGTCGCTGAAGATCTTGTCGTGCTGCCCGGCCGGGATCCCGATGCCGTTGTCGGTGATCCGCACCGTGACCTCCTCGCCGGCGTCCGCGTCGATGGTCAGGACCGGCGTGACACCCGGCGCGGTGTACTTGATCGCGTTGCCGATCAGGTTGTCCAGCAACTGCCGGATCAGCGGCAGATC
>DATMVU010000117.1:0-9671 GCA_035562875.1 Actinoplanes sp. | reverse complement strand
GACGGCCTGCTGTTCGACATCGTGAACCAGAAGCTCACCGAGAAGGACCCGCTCACCACGAACTGGGAGGGCTCCAAGCCGATGCTCGGCACCGGCAAGGCCGCAACCATGCTGCTCGGCTCATGGGCCGTCCCGCAGGTGCAGGAGGCCGCCAAGGCCGCCGGTGCGAACCCCGCCGACATCGCGTTCTGGCCGTTCCCGTACCAGACCGGCGGCAGGTTCCACGCCGCGATCGACGGTGACAAGCTCGCCGCGGTCAGCAGGAACTCCACGAACAAGGCGACCGCACGGGCGTTCCTGGACTGGTGGATCAACGACTCCGGTTTCGCCGCCGACCAGCAGGCCATCCCGCCGGCGATCGACCAGGAACTGCCGGACGGCCTGAAGAACTTCACCGCGACCGGCGTCGAGCTGATCGAGGTGCCGGCGGCGGTCGCCAACGCCGGCAAGGAGGACGAGATCATCAAGGAGTCGGAGATCGACCTCAAGGGCGACATCTACCGGCAGAAGCTCGTCGACATCGCCCGCGGTGCCGCCGACGGCACCAAGGACTCGTACTTCGCCGACCTGAACAAGCGGTGGAGCGTCGCGCAAGCCCGGGTCATGAAGTGACGGGCCGGCTCCGGCAGAGCCCTTGGCTGTACGTCGCCCCCGCCTTGATCCTGCTGATCACGTTCACCTATGCGCCGGTCGCCAACATGGTGTACTACAGCTTCCACGCCTGGGACGGCCTCGACCCGGCCATGACGTGGACCGGGTTCGACAACTATGTGCGGGTCTTCACCGACGAGCGCTACTGGCGGGTCTTCCTGATCAGCCTGTACTACTTCGTGGCGTCGTTCGCCCAGATCGCCGTCGCGCTGTACTTCGCGGTGATCCTGTCGTTCAGCACCCGGTTCCGGAACCTGTTCAAGGGCATTCTGTTCTTCCCGTACCTGCTCAACGCGGTCGCGGTCGGGTTCGTCTTCCTCTACCTGTTCCAGCCGGACGGCACCCTGGACTCGGTGCTGCGGCTGCTCGGCCTCGGAGAGCACACCCGGCTCTGGCTCGGTGACCCCGACATCGCCAACATCTCCCTGGCCGGCACGTCGGTGTGGCGGTTCACCGGACTCAACTTCGTGCTGTTCCTCGGCGCGATCCAGTCGATACCCGGTGAGATCTACGAGGCTGCCGAGATCGACGGCGCGAACCGCTGGCACCAGTTCCTGCACATCATCGCCCCCGGCATCCGCCGCATCATCAGCCTCTCGTTCATCCTGGCGGTCTCCGGCAGCCTCGCGGTCTTCGAGATCCCGTTCATCATGACCGGCGGCGCGAACGACACCCGGACGTTCGTCGTCCAGGCGTACGAGACGGCCTTCCAGTTCCGGGCGATCGGCCTCGCCTCGGCCATGGCCGTGGTCCTGCTGCTGATCGTGCTGGTGCTCACCTGGATCCAGCGCCGGGTGCTACCCGACGAAGAGGTCAACCTGACATGAGGATCCTGGCGCGCACCGCCACCTTCGCCAAGTACGCCTCCCTGGTGGGCGCCTCGATGGTGGTGCTCATCCCCCTGGTGGTGGTGCTGTTCGCATCGCTCAAGACGCACGAGGAGTACAACCGGACCGGCCCGCTGACCCCGCCGGAGAACTGGTTCCACTTCGCGAACTTCGCCACCGCCTGGACCGGCGGCGACATGATGCGCGGCTTCGTGAACACCACGCTGATCCTGGTGGTGTCGCTGACCGGCACGATCCTGGTCGGCACCCTGGCCGCATACGCGATCAACCGTTTCGACTTCCCCTTCAAGAAGTGGATCCTCGGCCTGTTCCTGGTCGCCGCCCTGGTCCCCGGCGTCACCACCCAGGTCGCGACGTATCAGATCGTCAAGTCGATGGGCCTGGTCAACACCCCGTGGGCGGCGATCGTGCTGTTCATGGGCACCGACATCATCTCGATCTACATCTTCCTGCAGTTCATGCAGTCGATCCCGGCCAGCCTCGACCAGGCCGCGATGATGGACGGCGCGTCCCGGTTCACCATCTACCGGCGGATCATCCTGCCGCTGATGAAACCGGCCATCGCCACCGTCGTGATCATCAAGGGGATCGCGATCTACAACGAGTTCTACATCCCGTTCCTCTACATGAGATCACCGGAACTCAACGTCATCTCCACTGCCCTGTTCAAGTTCAAGGGTCCCTACGGGGCGCAGTGGGAGACCATCGCTGCCTGCACCATGATCGTCATCATCCCGACCGTGGTGATCTTCCTGTTGCTGCAGCGCTTCATCTACAACGGCATCACCGCGGGAGCAACAAAATGACCAAGAGTAAAGACCTTTCCGGTACGTGGCGGCTGCGCGGAGCGGATGTCGACATCGCGGCGACCGTACCCGGCTGTGTGCACACCGATCTGCTCGCCGAGGGCAGGATCCCGGACCCGTTCCTCGACGACAACGAGATCGAGGTCGCGTGGGTGGGGCGTCAGGACTGGGCGTACCAGCGCGCGATCAGCTGGGACGGCCCGGCCCCGGACCGCGTCGACCTGGTCTTCGAGGGCCTGGACACGGTCGCCCGCATCGAGATCGACGGCGAACCGGTCGGCGCGACCCGCAACATGCACCGCACCTACCGCTTCGACGTGACCTCGCTGATCACCGCAGACTCGTCACTCACGGTGCACTTCACCTCGGCCTACACCGAGGCCGAAGGCCTGCGCGACAGGCTGGGGGACCGGCCCAACGCGTACCCGGAGCCGTTCCCGTTCGTCCGCAAGATGGCCGCCAGCTTCGGCTGGGACTGGGGACCCACACTGGTCACCGCCGGCATCTGGCGACCGGTCCGCCTGGAGGGCTGGAACACGGCCCGGATCGACACGGTGCGTCCGCTCTGCACGTACCAGGACGGTTCGGGGAAGGTGGACCTGACTACTCGGATCGAGCGGGTCTCGGATCGCGCGGTGCGTGCGCGGATCCTCCTGGACGGCCGGCAGATCGAAACGCTTGCGCTGACTTCCGATGCGGTACGGGCGGAGCTGGACGTCCCCGGAGTCACACCGTGGAATCCGCGCGGCTACGGCAAGGCCACCCTTCACACGCTCACCGTCGTACTGCTGACCGACGACGATCAGGAACTCGACAGGTGGGAGCGCCGCGTCGGGTTCCGGAGCGTCCACATCGACACCACCCCCGACGCCACCGGCACCCCGTTCGTCCTGCACGTCAACGACGAGCCGATCCTCGTCAAGGGCGTCAACTGGATCCCAGACGACATCTTCCCGTCCCGGATGACCCGCGAACGCTACGAGCTGCGGCTGCGCCAGGCCGCCGACGCCGGCGTCAACCTGGTCCGGGTGTGGGGCGGCGGCATCTACGAGGACCGCGCGTTCTACGAACTGTGCGACGAACTGGGTCTGATGGTCTGGCAGGACTTCCTGTTCGCCTGCGCCTGCTACCCCGAGGAGGAGCCGATCCGCTCGGAAGTACTCGCCGAGGCCCGCGACAACGTCCTGCGCCTGTCCCCGCACCCGAGCCTGGTCACCTGGAACGGCAACAACGAGAACCTCTGGCTGTTCAGCGCGATGCGCTGGGACCAGGAACCCGGCGGGGAACTGACCTGGGGTTCCGGCTACTACCTGACCGACCTGCCGGCGATCGTGGCCGAACTCGACCCGACCCGGCCCTACCAGGCCGGCAGCCCCTGGTCGGGGTCCTGGGACGTCGAGCCGAACTCGCCCGACCACCAGACCCTGCACTCCTGGGAGGTGTGGAATCGCGAGGACTACCTCAACTACCGCGACACCACGCCCCGGTTCGTCGCCGAGTTCGGCTGGCAGGCACCCCCGGCGTGGACGACACTGCGTGACGCCGTCACCGACGATCCGATGCTCCCGGACTCGCCCGGCGTCCTGCACCACCAGAAGGCCGAGGACGGCAACGGCAAACTGGCCCGTGGACTGGAGCCGCACTTCCCCTCGGCGGTTGCGGCGAAGCTCAGCACCGAGGCCTGGCACTATCTGACCCAGCTCAACCAGGTCCGCGCCGTACGCACCGGCATCGACCACTGGCGTTCGCACTGGCCGCACACCACCGGCACCATCGTCTGGCAGCTCAACGACCTGTGGCCGGTCACGTCGTGGGCCGCGATCGACGGCGCCGGGCGGCTCAAGCCGCTGTACTTCGCGTTGCGCTCGGTGTACGCCGACCGCCGCCTGACGATCGAACCCCGTGATCAGGGCCTGGTCGTGGCGGTCCTCAACGACCACGGTGCCGGGTGGAGCGGGGACCTGCTGGTCGAGTCGCGTTCCGCCGAGGGCACCGTGCTGTCCTGTTCCGTCATGCCGGTGACCGCCGCCGCTCGCTCGGTCGCGCTGATCCCCGTCTCCTCCTCCGGCGCGGCTCTCGTAGTGGCGACCCTCGGTGACGCGCGGGCGATCTTCTTCGTCGAGGACGTCGTCCCGGACGCCGGTCTCACCGTCACCGCCGACGTCGTGCCCGGCGGCCTGGACGTGCACCTGCACGCCACCGGCCTGGCCCGCGACGTCCTGCTCCAACCCGACCGGATCCACCCGGACGCCGTCGTCGACCAGGGGTTCGTCACCCTGCTGCCCGGCGAGAGCACCACCCTGCACGTCCGCGCACCGATCGACCTCGACCCCCGCTGCGTCGAGGACCCCTGGGTCGTCACCGACCTGGCCACAGCCCTTCAGGACAATCGGTGAGACGGCGATCCGCGTTCCTGATCGCGACCGTCCTCGGCTCCGCCGCCGTCACCGGATCCGGCAAGCGGGTGAAGCGCCGGAAGAACTGCCACATCAGCGTGTTGGCGTCGATCTCCCGGGTCACCGGACCGTTGCCGTTGTCGACCGGGGTTCCCGGCCAGGTGTGGCCGCCGTTCGCGATCGTGTAGAGCACCACGTCGTCGTGGTAGGCGGTGCGGGTGACGTGCGGGCTGACCGTTGTGGTCCGGGCCGTGCCGCGGTGCCCGTTGAGCTGGGCCCAGCGCTGCTGCGCGACCGGCACCGCATAACTCCAGTAGGGCGAGCCGCCGCCGGCGTACGGGTTCGTCCGATCCTGCTCACCGTGGAATGACAGCACCGGAACCGGCCGGGGCGGGCGGCAGGACGCCGGGTCCGGCCGGGCCGGGTCGAGCGGGTCCGGCCGTCCGGCGCGCAGGCCGGCGACCGGGGCGACCGCGGCGATCCGGTCCGCGCGGTGACCAGCGAGAGCCGAGATCATCCGCCCGCCGCCGGAGTAGCCGGTGCCGTACACCCGGCGGGGGTCGCCGTACAGCGACCGGACCGCTGTGGTGATCACCTGGCTGAGGAAGGCGATGTCGTCGCGGGCTCCGGGCGGCGGGGTGCCGGCGCCGGGCACGTTCCAGGAGAAGCCGTCCGCGGCCGGGATGACGCCGGTCGGTGCGACCACCAGGAAGCCGTTCGCGTCGGCGGTCGCCGCCATGTCGCTGTAGTGCATCTGGCCGGCGCCAGTGCTCTGGGATCCGTGCAGATTGAGCACTATCGGTAGCCGAGTCGTCGCTCGTGCACCGGCCGGTACGTGGACCTCCACCGGGTACCGGATTCCGGCGAAGTCGACGCCGAGGGCACCCGGGCCGGGCGCTGCCGCGACCGCGCATGCCGCGTATCTGTTCATACCCCTACCGTAATATTAGTTTACTAATTTAAGCCATGGCGGGCTCGTAGCGCGCGCTGCGGCCCTTGCCGGCGGCCTTCGCCGCGTACATCGCGACATCGGCCCGCCGCAGAATCTCCACCGCACCGGCCCCCACCACCCCATCGGCCAGACCGACACTGCACCCCACCGGCAGCTCATTCCCGTCGATCACGACCGGGGAAGCCATCGCCGTGTTCAACCGGTCGAGAACCAGGCCCGCCTCGGCAGCCGACTCCGCACCGAGCAGCAGCGCGAACTCGTCCCCACCGAGACGGGCGACCACGTCACCGTCCCCGACGCTGGACAGCAGCCGCTGTCCGACGGTGACCAACAGGCCGTCACCGACATGGTGGCCGAGCCGGTCGTTGACACCCTTGAAGTTGTCCAGATCGATCAGGGCGACCGCGAACGGCTCGGCCGACACCAGCGCAGCAGCCAGCCGAGCCTCGAAGAACCGGCGGTTCACCAGGCCGGTGAGAGCGTCATGATTGGCCTGGTGGGCCAGCAGCAACTGCGCCTCACGGACCTCGGCCAAGCTGGCATCACGCTCACGCAACAGGCGCGAGTTGTCGTGCAGAACCAGGATCTGCCGGATCACCACGATCGCGGTGAGGGCGACGGCGACCACGATGACCGCCATCGAGTTGCCGCGGGTGTACAGCAGCAGACCGTCAGTCGCGGCCACCGCCAGGTACGGCGTCACGCTGAACGGCCGGCTCGCCCGCCGCGGTGGGCTCACCCGCCCGAGCACGGAGCGTTCCCGCTCGATCGCCAGACCGAACAGGAAGAACGTCACCGGCACGCTGACCGCGATCGCGTTGAGGTCCGGACGAGCCGCCACCTGCGGCAGCAGGCCCCCCACGAGCGCGGCGATCACCACGCAGGCGCCGAGGTGATAGAGGGTACGCCGGTTGATGCCGCCGGCACCGGCGATGGCGAGTTTCGCGAACGCCAGAGCGGCGGCACAGGCGAACAGCACCAGCCCGAACGCCGGCCCGGCAACGCCGTCATGGAATCGGAACAGCAGATGCCAGCCCAGCAGACCGACGGTCAGCACCACCACGGCGGCGTCCAGACCGAACCGCACCACTGCGGTGCCGCGGATCAGGTCACGAGCCGGTAGCCGCAGCAGACCCCAGAGAACGACCAGGATGACCAGGCCGTTCAGCGCCAGGGCCGGCTCGGTGAGGGCGACGGCCCGCGGGTTGGTCAGGGTGTCCCACGCCGTCACCATGGTCGCCGCGACGAGCAGGACCTGCGCGATGACCAGGTGGCGCCAGAACCGCCGGCCCTCAGGACTCATGCCCGGGGTCCGCATCAGGCGCACCATCTGCGCCTCGTTCACGGCGATGACCAGCGGCGCGAAGACCCAGCCGACCCAACCGGGGCCCCACGGTGCCACGGCGTTGGCGAGGAACCACAGGACACTCAGCGACGCTAGAACGCCGGAGACCGCAGCGGGCAGCACATAATCGGCCCGCTGGGAGAGGTACCGCATGGCCGGGCTCCTTCTGATCGCGTCGAAGCGATCATCGGCAGCCGCGACGGCAAAAGAAGGCCCGGGCGCCCCTCAGTTCGTGCTGTCACGCGCTACGAAGACCGCCGGCGGCGCCTGATAGACCGCCGGCGGCTCACCGGCCATCGCGTCGAGCATCGCGCCCGCGGCGATCTCGCCGATCCGGACCACGTCATGGCTCATCGCCGACAGGGACGGCACAGCGAGCTGGCACAACGCGGAATCGTCCCAGGCCACCACGGACACGTCCGCCGGCACCGCCAGGTCGCGTTCGCGCAGCGTGTCGAGTGCGGCCAGAGCCATCAGGTCGCTGTCACAGATGATCGCGGTGCACCCGCGGCCGGCCAGTTCAGCGGTGGCGACCCGGGCCGACTCGTACGAATAATCGCCGTCGGCCTGCTCCAGGGTGACGCCCAGCGCCGCGGCCTCGGCCTGCGCGCCCTCGCGGCGCAGCTGAGTGTGCACGAACGCGAGCGGCCCACTGACGTGCCCGATCGTCCGATGCCCACGCCCGGCCAGCAACCGCACCGCCTCCCGGGCGTATCCGGCGTCGTCGGTCCACACCGTCGGCAATCCGGACGCCGTCGACGGGGCGCCGAGCACCACGGCCGGCAGCGCGAGCCGGCCCACCAGCGGAACCCGGTCATCGTCCGGTGTCAGGTCGACCAGGATGACGCCATCGATGCGCTTGCGGTCGGCCCACCGCTCGTAGGCCTGGTTCTCCGCCTCCCGATCGGTGACGATCTTGACGAGCACCGAGACACCGGCCGGGGTCAGCACGCGCTCCAGACCTTCGATGAACTCGTGATAGAACGGCTCCTCACCGAGCACCCGTGAAGCTCGTTCGAGGACCACGCCGACCCGCCGCTGCGCCTGTGCCACCGGTTCCTCCGTACTCGTCACACCGAAAGGTACGGTATCGCCTGACAGCAGGCGGCACGCGAACGGAGACCCCACGTCATGGCACGCCGAGAAACCTCCGTGGCCGGGCCGGGTAGCCGAGCACTGGTCGTGGACGTCATCCGCTCGACGATCTCGATCAGCCGGGTGGAACTCGCCGAGCGGACCGGGCTCACCCAGCCGTCGATCTCCAACATCGTGCGTGATCTGATCGCCGACGGCGTCATCTACGAGACCGGCTCGGCCGACTCGGCCCGTGGTAAACCCCGCAGACTGCTGGCGATCACCCCGGCCCACCGGTTCGGTATCGGCTTCCACCTCGGCCCGGACACCCTGAACTGCGTGGCGATCGACCTGACCGGTGGAGTCGTCGGCCGTGAGGTCATCCCGTTCGACACCACCGACCTGGCCGAGCGGCTGGCCGAACGATTCGACGACTTCGTCGCCGACCTCGACCTGCCCCGCGACCGGATCGAGGGCCTGGCGATCGTGGCGGCGACCGCCCAACCCGGCGCGGAGGCCGACGGCCCGGAATGGGCCGCGGTCCGGGCCGCGCTCGCCGGCCGGCTGCGCATCCCGGTGATCGTGGAGAACGACGCGGCCGCCGCCGGTCTCGGCGAGTTCTGGAGCCGCCGGGTGCCCAGGGAGCAGGCGTTCGGCAGTGTCTACCTGTCCACCGGGATCGGCGCCGGCCTGGTCTTCGGCGGCGCCCTGTTCCGCGGCGCGAGCTTCGACGCCGGCGAACTCGGGCACCTCTCGATCGCGTACGACGGACGTCCGTGCCCCTGCGGCAACAAAGGCTGCGTCGAGCGTTACGCGTCGATGGGCGCCACCGTCGACGCCGCCCGGGATGCCGGACTGACCGTGGACCAGAAGACGATCTCCAGCGCCTACGACGCGATCGCTCACGCCGCGGTCGGTGGCGACCCGCAGGCCTACGCCGTGGTGGACCAGGCCGCCGGCTACCTGAGCCTGGCGGTGACCTCGATGGTCAACCTGCTCGACCTGGGCCGGGTCGTGCTGACCGGTCCGGGCGTGGCCGTCGCCGGATCCATCTACGCCCGGCGGCTGCGCACCCAGCTGTCCCGGACCGCGCACTCCAGGCACCGCCACGAGATCTCGGTCGAGTTGTCGGCCCAGCCCCGGGACGCGGCCGGCATCGGCGCGGCGGCGCTTGTCGTCCAGGCGTCGATCGCGCCGGGCCACACGGCGCCGGGCAAGGTGCCCGCAGCGGATTAGGCCGCGCCGATGCGGGGCCGCTCCCCGCCCGGCACGCCTTGCGGTTTCAGGGCAGGTCAGGTGGGCAGGTGGGCAGCTCGGTGGCGGTGACCCGGGTCGCCGGGCCCAGGGGAGTGGTGATCTCGAAGGAGAAGCAGATCGGTTCGGTGCCGTCGAAGCGGGCGCGGAGGAGCCACACCGGGTCGGTGCGCTGCATCTCCCATCCCGGGCCGCCGACGGCCTCGCGGATCTCCTCGTCGGTGAGGCTGCCGTCGGCGGCCCCGGTGGTCAGCTTCTGCTGTGTCGTGGCAGCCATCTGGCGGGACCTCGCCTGCTCCCTCTCGACGGTCTCGCGCCAGCTGTCCGGCAGGGCGTAGCCGTACC
>DATMVU010000116.1:0-9419 GCA_035562875.1 Actinoplanes sp. | reverse complement strand
GGGGTGGGCCGGAAGGGGACGCTCACGCCCGGCGGGCGCGCTGCGGTCCGGGCGGGCCGCAGCGCTCGCGTCGTCGGGGCGGGACGGGATGTTGCGGTTGGGGGCCACGTCAATCCCGTACCGGATGATTTAACGAATTGGCGGTGACCAGGCCAGTTGCACCAGCCGGGCGCCATGTTTGCGGGTGATCATCCAGGCGCGGCCGGGGGGCAGGGGCTGGGGTTTGACGTTGCCGAAGAGGGCGCCTTCCTCGCGCGGGCCGGACATCATGATGCCGGGTGAGGCGAGTTCGCGGATGCGGCTGATGACCGGGTCGAACAGGGCCCGGCCGGCGCCGCCGATGCGGCGGGTGATGACGACGTGCAGGCCGATGTCGCGGGCCTGGGGCAGGAATTCCAGCAGGGGGGTGAGCGGGTTGGGGCTGGCGGCGGCGATCAGGTCGAAGTCGTCGACGAGGACGTAGAGTTCGGGCCCTTTCCACCAGCTGCGGTTGTGCAGCATGTCGGGGGTGACGTCGGCGCCGGGGAGGCGTTCCCGCATGGCTACCGCGACCTGGTTGATCAGGTCGGCGGTGACCTGGTGGGAGGTGCCGTAGCCGATGGTGTGCTCGGCGGGGACGCAACCGAGGAGGCTGCGCCGCAGGTCGACGAGGAGCAGTAGTGCCTCCGACGGCGGGTGGGCGGCGGTGATGGAACGGGCCAGGCTGCGCAGGAAGGAACTCTTGCCGCTTTCCACGTCGCCGAAGAGGAGTGTGTGCGGTTCGGCGTCGAAGTCGAGGGTGACGGGCTGCAGGTCGGCTTCGGCGATCCCGATCGGGACCAGGGCGCCGCGGGTCGGGGGCAGGGCTTCGAAGGGTAGTTCGGCGGGGAGCAGCCGGACCGGCGGGGCCGGTGTGCCGGTCCACTGACCGGCGGTGTGCCGGACCAGGTCGGCGACAGCTTCGGCGAGGTCGTCGACGCGTTGTTCGCCGTCGATGCGGGGCAGGGCGGCGAGGAAGTGGTAGCCGTCGGGGGTGAGGCCGCGGCCGGGGGCGTCCTCGGGCACGTTCACCGCCTCCCGCCGGTTGATCACCGAGTCGGCGGCTTCGCCGAGGCGCAGTTCGATGCGGGTGCCGAAGACGTCACGGATCTGTGGTCGCACGTCCATCCAGCGGCTGGTGGCGGCGAGGACGTGGATGCCGAAGCCGAGGCCGCGGTTGGCGAGTTCGTGCACGGTGGCTTCCAGGTCGTCGAACTCGGCGCGCATCGTGGACCAGCCGTCGACGACGAGGAAGACGTCCCCGAAGACGTCGTCGGCGAATCTGCCCTGGGCGCGGGCCCGCCGGTACGCGGCAGCACCTTCGACGCCGGCGGTGGCGAACAGGTCTTCCCGGGCACGCATCAGCCCGTGCAGTTCAGCGATGGTGCGGCGCACCTTGTCGACGTCGCGGCGGGTGGCGACGCTGCCGACGTGTGGCAGGTCAGCGAGGGCGCTGAGGGGTCCGCCGCCGAAGTCGAGACCGTAGAACTGCACTTCACGCGGGGTGTGGGTGAGGGCGAGACTGATGACAAGCGTACGCAACAGGTTTGATTTGCCGGATTGTGACGCCCCCACCACGATCACGTTGCCGGCGGCTCCGGCCAGGTCCAGCCACATCGGTTCGCGGCGCTGCTCGTAGGGTTTGTCGATGATGCCGCCGAGCGCGTGCAGAGTCCCGATGCGTTCCTCGGTGACCTTCGGGGTCAGCATCTGGCCGAGGGTGGGTGCCCGGTCCAGTGGTGGCAGCCACACCTCGTGGGCGGGTGCACCCTTGCCTTCCATCTGCCGGACCAGCACTTCGATCAGGGTGTCGCCGGCCGCCGTCTCCTCCGGCTGCTGGTCGGCACTGTCGAAGTCCTCGCGCAACGGGGCCACGTAGAAGGTCGAGAAGTCGCGGATCGGGTTGCCGCCGCGCCCGCCCACGCCGGGACCGGAGCCGTCCTTGCGGACCGCGCCTGACACATACGCGGCCTTCAATCTGATCAAACCCTCCGTTCCGGTACGGAGATAGCCGTGTCCCGGAGATCGGGGCAGTTCATAGGCGTCCGGCACCCCCAGGACGGCGCGTGACTCCATCGACGAGAAGGTCCGCAGTCCGATCCGGTACGACAGATGCGACTCCAGTCCGCGCAGCCGCCCCTCCTCGAGTTTCTGCGAGGCCAGCAGCAGGTGGATGCCGAGGGACCGGCCGACCCGCCCGATCTGGACGAACATGTCGATGAAGTCGGGCCGGGCGCTGAGCAGTTCGGAGAACTCGTCGACGATGAAGAGCAGGCTGGGCAGCGGGGCGAGGGGCACCCCGGCGGACCGGGCCCGCTCGTAGTCCCGCTGCGACGCGTAGTTCCCGGCCTTGCGCAGCAGCTCCTGCCGCCGGGTCAGCTCGCCCTGGATGGCGCCGAGCATCCGGTCGACGAGTGGGAGCTCGTCCTCCAGGTTGGTGATCATCGCGGCGGTGTGCGGCAGCCGGTCCAGCGAGGCGAAGGTGGCGCCGCCCTTGAAGTCGACGAGCACGAAGTTGAGGATCTCCGGGCTGTGCGTGAGACCGAGTGCGAGGACCAGGGTGCGCAGCAGTTCGGACTTGCCGGAACCGGTGGCGCCGACGAGCAGGCCGTGCGGGCCCATGCCGTCCTGCGCGGACTCCTTGAGGTCCAGTTCGACGGGCCGCCCGTCGGCACCGACCCCGATCGGCACCCGCAGCCGGTCCCGGTTGGGGCGGCTGGCCCACAGTTCGTTCAGGTCGATCAGGTACGGGTCGTCCTGTTCCAGCAGTTCGGCGAGACCGGTGTCCTGGGAGATCGCCGGGGTGTCGGTGTCGGAGACCGCGGAGAGGCGCAGCGGTGCCAGCTCACGGGCCAGCACCTCGGCCTCGGCCGGGGTCAGCACGTCGGCCCGCCCGACCTCGGTGGGACCGTCCATGGTGGTGCCGGTGACCTGGCCGTCGGCGCCGATCTCCAGGACCACCGAGCTGTCGTCGAGCAGCCGGGGCGGCGGCACCGACAGGTCGACGATGGTGACTCCGGCGACCCCGCCCTCGGTCATCAGGTGGTCGGAGCCGGCCGTCGAACCCCCGTCGATGATCACCATGACGTGCGGCCCGCCACCGGGTGCACCGGCCGGGTCGAACCGGGACCGGTTGGCCAGCACGTCGTCGAGCATCGCCTCCAGCGCGGGCACACTCGGCGCGACCAGCCGGACCGGTCCGATCGCGTCGGTCTTGCCCGGATGCTGGGCGTGCGGCAGCCATTTCACCCACTCCCAGCGGGCCCGTTCGTGGTCCGGCACGCAGACGCCGATGCGCAGGTCGTCGGGGGCGTGGAAGACCGCCATCTGGGCGATCAGGGCCCGGGTGAAGTCGTGACAGGCCCGGTCGGCACCACGCACGTACAGGTGCGAGAAGTCGCGCAACGCGACCGACACCGGAAGATCAGGGACGACGCTGTACGTGTGGAGGAAGCGCCGTAGCGCCATCGTGCACAGCGGCTCCAGCTCCTCGACCGCCCGGGTCTGCGGCGGGACGAGACGGGTGGCGACCTCCTGCGGGCCGACCGCGATCCGGACCACGGTGAAGTCGGCGTCCCCCCGCCGGCGTTCCCAGAGCCGGCCGCTGTCGGTGAACGTCCACAGTGTCTCCGGGTCGGGATTCCGATAGTAGAGCGCCTCCCGCTGCCGCCTGATCGTGTCCCGCACCTGGGCCCGCAGCCGGGAGAGCTGTCGCAGGTACTGCCGCCGCGCCTCGATCATCTCGCGCTTGCCCGGGCCGGTGGTGTTGGTGGCCATCATGGCGATCATGCCGAGGATGGAGACCCCGTACATCGCGCCGGCCACATAGGTGATCGCCCCGCCCCGCTGCGCGCCCATCATCAGGCCCATCGCCGCAGCTCCGGCCCCCATCGGCAGGATCATCAGCATCCGGGTCCAGCCCTTGCCCTGCGGCGGCGGAACCTCGGGCGGCGGCTCCAGCGTGACCTCGCCGGCGGGCATCACGGGCGCGGGCCGCCGCGGAGGCCGCTTGATGATCGACACGGTCACTGAGGGCTCCTCATCGGTGACGTAGCGACGACATCCTATCCGTGATTGCCGAGCGGTCCTGCTACGTTGTCCACTGTGAGCGCACCGGCGACGAGTGGGCCCTCCCTGGCCCGGGTGACGATCGCGGCCCCGACCCGCCGCCTCGATCTCGCCCTGCCCGACAACATGCTCGTCGCCGAACTGCTGCCCCATCTGCTCCGGCATGCCGAGGGAGCACTCGGCGAGCCGTCCGAGCGGTACGGCGGCTGGGTGCTGCCCGGGGTGATCGCGCTCGCGGTCTCGGTGGCGTGCGCGGTGCTCGGCATCCTGCTGTCCCGGGCGTTCGGCGACGCCTCGGCGGGCGGCGTGGTGGCGGCGAGCGGGCTGCCCTACGCGTTCCTCGGCGGCGCCTGGCTGCTCACCCAGCCGGGCGGCGGTTTCCTGTCGGTCGGCGCCCCCGGCCTGGTCCTCGGCTCGTCGGCACTGCTGGTGGTCAGCGTGCTGGGGCACGCCGGGGTGGCCGGGCTGACCCGGCTCTTCGTCGCCGGGATCGCGGCCGCACTGACCGGCCTGCTCGCGGCGATGCTGGCGCTCTCCGGCGTGTCCGCCGAGGGCGCCGCAGCGGTCGCGCTGACCACCGCGATCGGGCTGCTGCCGGCCTATCCGGTGCTGGCCGGGTGGCTCGGCCGACTGCCGTTCCCGGACCTGCCGAGCCGGGCCGAGGAGATCCTCAAACCGGAGAAGGCACCACGCCGGGCCGACGTGTTCGCCGCCGTGGTGCGGGCGTCCGAGGTGCTGACCGGATTCCTCCTGTCCGCGGCCCTGTGCAGCATCGTGGCGATGACCTGGCTGGCGCTGTCCACACCGGACGTCCCGGCGGTGCTCCTGATGGTCGCCGCGATCACCGCCCTGCTGCTGCGGGCCCGGCTGCTGCCCACCCCGCAACAGCGGGTGCCGTTGCTGGCGGCCGGGCTGCTCGGGCTGGCCGGTCTGGGCGTCGGCCCGGTCGTGACCGGCGCGGTCTCCGGGGTGGTGCTGGTGGCGGTGGCCGCGCTGGTGACGGCTGTGGCGTTGCCGGCCGCGCTGATCTACAGCCGCCGGGCGCCCTCCCCCTACCTGGGCCGGGCCGCCGACATCCTGGACATCGTCGCGATCATGGCGCTGATCCCGCTGGCGTGCGCGGTCATCGGCGTGTTCGACGACGTCCGGGGCCTGTTCGCGTCGATCGGCGGCTGACGTGACCTCGCGCCGGGACCAACTGCAGTCCTACCAGTTCATGAACCAGCGGGTGATCTCCGCGTTCGTGATGCGCGAGACCGATCCGGCCCAGTCCCCGCTGCGCCGCGGCATCGGCGCCCTGTTCGGCGGCGTGATGATCGCGATCCTGGTGGCGGCCGGTTTCGGCATCTACGGCGTGCTCACCCGCACCGGCGCGAACCAGTGGCAGCAGGACGGTGCGGTGGTCGTCGAACGGGAGACCGGCGCCGTCTTCGTCTACCTGAACAACCGGCTCAACCCGGCACTCAACTTCGCCTCCGCAAAACTGGCCGCCGGCCGGCCCGGCCCGCAGGTGTTCCGGATCGCCGCGAAATCCCTCACCGGCACCCCGCGGGGCGTCACCATCGGCATCCCCGGCGCCCCCGCCTCCCTGCCTGCCCCGGCACAACAGGCCCGTCTCCCGTGGGCGATGTGCGGCGTACCCGGCGATCGCCCGCAGTCGATCCTGCTCGTCGGGTCCACCGGCCCGGCCGGCGCCCCGCTGGCCGCCAAGGCACTGCTCGCCACCGACCGGGACCAGGTGCACCTGATCTGGCAGGGCCGCAAACATCCGGTGGTCGACCCGGACACCACGGTGCAGGCGCTGTTCGGTGCCGTCCAGCCGATCCGCCTGGGCACCGCCTGGCTCAACGCGCTCCCGTCCGGCGCCGACATCGCCCCCATCAACGTGAACAACCGTGGCGACTCGTCAAACGCCGCCCCCGGCTTCGACAACGGCGACATCCTCGTCGTCCAGACCGGAAGTGGTCAGCAGTTCCACCTGATCCTCAACGACGGCCGGGCCGCCGTCACCGCACTCCAGCAGGCCGTCCTGAACGCCGCGTTCCCGGCCCGCCCGCAACAGATCTCGGTCAACGACCTGAACGACATCCCACAGAGCGACGCCCTGCCCCCCGCCGATCCCGCCACCAGCGGCCCCGACCGTGTCCCCCAGCTGGCCGTCATCGCCGCCGGTGAATCCACCTGCGCGGTCACCGCCGACATCACGAAGCCCCCCACGATCACCACGGGCGGCCCGGCATCCGCCTTCACCACCGCGATCCCCACCCCCGGCACCACCGGCGACGGCCGCCCCCTCGCCGACGCGGTCCAGGTCCCGGCCGGCAGCTTCGCCCTGGTCCGCGTCCCCGGCTCCGGCGGCTTCATGCTGGTCACCGACGTGGCCCTACGCCACCCGGTCCCCTCCGAGGACGCCCTGACCCGCCTGGGCTACTCGGCGGCACTCGCCTTCGAGGCCCCCACCGCATTGATCAACTCAATACCCGCGGGGGTCACCCTGGACCCGGTGGCCGCGCTTAAACCAGCCTTCTCCGGTACGGGATGACACTCCACAACCGCAGCAGCCCGTCCCGCTCCGACCGCGCGAGGTCCGCGGTCCCCCCGGGCCACCCCGCGGCCGCCGGGCCGAATGCGACCCGCACGGCTCCCCCACTCTCGTGGTGTCCGGTCCGTCGGACGTTCCCGCCGTGAGGTGATAGCCAGCGAGTCCCGGTGGGCGCGCACGATGACGGGTCGTACGCGCGAACCGTGATCGTGCGGCCCTCTTGTCACGCTGAGAGCCGCGCATGCGAAACGGCGGCCACCGCAGCCGAAAGCCGTGGTGACCGCCGTCTCGTCAAGCGTCAGACGTTGTAGTACATCTCGAACTCGTGCGGGGTCGGGCGCAAGCGGACCGGGTCGATCTCGTTGGTGCGCTTGTAGTCGATCCAGGTGGAGATCAGGTCGTCGGTGAAGACTCCGCCGGCGGTCAGGAAGTCGTTGTCGGCTTCCAGGCTGTTCAGCACCGCGTCGAGGGAGCCGGGGACCTGCTTGACGTTGCCCCACTCCTCGGGCGGCAGGTCGTACAGGTCCTTGTCGATCGGGGCCGGCGGTTCGATCTTGTTCTTGATGCCGTCGAGGCCGGCCATCAGCTGGGCGGAGAACGCCAGGTACGGGTTCGACGACGGGTCGGGTACCCGGAATTCGATGCGCTTGGCCTTCGGGTTGCTGCCGGTGACCGGGATGCGGGTGCAGGCGGACCGGTTGCGCTGCGAGTAGACCAGGTTGACCGGGGCTTCGTAGCCGGGCACCAGGCGCCGGTACGAGTTGACGGTCGGGTTGGTGAACGCGAGCAGCGACGGCGCGTGGTGCAGCAGGCCGCCGATGTACCAGCGGGCGGTGTCGGCCAGGCCGGCGTAGCCGGTCTCGTCGTAGAACAGCGGTTCGCCGTTCAGCCACAGGCTCTGGTGGGTGTGCATGCCGGAGCCGTTGTCTCCGAAGAGCGGCTTGGGCATGAACGTGGCGGTCTTGCGGTGCTCCCAGGCGGTGTTCTTGATGATGTACTTGAACAGCTGCATCTGGTCGCCGGCGTGCAGCAGGGTCGAGAACTTGTAGTTGATCTCGGCCTGGCCGGCGGTGCCGACCTCGTGGTGCGAGCGCTCGACGGTGAAGCCGGTGTCGATGAGCCGGCGGACCATGGCGTCACGCAGGTCGCTGTAGTGGTCGACCGGTGAGACCGGGAAGTACCCGCCCTTGTACGCGGTCTTGAAGCCCTTGTTGCCGCCTTCTTCCTCGCGGCCAGAGTTCCAGGCGCCCTCGATCGAGTCGATGTAGTAGAACGACTGGTGGGCGGAGGTCTCGTGGCGGATCGAGTCGAAGATGTAGAACTCGGCTTCGGCACCGAAGTAGGCGGTGTCGGCGATGCCACTGGCGGCCAGGTAGGCCTCGGCCTTCTTGGCGACGTTCCGCGGGTCACGCGAGTAGGCCTCACGCGTGAACGGGTCGTGGATGAAGAAGTTGAGCGCGAGGGTCTTCTGGATGCGGAACGGGTCCACGAAGGCGGTGGCGACGTCCGGCAGCAGCATCATGTCGGATTCGTGGATGGCCTGGAAGCCGCGGATCGAGGACCCGTCGAAGGCGAGGCCGTCGGTCACCACACTGTCGTCGAACGATTCGACCGGGATGTTGAAGTGCTGCATCACACCCGGAAGGTCACAGAACCGTACGTCGACGAATTTGACGTCCTCGTCTTTGAGGTATCGCAGGAGTTCCTCGGGATTGGCGAACACACGTCCTCCTGGCACAGTTTTCCGATACCGGGCGGCATGAGCCGCCACCTGGCAAGGCTGCTCGCGACGTTATGGGTCTGGAGTTGCCCCGGCGTATCCCCATCGTTTCCGCCGTGTTACGTAGCGCTCTCAGCAGGCACGGCGGCAGCACGATCAGGGTCCACCGGACCATATCGCGTACCCTCGTCAGCCGTGGCTCCTTCAAAAAAGGCTTCCGAAAAGGCTGTGGAGAGGGCCGAGCCCGCCGGCCTCGGCCCGCGGCTGGCCGCCCTGGTGATCGACTGGGTGCTCTGTCTGCTGATCGCGAGCCTGTACGCCAGCCCGACCGAGAAGTCCTGGCCGGCTGTTGTGGTGCTGATCCTCGCCAACACGTTCTTCCTGGGCCTTTTCGGACAGACTCCGGGGATGCGTCTGCTGCGGGTGCGCTGCGACTCCTATCCGGACGGTGGCGTGATCGGCCCGGGACGCGGCCTGATCCGGGCGCTGCTGCTGGCCCTCTTCGTCCCGGCGATCATCCTGAACAGCGAGGGCCGGGGCGTGCACGATCGCGCCGCCGGATCGATCATCGTGGCAGTGCCCCGGTAAAAGTTGCCCCGGTAAAAAGTGCCCTGATAGCGGGGTGCCCCGATAGGAAACGGTCAGTCGTTTCGCCCGCCCACCACGCCACCGCCCGGGGTCCGTACCCGGAAAGCGTCTTCTCCGGTGATCGGCGCATCCTCGTCGCGGACCGGGATCGGCTCCCCACCGCCCCGCCGCCGCCCCAGCTCCGGCGCGACGGTCGGTGCCGGCTGAGCGGCCGGGCTGCGCAGACCCCACGGGCCGCCGTCCGGCCGGGTCCGCTCCGGGGCACCGACGACACTCTCCCCAGCCGGCCGGCGGGCCTGTTCCGCGCCGAACAGGTCGGACCAGGCAGCCCCGATCCGGTCCCGGCGTTCCGGCCGCCACGGCGGGGGCGCGGCGGGTGAGACCGGCCGGTTCAGCACCGGCGGCGTGGTGCCTCCGGGCCGCTGGGCGGTGGGTTGCGGTCGCACCTCCGCCGCACTGCCGGGCCGGGCGCCACGATCGTCA
>DATMVU010000115.1:0-9875 GCA_035562875.1 Actinoplanes sp. | reverse complement strand
CTGATCCCGCTGGTACGCGCGCTGTCGCTGGCCGAGCAGCTGCGCCGCCACGAGCATGCCGAGCCGGAGGCCCTGCTCGCCGAACTCGGCGAGTGCCGTGACTGGCTGGCCGCTCGTGCGCTGGAGGTACCGGTCAACTTCCGGCACCTGGTCCGGCTGGTCGACGCCGAGCGGGCCTGGGCCGTCGGTGATGTGGCCGGGGCCGTGGCCGCATTCGACCAGGGCATCCGGGAGACCGAGTCGGTGCACCGCCCCTGGCATCGAGCTCTGCTGATCGAGCGCCTGGCGGTGTTCCACCTGGAACACGACTGGCAGTGGATCGGGCGGCGGCTGCTGGCACAGGCTAGGCAGACCTATCTGGACTGGGGTGCCATCGGTAAGGTCGGGCAGCTCGACACCGCCTACCGGTTCCTGCGCGACTCGGTCCAGACGCGCGCCACCTCGGCATTCAAGGGCACCCTGACGTCGTACACCACGAGCATCAACGCCGACGCGATCGACACCACGGCGATCCTGCGCGCCTCGCACGCGCTGAGTTCGGCGACCGACCTGGACAGCCTGCAGACCGCCATCGTCGAGCAGCTGACCACCCTGACCGGAGCCGCGGACGTGGTGCTGGTCCTCCACGACGACACCGGAGAGTGGACCGTGCCGGCGGGCCCGAGTACCGGTGAGCAACTGCCGGTCACCGCTGCGGCTGAACGTGGTCTTCTGCCATTGACCGCCTTCCAGTACGCGGCCCGTACCCGCGAACCGGTGCTGGTCGAGGACGCCACCCTCGACGACCGGTTCAGCCGCGATCCGTACCTCACCGGCGCGCGGCGCTGCTCGCTGCTCGTCGTACCGGTACTGCACCACAATCAGCCGCGCGCCATGCTGGTGCTGTCCAACCGGCACACCAGCGGGGTGTTCACCACCGACCGGCTCGGCGCCGTCATGCTGATCATCGGGCAGCTGGTCGTCTCACTCAACAACACGCTTCTGTACGCATCGCTCGAACAGCGCGTCGACGAACGTACCCGGGAACTGGCCGCGGCCAACCGGCAGCTGGAGATTCTCAGCGCCACCGACGCGCTGACCGGCCTGGCCAACCGGCGGCAGTTCGAACGCGCCGCAGATGCCGAGTGGCGGCGGGCCACCCGTACCGGCCGGCCGTTCTCGGTCGTCATGGTCGACGTCGACTTCTTCAAGAAGTACAACGACCACTACGGTCATCAGGGCGGCGACGAGTGCCTGCGCCAGGTCGCCGCTGCGCTGGGCGCCAATGTGCGCGGAGCGACCGATCTGGCCTGCCGCTACGGCGGGGAGGAGTTCGTTCTCGTGCTGGGCGAGACCGACGCCGACAGCGCCGCCGTGACCGCCGAGCGCATCCGCGGGGCGGTGGAGGCACTGCGGCTGCCGCATGTGGCCGGCATCGACGGGCATGTCAGCATCAGTCTCGGTGTCGCCACCTCGGTGGGTGGCCCGCTCGCCGACACCGCCCAGGAGCTTCTCGCCCGCGCCGACACGGCGCTCTACCGGGCCAAGCAGGACGGCCGCAACCGGGTGTGCTGCGCGCCGCCGGCCGAGACACTCATCGTCGGACGATGACGGCCGCACCGCCGCTCGCGCGCTCAGGATGGTGACTGCACGGTGTTCAACTGCGGCCGAACATACGTTCGTCACGTACGACTCGGCACAGCGCGCGACCGGCGATACGAACCAGGTCTCAACGAGTATGTTGCGTCGGTTCCTGCATCGATCGAGGGTAACGTAACCGCGTGAATCCACTACTGACGAGCGCCCGCGCTCACCGCCTGGTCCGGCCTCGCGCGGATCTCCCGCGAACCGTCGACCAAAAGGTTCGCGCTGTGGTGATCGGCGCGGGAATCGCCGGAATGACCAGCGCACTTTTGCTCGCCGAGCGCGGCATCCGGGTGACGCTGCTGGAACGCGACGCCCAGTTGGGTGGACGTCTCGCGGCGTGGCCCCGGACGGTGGCGGACGGCTCACGGCAAATGGTCGAGCACGGCTTCCACGGGTTCTTCCGCCAGTACTACAACCTGCACAACGTGCTCCGCCGGATCGATCCCGAGCTGTCGTTCCTCCGGCCGGCCGGCCCCTATCCGGTGGTCTCCCGGAATTGGCCCGAAGAAAGCTTCTCCGGCCTGCCCCGTCGGCCGCCGGCCAATCTGCTGGCCCTCGTCGCACGGTCACCAAGTCTGAAACTGCGGGAGCTGCGCGGCGTCGACGGCAAAGCTGCCGTCCCCCTGCTGAGCTATTCCCGCGCCGAGACCTACCGCCAGTTCGATCACATCTCGGCGAAGGACTTCCTCGACACGCTGGGCATGCCGGCTCGGGCCCGGGCTCACCTGTTCGACGTGTTCGCGCACTCCTTCTTCAACCATCAGGAGGAGATGTCGGCCGCCGAGATGATCATGCAGTTCCACTTCTACTTCCTGCGCAATCCCGAGGGACTCGACTTCGACGCACCCATCCAGGACTACGAGACGGCCATCTGGGCGCCGCTCGCCGACCAGTTGCAGGCGCTCGGCGGCGAGATCCGCACCCAGGCCCAAGTCGACCGGATCGATCCGGGCTGGACCGTGGTGCTGCGTGGCGGCGCCGAACTGACCGCCGACTACGTCGTGCTGGCCGCCGACCCGCGCTCGGCCCGGGAGATCGTGGCCGCCTCCCCGGGGCTGACCGCACTCGCGCCCCGGCTCGCCGAGCAGATGGCCACGGTCCGGACGGCGGCGCCTTACGCGGTCAGCCGCATCTGGACGGCCCAGGACTGCGCACCCCGGCGCAGCGTCTTCACCAGTGTGGCAGGGGAAGCCACTCTCGACTCGGTCACGCTTTACCACCGCATCGAGCGGGCGGCGGGCCAATGGGCCCGCCGGTGCGGCGGCAGCGTGATCGAGCTTCACGCGTACGCGGCTCCCGATGGTGTCGACGCCGCCGAACTCACCAAGAGGATGTGGGCCGAACTAGGGTCCCTGTGGCCGGAGACGACCGGCATGACCATCGTCGACGTCGACGAACGCGTGGGCGACGACGCACCTGCGTTCGCCCCGGGAAGCGATGCCACCCGGCCAGGCGTGCACTCCGACGCGAACGGCGTCTATCTGGCCGGCGACTGGGTTCGCGTACCCTTCCCCGCCGGACTGATGGAACGTGCTGCCGGCTCAGCGATCCTTGCCGTCAACGCCATCCTCGGCCATCACGGTGTTCGGGCCGCCCCGCTCCTCTCGGTGGCTCCTCGAGGATTACTGGCCCGCCGGTCCGGGCGTCCGTAGGACACCGGGAGCGCCGGACGCCGAACAGGGCACACTCGAGGCGGCAGGCCCGGCGCGCTACCGCCGATCTCGTACCCGTAGAACTCGCGCTTGGTCGCGATGTTGTAGATGTGGTCGTCCTCGATCTGGCCCTCCGACGCCCGCGACCTGGCGTACCATTCAACGTACGTTCTGGCGTACGTTACATCCTAGGGGGCACGATGAAGGTGCTGACAATCAGCGACGTTCGCAAGAACCTCGCCGCCGTGGTCGATGCGGTGATCGATGATGCCGAGGAGTGCGTCATCCCTCGCGGTGGCGGCAAGGCCGTCGTCATGGTTTCGCTCGACGAGTGGAACGCCGTGAACGAGACGCTGCATGTTCTCGGTTCCGCCTCGAACGCCCGCCGGCTGCTGGAGAGCATCGCCCAGGCAGATGCCGGCCTGCTCGCGGAGCATCCGCTCGACCCAACGTCCGCCTCGCCGAAACCCGGCAAGGAAGCCGCATGAGCTTGCGCATCGTCTTCACTCCCAACGCCTGGGAGGACTACGACGGCTGGTTACGCCGAGATGTGAAGATGGCCCGTCGCATCAGCAAGCTGATCCTCGACGTTCAACGGGATCCGCACGGAACCGGTCTCGGCAAGCCCGAACTGCTGAAAGGCCCGCTCTCCGGGTGGTCGTCCCGCCGCATCAACGACGAACACCGGCTCATCTACCGCGTCCGTGGCGGCGACCTGGAAATCGCCGCCTGCCACGGCCACTACCTCGACAAGTAGAAGCGGCTCACCCCAGCATCCCGCCTACACGGATCGGCGGTCGCGGCGTTCAGCCTTTCCCCGCCCGCGAACGGGTGTGAACAGCATGCGAACCGCCGCCCTCATCAGGGTCCTGCGATCATCGTCACCGGCGATCCGCTGCCGGGACGTTTGGCCAGTTCAAGGGGTATTCGGCCAGCCCGTTAGCCTGATTCATACCCGCCTTCAGCCGCCTCGGACGGCTGCGCTACCAGGCCGGGGGACCAAGATGACGTCGCACTTCAGCCGCGAATCTGGGCACACCGGTGCGCTGCAGAAGGACGAGGACCTCCGGCACGGTGTTCGGCGCTCGTCGGTAGGACGCGGCTTGGTGACGGAGCACGTCCATGGTCAAGCCGGGATAGAGATCCAGTTGGTCGAGGAGGAAGTCATCGGGGTGGACGGCTGCGATGTCGTAGGGCTTGAGGGCCGGCTCGGGGAAGTCGCTGAGGTTGAAGGTGACGATGACTTCGGCATTGGCGCGTACGGCGGCAGCCAGAACGTGCCGGTCCTTCGGATGGTTCGTCATACCGTCGACAAGTGACTCGTAGCCGGTGACCAGGGTGTCGGGAATGACCGGCTCATCTGGCCGAGCCGCCGATCGACCCGATCCGGTGGTAGCCCACGCTCGATGAGGTTGCGCCGCAGTTCGGCGAAGACGTCGGCGGACCAGAGCGGCCGGTACGCGGAGGCTTCGGCGAGGCGAAGCAGCGTGTCGCACAGGTAGGCGGCGGGGTAGAGCACGCAGGTGTCAAGGAACGCCGGGAACGCCACCATGACCGGCTGTCACCTCGACGGCGGGGATTCGAGGGTGATCTCGTACAGGTCGTCGTCCTCGGAATCGGTGGCCATCTGGTCGAGGGTGCGGCGGCGTTCGGTGCGGGTGCGTTCGGAGTAGTCGAGGATGTCACGCAGCAGGACTCGTCGATGCCTGCCGCGCAGGCTGTGCGGAATCTCGCCGTCGGTGAGCAGGCGGACCAGCGTGGGTCGTGAGATGTTGAGCAGGTCAGCGGCTTCTTGGGTGGTCAGCATCGTGTTGTGCGGGGCGATCGAGATGGCCATGCCCTGGGACAGGGCACCGACGACGTCGCGCAGCAGTTCGTAGAGTTCGGCCGGGATGTCGAGCTGCGATCCGTCCGGGCCCACCAGCTTCGCTCGCGCGGAGGGCTCGGCGTCGGCCATACCCCGCGCGAAACGCACCAGGTCGGCGGGGTTTTCCGGCGGCAGGACGGTCCGTTCACGCAGGGTGCTCGACATGAGGCCAGCATAGCGCTATTCGAAAAAACCGAAAGCCCGCTACGGTCTGGCGAAGCCCAGCGCCCGATAGCCGGGCATACGGCGCTGCAACGAAACGGCCACGATCGGCGTAGCCGGATCATGGTAGTCGTGCACCTCTGCGACGTCCTTGCCGGGCGCCGCTCGGATGACCCGGCCGACGCATTGAATGAGCAGGCCGTCGAAGGAGATCGGCCCGGCCAGGAACAGCGTGTCCAGCACGGGCGCGTCGAAGCCTTCACCGATGAACGGCGTGGTGCCGATGACCAGGATCCCGTCGCCGACCTTCGCCTCGGCAAGCCGGTCGACTGCCGCACGCCGATCCGCAGTGGCCATTCCGCCCTGCAACAGGAGCGCTTGATGTCCGCGATCCGCGAGGAGCGAAGCCAGAGTTTCGACGTGGGCGACCCGGCGGGTCAGCACGAGACAGTTGCGCCCCTTGGCGAGGGCAGCCGCGACGTCGTCGACGATCTGGGTGTTTCGTGCTTCATCCCCGATCAGGGAGCGGTGCACGGCCGCCAGTGCGCCCGGTGACGACGGGTCCACTTCATCAGCCCGGAACTGGGTCTCGTGCACGAACAACAGGCGGCGCGGACCGGTCTCTTCCTGCCAGACGGCGGCGAGCGTATCCGGGTCCTCGTCGGTCACGGTGTGCCGAACAGGGCCGAGCTGCCAGGTCACGAGTTCCCCAAGGCCGTCACGGCGAGCCGGTGTCGCGGTGAGCCCGAGCCAGAACTGCGCACCGATCCGTTTGACCGCATGGTCGTACGCTGCGGCGGCAAGGTGGTGACATTCGTCGACGATCACGTGCCCGTACCCGGTGGTGAGGTCCGCGACGTCGGCACGCCGGGCCAGCGAGGGCAGCATCGCGACATCCACGACACCGGTGAGCTTGCGCCGGCCGCCGCCGATCTGCCCCGGTCGTACGCCGAGGAACTGCTCGATGCGTGATCGCCACTGTTCGGCCAATGCTTTGCGATCGACGAGAATCAGGGTCGAGGTGGCGCGTTCGGCGATCATCGCGCAGGCCATGACGGTCTTGCCGGAGCCCGGTGGAGCCACCAGCATGCCGTCGTCGTGGGCGAGCATCGCACTCACCCCGGCGCTCTGCCTGGTGGTCAGCTCAGCGGTGAAAGCGACCTCGATCTCCCTGCCGGCATCCCGCGTATCCGTGATCACCAATCGGGATCCGGCATCCTCAACAATTCGCCCGACTGCGTGCCGCAACCCGCGCGGTAGAACCAGGCGACCGTCCAGCGTGATGTCGTACCCGCGAAGAAACCGTGGCGTGTCCCAGGTCGACTTGCGCAGCCGCTGCAATTCGTAGAACTTCGGATTGGCCAGTGAGGCCGCGTGCTTGAACGTGGCCAGCGCGGCCGCCGGCAGTTGCGAGGTGTCGATACTCAGGCTGGCCGCGAGTACTGCTTGCACCGCCAACGGCAGCGACGGGTGGACCTTGGTGGCATCCGACCTGCTCATCTTCGCCACACCGGCGCCGACGACGGCCCTTTTCGCACGACGGGCGACTCTTTCCGCGTCGCCGGGGCTGAGTCGGTCGAGGACCGACAGGTAAGCCCACTGGTCCTCGTACGGCTCCAGGGTCGCCAGGTCGAGGAAGAGCGTAAGGCCGTCCTTGCGGCGCCGACCCTGCAGCGGCGCCGCGATCAGGTTGCCGAGGCCTCCGTCGGGCAGCACATCCTGGTTCGGGAATAGCCGGTCGTACGAGCGCAGGTCCATCGACCCGCGCAGCACCATGGCCTCATGCAACAGGACGGTCCCGACCGACCGGGCCGTGGCAGCGGGAATCGGGTCGGTGAAGAAGACCCAGGAGTGTGCGCCGCGTCCCGACCGGGAGATCTCCAAAGCCGCCGGGACACCCCTGGCTCGGGCGGCTTTGCAGTAAGCCAGCGCATCGAGCATCGCGGTGCTGCCGTCGAAGTCCGCGGCCAGGAATTGGCAGGTGTTGTCGGTGAGCAGCGGATACAGGCCCATGAACACGTCACCAACCAGATGGGCGGCAACCACCTCCGCGGTGAGCGGCAGATAGGCCGCCGTGCGCCGGTCCATACCCTTGTGCCAGCCACCCGCCACCGCGGGAGACCACCCCGCCGTACCGAGCCGGTTGTTCTCCCATCGCTTCGCATAAGCATCCCGCCGCCCCCGGAACAGGTTGGCGTAGAACGCCAGCTTCTCCGGCACCGGCGACGCCATCGTGACCGGCCCCGGCGTGGCCATCGCGGCGAGCTGCTCCGGTGCTGGAGCGGTGTCCTGGCCCCGCAGCTCCAGTAGACGCGACAGCCGATGGTTCTCCGACCATAACCGCTCCAGCTCACAACGCAGCCGAGCGCCCTCGTCATCAGTCACCGCGTCAACGGACACCACCGGCCAATCTTCACACGTCAGGCGCCGCAAGCCCGAGAGCCGACTCAGTCAAGCCGGGCGCGGTCGAAACGGTCGATCAGGCTCGGCTTGCGGGCATGCCGCTCCCGCAGCCGCATCATCTGCTCCGCAAACTCGAAGATCTCACCCTCCCGTACCGCCAGCGCCTGAAGATCCAAAAGCAGGGTCACCGCCGCGTCATAGTCCTTCGGACGCTTCGTCGCGATCAACTCGTCCGCCTGGTCCCAGGCCCGGACCGGGTTCCGTGCCAGCTCGTCCAAGCGCTGCTCGCGAGCCGCAGCGGCCGCTTCCTCACGACGCTGACGTTCGGCCGCTTCTCGCTCCCGCTTCTGCTGCTGCCGTGCAGCCCAGCGTTCCTCAGCGGCAGCGAGCAGATCCCCGGCGGTCCGCCGCTCGCCGGCAGGCGGCTCCTCCGTCACACCGTGAAACGTCCGCAGCAACTCCGACCGCAGCAACCCGGCGTCGCCACGCAGCACCCGCAGCAGCATCTCGTCCTTGTCCGCCACCGGCAGATCCGTCACCCAGCGGCGCAGCTCGGCGGCGGAGGGATTCTTCTCGACCAGCGGCCGGCTCGCCGCTGCCGCCGCATCCAGCAGATCGGGATCCAGGCGAAGGAAATCGGCCAGGGCCTGCAACGGCCCACTCAGCTTCGCCAGCCCCGCCGGGACCGGCGGTTCCGGCACGTCATCGTCCAGTTCCCGGTTCTGCACACACAGCAGCCAGGCCAGATACAGCAGCCGCCGATCACCACCGGCCAGCTCCGCCCGGGCCGGCACGATCGCCGCGAGCCGCCCTTCCTCTTCCCACCACTCCTCGTCACCGTCCTCATCCTCACTACGAAGATCGATGACCACATGCGTACGGGTCGCCCAGGAGGTGGCCGACTCACCGACACAGAACCGCGTCGCCGTCTCCGGTGCCAGCGACGCTCGGGGCAGCCGCAGCATGATCCGCCGCGTGCCCCAGTTCGCCAGATACAGATGCGCGTCGAAGTACCGCTCCATCCACTTGGCCGGGTCAGCCTTGAGGTCGCCCCACTGGTAGTCGTTGACGAAACCCGACGACGTGATCCGACCCCGAGACGACACCGCCCGCAACTCGCCCTGCTGCTTCGCCGTCAACGCCTGGTCGAGCGCCACAAACTCGTAGTACTGGTACTCGCTCACCGGCCCGCCGCCCACCACTGGTACGCCTCGATCCACTGCGCACCATCCGGCGCAGGATCCGGCAACGGAAGGTCCAGGATCCCGATCGCCTGCCGCAGCCGGCCACGATGGCAGATCGCCACGATCCCCGACGAACGCAGATCCACCTTCCGGACCACCACCGGCACACCGAGAACCTCGGTGCCGAAAGGCACCGCCAGATTTTCCTGGATCATGACGAATAGGCCACTGAGCTGCTCATGCTCGTCGTAGCAATCTACGACCGCCTCGGCGACCAAGGCATCGAGCTCGGCATCACTGAGCGAAGACACCCGCGCAGGATAGAGAACCGCCTCCGGCGCTTCGCCAGCAGCCGACGACAGCGAACCACCGGCTGTGGTTCGCATACAAGATCAAAGTGGGGCGGGCGGGACTCGAACCCGCGACCGAGGGATTATGAGATCAACACAGTCCGTTGATCTAGCGGCACGAATGTCCGCTGAGCTGCGAAAACGCTTGTCAAGGTCTGACAGCTTTTCACTGTCTCTGCGGACTTCGTGCGGACTGAATGCGGACTGGTTGATCTTGCGGTACGGATCTCGGCACCACTCACGACCCGAAGCCACCGAGGCCCCCGCATGCGCCTTGCGGCATTCGGATCTCGTCCCACTCACGGTGCCATGCTGCTCAGGAGAGACACCATGCCGCCTGAGGTGCCGTACCGTGGTGCGGAAGCATCTTCTTATAGGCCGCTGCTGGAGGTGACGTAGTCGATGAGCGTGGGAGTGGTTGACCACGTCGGTCCATGGACTGAGGACGAGTATTTTGCGCTCGGCGAGACGACGGACCGGATCGAGCTCATCGACGGGAGCCTGGTGGTGAGCCCTGCGCCGAGCATGAGCCATCAGCGTCTCTCTCGCCGTCTGGCGAACGCACTGGACGAGGGAGCTGAGCCGGCCGGGCTCTTCGTCTACGAGGCGATCAACGTCCGGTTGAACACCG
>DATMVU010000114.1:0-5758 GCA_035562875.1 Actinoplanes sp. | reverse complement strand
CGTGGGTGTCGAAGCACACACTCACGAGTTCATTGCGACCGCCCACGAGGACCAGAAGTTCGGGTTCTCGCTCGCCGGCGGGGCGGCGTTCGCAGCCGCCGCGCAGATCCTCGACGAGGACGTGCTCGACCTGCGCGGCCTGCACTCGCACATCGGTTCGCAGATCTTCGACACCAGCGGGTTCGAGGTGGCCGCCCGGCGGATCCTGGAGCTGCAGGCGCAGATCCGGGACGCCCGCGGGGTGGAGTTGCCGGAGCTCGACCTGGGCGGTGGATTCGGTATCGCCTACACCACGCAGGACGACCCTGCCACACCAGGTGACCTGGCCAAACGCATCAACAAGATCGTCGAGTCGGAGTGCGAGCTGGCGTCGTTGCGCAAGCCGCACCTGTCGATCGAGCCGGGCCGGGCCATCGTCGGTCCCGCGGTCTTCACCCTCTACGAGGTGGGGACGGTCAAGGACGTCGACGGGATCCGCACCTACGTGAGCGTCGACGGCGGGATGAGCGACAACATCCGGACCGCGTTGTACGACGCGTCGTACTCGGCGACGCTGGCGAACCGGCAGGGCGCCGCGGAGCCGATGCTCGCCCGAGTGGTGGGAAAACATTGTGAGTCCGGGGACATCGTCGTGAAGGATGAATTCCTGCCCACGGACGTGCAACCCGGAGATCTTCTCGCGGTCCCCGGTACCGGCGCCTATTGCCGGAGCATGGCCAGCAACTACAACCATGTTCCTCGGCCGCCAGTGGTGGCGGTGCGCGACGGCGCCGCGCGCGTCATCGTGCGGCGGGAGACCGAGGACGACCTGCTTGCATTGGATGTTGGATGAGCCCTGTGAAGTCGATCCGCCTCGCCCTCCTCGGCTGCGGAGTCGTCGGTACCGAAGTGGTTCGGCTGCTCCACGAACAGGCCGACGACCTGACCGCCCGGATCGGTGCCCCGCTGGAGCTGGTCGGCATCGCGGTGCGGCGGCTCGGCCGGGAGCGCGGTGACCTGCCGGTTGATGCGTCACTGTTCACCACGGACGCGCTCGGCCTGGTCAAACGCGACGACGTGGACGTGGTGATCGAGGTCGTCGGCGGCATCGAGCCGGCCCGGACCTGGCTGGTCGAGGCGCTGCGGGCCGGCAAGAGTGTGATCACCGCGAACAAGGCACTGCTCGCCGAGGACGGCGGCGCACTGCACGACGCCGCCGCCGAGGGTGGCGCGGATCTCTACTACGAGGCTTCGGTGGCCGGGGCGATCCCGTTGCTGCGCCCGCTGCGCGAGTCGCTGCACGGCGACCGGGTGACCGCCGTGACCGGCATCGTGAACGGCACCACCAACTTCATCCTCTCCTCGATGGCGTCCACCGGCGCCGGCTTCAACGAGGCTCTGGAGGAGGCCACCGAGCTGGGGTACGCGGAGGCCGACCCGACCGCTGACGTGGAGGGTTTCGACGCCGCCGCCAAGGCCGCCATCCTCGCCTCGCTCGCCTTCCACACCCGGGTGACCGCCGCCGACGTGTTCCGTGAGGGCATGACCGGGGTGACCGCCGGAGACATGGCCAGCGCCCGGGAGATGGGCTGCACGATCAAGCTGCTCTGCATCGCGCAGCGGACCAGCGGACCCACGGGTGGCGGTGCAGTGAGTGTCCGGGTGCACCCGGCGATGATCCCGCTGAGTCACCCGCTGGCCAGTGTCGGCGACGCCTTCAACGCGGTGTTCGTGGAGACCGAGGCGGCCGGTCCGCTGATGTTCTACGGCCGCGGTGCCGGTGGCCGACCGACCGCCAGTGCGGTGCTCGGCGACATCGTCGCGGCCGCTCGCAACCGGTTGACCGGGACCAGGGCGCCGAGCGAGAGCAACTACGCCGAACTGACGGTACGACCGATCGGGGAGTCCCTGACCCGGTACCACATCAGCCTGGACGTGGCCGAGAAGCCGGGCGTGCTGGCCACCGTCGCCGGGGTCTTCGCTCAGCACGAGGTCTCGATCGCGACGGTCCGTCAGTCGGGCCGTGCGGATGACGCCAAATTGGTCATCGTGACCCATAGCGCCCCGGACGCCGCGCTCGCCGCCACCGTCGAGGCGCTGTCCGGCCTGGACATCGTCCGGTCGATCGCCAGCGTGCTGCGGGTCGAAGGTATGCCGTCCTGAATAATGGCCCGGAAATCCCACAGCTTGAACGAAGGAGAACGGCCATGTGGCGGGGCTTGATCGAGGCGTACCGGGACCGTCTGCCGGTCTCCGACACCACCCCGGTGGTCTCGTTGCATGAGGGGAACACCCCGCTGGTGCCGGCGCCGGTTCTCTCCCAGCGGACCGGCGCGGACGTCTACCTGAAGGTGGAGGGCGCCAACCCGACCGGTTCGTTCAAGGACCGGGGCATGACGATGGCCGTCTCCAAGGCCGTCGAGGACGGCGCGAAGGCGATCATCTGCGCCTCCACCGGCAACACCAGCGCCTCCGCGGCGGCGTACGCGGCCCGGGCCGGCATCACCTGTGCAGTGCTCGTCCCGCAGGGCAAGATCGCGCTCGGCAAGCTGGCCCAGGCCCTGGTGCACGGCGCCCGGCTGCTGCAGGTGGACGGCAACTTCGACGACTGCCTGGCGCTCGCCTCGAAGCTCTCCCAGGACTACCCGGTCGCCCTGGTCAACTCGGTGAACATCTTCCGCCTGCACGGGCAGAAGACTGCAGCCTTCGAGATCGTCGAGGCGCTCGGTGACGCCCCGGACATTCACTGCCTGCCGGTCGGCAACGCCGGCAACATCTCCGCCTACTGGATGGGCTATCAGGAGGACAAGGTGGCGGGGAACAGCACCCGGCTGCCGAAGATGTACGGCTTCCAGGCCTCCGGCGCCGCCCCGATCGTGAACGGCAAGGTAGTCGAGCAGCCCTCGACGATCGCCACCGCGATCCGGATCGGTAACCCGGCCAGCTGGACCAAGGCTCTCGACGCGCGGGACGCCTCGGGCGGCCTGATCTCGGCGGTCACCGACCGGGACATCCTCAACGCGTACCGTCTGCTCGCTCGTGAGGTGGGTGTCTTCGTCGAACTGGGCAGTGCCGCGAGTGTGGCGGGTCTGCTCCAGCAGGCCGAGGCGGGGAGGATCCCGGCCGGTTCACGGGTGGTCTGCACGGTGACCGGGCACGGTCTGAAGGACCCGGAGTGGGCGATCTCCACGGCCCCGTCCCCGACCGTGATCGCGAACGACGCCCTGCTCGCGGCGAAGGCCCTCGACCTGGCCTGACCGTTGCTAGCTTTCCGGAGTTTCCGCGGCGGCCGTCGCCTGGTCTGACAGACTGGCGGCGGCCGCTTCGCGGACCAGGAGCTCCATGGCCTGGGCCACGATCGCCAACTCCTCGGCTGAGAGCCGGCTGAGGATTTCGCGCTGTTTCACGACCCCTGCCGTGATGATGCCCTCGATGACTTCGGTCCCCGCCCTGGTGAGTCCGATCCGGCGTACTCGCCGATCGTTCCGGTCCTCTGCGCGTGTGACCAGGTCCTGCACCACCAGCCGGTCCACTATGCCGCTGAGGGCGGCCGCACCGACCCCGATCATCCGGGCGAGCTCGCCGCCTGCGAGAGTGCCGTGCCGGGACAGCAGCATCATGATCTTGAGTTGCGACATCGTCAGGTGTGACGAGAAGAGCGGATCCGACCGGTCTCCGGCGAACAGGTGCTCGAGCTGGATCGACGAACCCATGATGTCCGCGATGAGCTTCTCCTTCTGGCTCAGCGCCCGCTCCTTGCTCGTGTTTCCGATCAGTGTCAGGACCGTATCAGGGGGTCCTGGTGAAAAACCATTTGTTCGTGTGATGCAAACTATCAATATCGACCGAACCATTCTCGGGGAGCTCCAATGTCAGCTCTGACACGGCTCAGCCTTGCCAACCGAGGTCTCGTCGCCCTGATCGCCCTGGTGATCAGCGGCTTCGGCATCTACGCGATCCCGTCACTCAAACAGCAGCTCTTCCCGTCCATCGAGCTGCCCGCCGCGTTTGTCAGCGCGGTGCTGCCCGGCGCCTCGCCGGAGACCGTCGAATCCCAGGTCACCAAGCCGATCGAGGACGCGGTCAAGGGCATCGACGGCATCGACAGCCTGACGTCGACCTCGCGGGAGAACGTCTCCAGCGTCGTGGTCCTGTTCGAGTTCGGCACCGACATCGAGTCCGCCGTCAACCAGGTCACCACCTCGGTCAACCGGATCCAGTCGCAGCTCCCGGAGAACGTCGACCCGACGGTCTTCGCCGGTGGCACCGACGACATCCCGGCGATCGTGCTCGCCGCCTCGGGCGGCACCGACGAGGCCGACCTGCTGGCCAAACTGAACGCCACGGTGGTCCCGGAGCTGAACGGGATCGCCGGCGTTCGGGACACCCAGGTCACCGGCGCCCGCGCCAAACAGGTCGTGATCACCCCCGATCTGGCCAAGATGGGTGCGGCCGGGATCAGCCCGGCGTCGCTCACCCAGGTGCTGCAGGCCAACGGCGTCTCCATCCCGGCCGGCGCGGTGGTCCAGGCCGACCAGTCGCTGACCGTGCAGGTGGGCACCCCGATCACCACGGTGGAGCAGCTCAAGGACGTCTACCTGACCGGGACGCGGGGCCCGGTCCAACTCGGTGACGTGGCAGCGGTGGAGAGCAAGCTGCCGGCCGCCGAGTCGTTCACCCGCACCGACGGGGTGAACAGTCTCGGCATCGCCGTCACGGCCCGCCCCGACGGCAACCCGGTCCTGATCTCGCACCAGGTGCGGGACATGCTCGACCAGCTGCAGAAGGACTCCGGCGCCACCCTCACCGTGATCACCGACCAGGCGCCGTTCGTGGAGAAGTCCATCGAGAGCCTGACCACCGAGGGCCTGCTCGGCCTGGTGATGGCGGTCGTGGTCATCCTGATCTTCCTGCTCAGCGTCCGATCGACACTCGTCACGGCGGTCTCCATCCCGCTGTCGGTGCTCGTCGCGCTGATCGCCCTGTGGGTCGGCGACTACACCCTGAACCTGCTCACCCTCGGCGCGCTGACCATCGCGGTGGGCCGCGTGGTGGACGACTCGATCGTCGTTCTGGAGAACATCAAACGACACCTCGAGTACGGCGAGGAGAAGGTTCAGGCAATCCTCGGCGCGGTCCGTGAGGTCACCGGTGCGGTGGTGGCGTCCACGCTCACCACGGTCGCCGTCTTCGCCCCGATCGCCCTGGTCGGCGGCCTGGTCGGGCAGATCTTCTCGTCCTTCGCGATCACCGTGACGGTGGCGCTGCTGGCCTCGCTGGTGGTGGCTCTGACCATCGTGCCGGTGCTGGCGTTCTGGTTCCTCAAGCCGCCGCCCCCGGGCACCGACACCGAGGCGGTCCGCAAGGCCGCCGAGGAGAAGGAACTGCGCAACCCGCTCCAGCGCGCCTACCTGCCGGTGATCCGGTTCGCCACGGTCCGGCGCTGGACCACCATCGCGATCGGCCTGCTGGTGCTCGGCGGCACCGTCCTGCTCGGCCGCGGTCTGGAGACCAACTTCCTGGACCAGTCGGGGCAGGACAGCATCACGATCAGCCAGGAGATGCCGGCCGGCACCAGCCTGGCAGCCACCGACGAGGCGGCCAAGAAGGTCGAGGGGGTGCTCAAAGCCCGGGCCGAGATCGCCACCTACCAGGTGACCGTCGGCGGCAGCTCGGCCAACCCGTTCGCCGGTGGCGGCGGTGCCGGCACCGCCTCGTTCAACGTGGCCCTCGCCGAGGACACCGATGTCGAGCAGATCTCCGGCGAGCTGCGGACCCA
>DATMVU010000113.1:0-12653 GCA_035562875.1 Actinoplanes sp. | reverse complement strand
TATTACAAGAATGACAAGAACTGCAACACCCGGATCGCCGGCACCGACCGGTCGATGAGCATCAAGGAGCTCGGGCGCCGGCTGGCCTGGGACATCTACAACCGGTACACCAAGAAGGGCAAGTCGGTCGACGCCGTCGGGCACTCGATGGGCGGGCTGATCATCCGGTCGGCGGTCACCGGTGTGCAGAAGAAGTTGAAGGGCTGGCCGCCGAAGCTGTACATCGAGGACGTCGTGACGATCAGCACGCCGCACCAGGGTACCGCTCTGGCGAAGGGCTGTGGCTTCGTCCAGTGCACCGAGATGCGGATCAACTCGTCGTTCCTGAAGTGGCTGAGCAAGACCCCGTACACGGCCCAGCGGACCGACTGGACCCTGATCGGCACCACCAAGGACATCTACGTGCCGTACTGGTCGTCGACGGTGGGTGACTCGTCGCGGGCCGGCTACTTCACCCCGGGCCATCGGGTGATCTTCACCGGCGGCAAGAACCTCGGTCACACCACCATCTACAAGCAGACCGGCAACAGCGGTTACACGGTGAAGTACTGGAACGCCCCGCAGGCGTCCCAGGGCTGGACCACCAAGAACAACAACGTGAGCCCGATCGTGATGGCCCGGAACGGGAACTACTACTACAGCAAGTGGTGACGTCGCCGCCGGTGAACCGTCCATTCCGGAGTGGAACACCATCCGTACTCCGGGTTCGGATCCGATCCGTTCGTTGATCCCCCCGCGGGCGCTTGGAGAACTGCGAGTAGGGCAGGTTCCGGTCAGGCTCAGTGTGTTGAGCCTGGACCGCGTTGCCCTCCCGAACCGTGCAGGCGACGCCGGGGTGGCTCCGGTCCGGTACCGGCCGATCCACGGCGAGCCGGTGATGCGATGCGCCCCGGACCGCCGGGGTCCGGCTCGTCGATCTGACGATCGGGCCGGCATTCGACCGGTTCGCCACCGCGACCGAACTCAACCGGAACCTTGCCACCGCGGGGCCACCGCGGGTGAGCCGGCCGCACCGGCGGAGTGCCGATGAACTCCACAATGGAAACCTGTTGGAATCGAATCAGTGACCCGCCGCTGATTGATCGATTTCAGAGGTGCTGGTCAAATGGTGTCGATGCCGTTCTGATGATCGATCTCAGTGTTTCGGAATGGCGTCGATCCACTGTCTACATTGTCCGTTAAGACTTCTTAATCGTAAGTGTATGACCTGGTCCGAAGCCTGGTTACAATGCCGTTTCGGTCGAGAAAGAACCCGACTCCGCTCTTGATGTGACCCCGGAAACCGTCGATAGCATCGATGCGTCGAGAGGGGCATCCAAGTGGTCGCCGTCGTCATGATTCTGGTTTCGGTAATTCTTTTTGTCTTCGCAGCGGTAACCCTGTGGTGGACCATGCACGCCTGGCGCACGCCGGAGACCCTCGCGGCGACCCGGTTCGCGGCCCCGGACGGCGAGCAGCATCTGACGTTCTCGTTGCTGGTCCCGGCCCGCCACGAGCAGGCAGTGTTGGAGCGGACGGTGCGGCGGCTGCTCGAGTCGACACACGAGGCGTTCGAGATCATCGTCATCGTCGGGCATGACGATCCGGACACCGCCGAGGTCGCGCACCGGGTGGCGGGCACCGCTCCGGGGCGGATCCTGGTGGTCACCGATCACAACGAGGTGAAGAACAAACCGAGGGCATTGAACACGGCATTGCCGTACGCCCGCGGTGATGTGGTCGGGGTCTTCGACGCCGAGGACGAGGTCCATCCGGAATTGCTGGAGCACGTGGATCACGCGTTCCGGGCCACCGGAGCCGACGTCGTGCAGGGCGGCGTGCAGTTGATCAATTTCCATTCCAGTTGGTACAGCCTGCACAACTGCCTGGAGTACTTCTTCTGGTTCCGCAGCCGGCTGCATCTGCACGCCGACAAGGGATTCATCCCGCTCGGTGGCAACACCGTCTTCGTCCGCACCGGCGTGCTGCGCCGGGCCAACGGCTGGGACGGCACCTGTCTGGCCGAGGACTGTGACCTGGGTGTCCGGTTGTCCAGCCGGGGCGCCAAGGTGGTGGTCGCCTACGACTCCACGATCGTCACCCGGGAGGAGACGCCGGGTTCACTCGGGGCGATGCTCAAGCAACGTACCCGCTGGCATCAGGGTTTTCTTCAGGTCTTGCGCAAGGGGGAGTGGCGCCGGCTGCCCACTTTCGGACAGCGGATGCTCGCCCGTTACACCCTGACCGGGCCGTTCCTGCAGGCGTTCGCCGGGCTGGCCATCCCCCTCGGGGTGGCCGTCGCGCTGGTGGCCGAGCTTCCGGTCGGTGTTGCGTTGATCACCTTCCTGCCGGTGCTGCCGATGGCCGCCAACCTGATGTTCCAGCTGATCGGGCTGCGCGACTTCGGTATCCAGTACGGGCTGCGGATCCGGGTCCAGGACTACGCGCGCCTGATCCTCGGGTTGTTCCCGTTCGGCGTGGTGCTCGCGGTGGCCGCGCTGCGGGCGATCTGGCGGGAGTACACCGGCCAGCACAACTGGGAGCTGACCACGCACGTCGGCGCCCACCTGTCGAAGGTCCCGGCATGACCGCCACCCTGGAACGGCCGGTTCGGGCCGGCACCGTCGTCAACAGGGACCCGCTGATCGCCGGTGTCCTCACCGCTGTGGTCCTGGTCCTGCTGGCCTGGAACATCGACGGTTTCCCGACCGCCAGCGACGACGAGGGCACCTACCTCGCGCAGGCCTGGGCGGTGCAGGAGGGCCGGGGCCTGGCGCACTACACCTATTGGTACGACCATCCGCCGCTCGGCTGGATCCAGTTGGCCGCGTTCGCCTGGCTGCCGGCCTGGCTCGCGCCCGGGATGATCGCTGTCGCGGCCGGCCGGCTCGTGATGCTGCCGGTGCAGGCCGCCACACTGCTGCTCGTCTACCTGGTCGGCCGCCGGTCCGGGCTGCCGACGTGGGGTGCGGCGGTGGGACTGCTCACCCTCGGGTTGTCCCCGCTGTTCCTGACCATGGGCCGGCAGATCTATCTGGACAGTTTCGCCGTGGCGTGGATGCTCGGCGCCGTCGCTCTGGCCCTGTCGACCCGGCGGCACCTGTGGCATTACGCCGCGTCCGGGGCGGCCGCCGCGATCGCGATCCTGTCCAAGGAGACCATCCTGCTGGTGCTGCCCGCGGTGCTGCTCGCACTCTGGCAGAACTCGGCCCGTACCAGCACCCGCCCCTGGGCACTCGGCTCGTTCGTCACCGGCCTGGTCCTGACCGGCGGCTTCTACCCGCTCTACGCGGTGCTGCGCGGGGAACTGTTCCCCGGCCCGGACCACGTGTCGCTGATCGGCGCCTGGCAGTTCCAGCTGATGAGCCGGTCCGGGTCGGGCAGCGTCTTCGACTCCTCGTCGGGGACCAACGCCCTGCTGCACTCGTGGCTCTACTACGACCAGGTCATCCTGATCGGTGGACTGGCGGCCACGGTGCTCGCCGCGTTCGTACCCCGGTTGCGCCCGATCGCGCTGGCCGGGGGCATCCTGACGGCTGTCGCCCTGCGTCCCGGCGGATACATGCCGGCCATGTACGTGGTGCAGGTCCTGCCGTTCTTCGCGCTGGCGCTGGCCGGGGCGCTGGTCACCGTCGTCACCCGGCACCGCGTCGGCTGGGTGTTCGCCGCGGTGGCGCTGGTTCTTGTCGTGCCGCGCTGGTACGTCGGCGCCGAACGCGCGCTGACCACCGCCGACAACGCGCCGTACGAGCAGGCCGCCGACTATCTGAGCACCCGCATCCCGGACCGGGCCGGCACCACGGTGGTGGTCGACGACGTGCTCTGGCTCGACTGTGTCGACGCCGGCTACCAGCCGGACCGGGTGATCTGGTTCTACAAGCTCGACCTCGACTCCGCTGTCGCCGAGCGTCTGCCCGGCGGCTGGCGGGACATCGACTACCTGGTGTCCAGCCCGGCGTTGCGGCAGGACCCGTCCGGGTTGCCGACCGTCGCCACGTTGCTGACCAATTCCACGATCGTCGCCGAGTTCGGTTCGGCGGACGGCCGGATCGAGATCCGCAGGGTCGACAAGGAGAACACGCCATGACCGAGCGCAGCGAGGGCATCAGTCAGCTCAGCCCAGGAGAGGTCATGACTCTGGGGGAGCGAAGCGGAGGAGGAGTCATGACTGTCACGACCGACCTCGAACTCCGGCTTCCGCACCGGGCCGTGATGCGTGGCCGGATCGGCGAGCTCCCCGTGAACGTCACGGTGCGGCAGACCGTCGTGGTGCCCACCTTCAACGAGCGCGACAACATCCCGACTCTGCTGCGGCGGCTGGCGGCGGCGCTTCCGGCCGGCGAGACGGAGATCGTCTTCGTCGACGACAGCACCGACGACACCCCCGACGTGATCCGGGCCGAGGCGGCGAACTGTCCGATCCCGATCACCGTGCATCACCGCACCGATCCGGTCGGCGGGCTCGGCGGCGCCGTCGTGGAGGGCATGCGGCTGGCCCGCGGCTCCTGGATCGTCGTGATGGACGCCGACCTGCAGCATCCGCCCGAGATCGTGCCGCAACTGGTCGCCGCCGGCGTCCGGGACGGGGCGGATCTGGTGGTCGGAAGCCGAAAGACCGGCGGCGGTACGAGTGACGGGCTGGCCGGCGGATACCGGCGCCTGATCTCCGGCGGTTCCACAGTGACCACCAAAGTCGTCTTCCGGAACGCCCTGCTGCGGGTCAGTGATCCGATGAGCGGCCTGTTCGCGGTTCGCGCCAGTTCACTCGACGTCACCGGACTACGACCGCTCGGCTACAAGATCCTGCTCGAACTGATCATCCGGAACCGCCCCGGACGGATCGTCGAGATCCCGTACGCCTTCCAGCCCCGGCACGCCGGCGAGTCCAAGTCCACCCTGCGTGAGGGGCTGCGCTTCCTGAAACACCTGTGCCTGCTGAGGTTCGGGGCACAACGTGGGCGGATGCTCGGCTTCGGACTGATCGGCCTGTCCGGGCTGATCCCGAACCAGCTCGCCCTGTGGCTGCTGGTGTCGGTGCTCGGCGTGCACTACGCCCCGGCCGCCGTACTGGCCAATATGATCGCCGTGACCTGGAACTTCGCCCTCATCGACGGTGTCCTCTACCGCAACCACCGGTACAGCCGGCCGCTGCGTGGCAGGTTCCTCAGGTTCTTCGCGATGGGCAACCTCGACCTGGTGATCCGGGTGCCGCTGCTGGCACTGCTGGTGGACGGCGCCGGTGCCGGGGTCCTGAACGCCAACCTGCTCACCCTGGTGATCTCCTTCGCGATCCGGTTCCTGATCCTGGACCGGGTGATCTATCCGGTACGGCCACAGCCGGTCACGATATGAGGCACCGACTGCTGGTCCTGATCCTGATCACGGCGCTGCTGACCCCGGCCCGGCCCGCCTGGGCCTCAGTGAACCTGCTGGTCAACCCCGGTCTGGAGACAGTGGACAGCACCGGATTCCCACTCTGCTGGGAACAGTCCGGCTGGGGCGACCACACCTACGCCTTCGACCTCAGCCACCCGGGCCGGACCGGCGCCACCGCGATGCGGATCACCATGTCGGCGACGACCGGTGACGGCGATCGCAAGGCGATGATGCTGGAGGACCCGTCGTGCGCACCCAACGTCACGCCCGGCCACCAGTACGACCTGTCCGCCTGGTACACCAGCAGCACGGCGAACACCGTGGTGACCGCGTTCCGGCGGGACGTCACCCAGGGCTGGGTGTACTGGACCGATCTGATCTCACTACCCGCGGCGACCGACTGGACGCCGATGACGGTCCGTACCCCGCAGGTCCCGCCCGGCACCGAACAGATCGTCTGGGGCGTGACCATTTACGGTCCGGGCGTCCTGCGTACCGACGACTACGCGATGACCGACGCGACGACGCCCACACCGGACCTGTCGTGCAGCGCCGGTGACGCCTGCGTCAAGGGCGCCTGGAAGGTCCTGCCCTTCGACGCCCCGGTGCGCGGCATCCACGCGGTGGTGCTGCACAACGGGGACGTGCTGCTCGTCGCGGGCTCCGGCAACAGCGAGGAGATGTTCGAGGCCGGCACCTTCAAGACTGCCGTATACCACCCGCGGACCGGCACCTTCACCGACGTGAGCACCCCCGCGGACCTGTTCTGTTCCGGTCACGTCCAACTCCCCGACGGCCGGGTCCTGATCATGGGCGGGAACAAGGACTACCCCGCCGCCGACGGCAGTCACGGCTACCGAGGGCTCAAGGACTCCTACGTGTTCGACCCCACGACCATGTCGTACGAGCAGGTAAACGACATGAGTGCCGGATCCTGGTATCCGTCGGCGACAGTGCTGGGCAACGGTGACGTGATCGCCCTCGGCGGCCTCGGCGAGGATTCGTCCGGAACCGTCGCCACCCAGTACTTCGACACGTCCGAGGAACGCTGGCTCGGCATCGGTGAAGCCAACCAGACGTGGAACTTCTGGGGCCTCTACCCGTCGATGATCCTGATGCAGGACGGGCGGCTTTTCTACACCGGCAGCCACGTCTTCGGCAACGGCCTGCCCGGTACCGGCTCGTCCATCTACGACTACCACTCCAGCACGATCGTCCCGGTGCCCGGCCTGCGGAACAAGGACGAACGCGACCAGTCGATGAGCGTCCTGCTGCCACCGGCCCAGGACCAGCGGGTACTCACCCTCGGCGGCGGCAACATCGACAGCAACCCGGACGCCAACAGTCTTGTCGACGTGATCGATCTCAAACAGGCGTCACCGTCGTACACCGCCGGCCCGGCACTGCCCACCGGCAAGATGTACGTGTCGGCGGTGCTGCTGCCGGACGGGAAGGTCTTCGAAACCGGCGGGGCGCTGCACAACCGCGCCGACCCGGTGTTCGAGGCGTCCATGTTCGACCCGGTCACCGACACGTTCACCAGCGGCATGGCCGTCGACCCGGTGCCGCGCGGCTACCACTCGTCGGCGTTCCTGCTGCCGGACGGCCGGGTGATGGCGGTCGGCGACAACCCCGGCGACGGCTCGTTCGACATGCGGATCTCGGTCTACACCCCGCCGTACCTGTTCCACGGCGCCCGCCCACAGATCCTCGACACCATCAACACCACATGGTCGTACGGGTCCAGTCACGCCGTCACCGTCGACACACCGGTCGTGCGGGCGGCCCTGATCCGTCCCGCCGCGGTCACCCACTCCAGCGACCCCAACCAGCGTTTCGTGGAGCTGCCGATGAGCGTGCACGACGACGAGATCGACCTCAACCTGACCAGCAACCCGAACCTGGCCCCACCCGGCTGGTACATGCTCTTCCTCATGGGCGCCAACGGAGTGCCGTCAGTCGCCGAATGGGTGCAGGTCGGATGAGACTCGCCGTCCTCATGCTGCCGGCCGCCCTCGCCGTCGCGTGCTCCCCACCGGCCACCACGGTCCCGCCCGCCACAGCGTCCACGGCCGCCACCCCCGAACCGTTCGTGCAGACCTTCGCCGACCAGCCCGGCGCCCGCCCGCTATCCCGGCTGCCGTCCCCGACCACCACAGTGTCGATGCCGGTGAACGTGGACGGCTGCGACCGCTCGTACGGCACCCGCTCCCAATGCGTCCCGCGGAACCTGCCACCCGGCGTCACCGACGTCTGCACCTGGCTGCGCGATCGAGGCTTCCTGGACCGCCCGCTGACGGCCCGCACCCCCGACCGTCACCACCTCGACACCGACACCAACGGCTTCGCCTGCGACCCATGACTGTCCGCCGTGCCCGGATACCGATCAGCTGGCCGGGGTCACACCGCCGTCGTACAGGGCGCTGAACCTATCCGGTTGCGGCGTACGCCAGGGCCGTGGCGGCCAGTAGGACGGACGGTGCCCAGATCGTCCAGCGTGGCATCCATCGAAGCCGGACGGCTCCGGCGTCGATCAGGAGCGAGAGCAGCGCGGACCCGCCGCCGATCACCGCCGTGACCAGGATCCAGGAGCCGCCGCCGTCCAGCAGGTCGTGGTCGGTGCGGTAGTCGCCGCTCAGCCATGAGATCCACAGGAACAGCACGCACCCGATCGCGACGACGTTGAGCCCGCCGGTGATCAGCCAGGCCAGGCCGACGCCTGCCTGACGTGCCAGCGAGCGAGCCGAAGAGGAGTTCGTCATCGCTGCTCCGGGGCCATGTACACCGATCCGGTCAGATAGTCGTCGAGCAGTGCGGCACTGGCTTCGTCAGTCTGCTGATAGCCGGCGCTCGTGTTCTTCAACTTCGTGGACAGTGCCGCGAGCAGCGCCACGACGTCCTGGTACTGGTCGTACGAAAAGTCGGCGAACGATCGTATGGCCTGGTTGATCTCGTCGTCGAGGGCTTCTTGACAGCCGGTGCGGGACAGGTCGGCGTCCGGTCTGGCGGCGCCGAGCGCACCGGCCAGTTCGACGAGGACGTTGGCGTTGTCGTTGATCGAGGGGAGGTTCGCTTGCGTCACCGTACGGCTCCTTCGGCGGGTCAGCTGGCCCAGAGGACACGGTCGACGTCGTGGCGTGCTGATTCGTAGTTGGCGGCGTAGCCCTGCGCGATCGGCTTGTCCCAGTCCGGCCCGCCGTTGTATTTCGCCGCCAACTGCCGCTCCTGCTCGGGTGTCATGTTCCGCGGGTCCACGCCGGCGAAGTCGGTGGAGTCCTTGGCGTCGGCGAGCACCCGTGCGGCGATCGCGATGCTCTGCCGAGGGTCGTCGAGGGACTTGACGAGCTCTTCCCGCTGCTGGGCACTGAGGTTCGCGGGATCATATCCGAGCGCCACCGCGGCGGTGTCGACCTGGATTCCCAGAAGCCCGAACGAGGTGTCGTCGGCGTCTTTGCCATCGAGTCCGTGGCGGCGCACCCAGTCGGCGATGTGATCACCCACCGGGGGTTTGCCGCCGGCCTCCTGGTAGACGATCCCGGCGAGCAGACCGGCCGGAATGCCGTTCTCCTGGGCCGCAGCCTGGATGAGTCCCTGGTTGGTGCTGATCCAGCCCATCTTGTACTGCTGCTCGTGCTCGGGATCGACGAACCGGCCCCACACCGCGCTCATCGGATCCCACTCGGTGGGCACGTCCGTGCTGGTAGCCAGAATCCGCCGCCGCAGGTCCTCGTGAATGCCGGTGAGACCATCGGTCCCGTCGACGCTGAAGGCGGGGACGGGCCCGTGGCCGGGAAGCCGGACGTCCGTGTTCAGCGCGCCCGCCTCGCCCATCTCCGCCGTGACGCCGGGCGCGGTCACGATGATCGTCCCGGCGGCATTCGTGTCGGCTTCGAAGTCGGGAAGCCGTTGAAACGCCTTCTTCATCTCGGCCAGGCAGACGTCGCGGGCCTCCTGCTCGATGTCACGGACCCGCGAATAGGCCCCGGCGGCCTCGTAATAGAGATCCTCGGCCTGGTCCCGGACGGCGTCGACACGGTCCTGGATCCCGTTCTCGTTGATCCCGTCGTACCAACTGGTCACGGTCCGCAGGTCCTCCCACTGCGCCAGCGGCTCGCTGTCACGTACCCGTTGCGTCTGCGAACCGGTGAGCGGCTCGATGAGATCACGCAGCCGGGAGTTCGCGGCGTCACCCCGGTCCATCTCGGCTTTGGCCGAGGCCAACGCGTCTGCATACGTCAGCAGGGCGGCGGAGGCGAGGCCGTAGCCTTCACGGAGGTCGTGGGCGAGGCTCTCCGCCTCCGCCAACCGGATCCGGCACAGATCGGCCGCCTCCGACTGCCATTCCACCTTCGTGGGAACGCTCACCAGCGTCGGCAGGGCATCCGTGATGCTCTTGACGACCCGGGCGAATTCCTCGCCGTTGACCCGCATCAAACCCGGCTCAACCTCGTGCATGAACGCGACATCACGCCGGAACGCCATCGAACCCACCCCGCCCGTGAGATGATCAAGGCGATTCAGGGTAGTCGATCAAGCCGGGATTCTGCCGCCCCGGGCGGACAGGCGCATCGACAGACCTTGCCGACCTTCGCCTCGACGGTCCAGTGGCGCGGGATTCCCTCTGCCGCGTAGCCGATCATTCCGGGCGCCACGGTCATGGGGCTGCGCGCATCCCCGAACCGGGGGTGCGCAACGGTACGTACGACCTCGTGATGTGAAAGCAGAAAGGCCATCTATGCCGAAGATCGGCTTAGATGGCCTCGAACTGCAAAAACAAGGGTGGAGCTGAGGGGACTCGAACCCCTGACCCCCACACTGCCAGTGTGGTGCGCTACCAGCTGCGCCACAGCCCCTTGCAATGCTGTCTTGCTGCACTTCTACTTCTTTGCCCCCGGCGTTTCCCCCGGGCACGCTGGAAATATTACACACCCCTCCGGGGCCCCGCGAACGACCCCCCTCAGTTGAGGGAGACGTCCGGTGGGAAGTGGGCGACGGCGGCCAGGATGTCGCCCTGCCGTTTCAGGACCATGGCCCACAGGTCGTCGGGGCGTTCGACGAACGGGTCGCCGGGGAGGGCGTCGAAGACGAACCAGGAGCCGGCGGTGATCTCCTCCTCCAGCTGGCCCGCGGACCAGCCGGAGTACCCGGCGAAGACGCGGATGCCGGCGACGCTGTCGCGTAGGCGTTCGGGGTCGGCGGAGAGGTCGAGGGTGCCGAGGGCGCCGCTGACCGGATGGAACCCGGACAGCCTCTTCTTCACGTCGGGGCGGGTGCGGGCCAGGCAGATGGCCGACTCGGGCTGCACCGGGCCGCCCTCGAACAGGACCGCGGGGTCGCCGGCCAGTTCGCCCCAGGTGCCGAGGACCTCGGCGACCGGGACCTCGGTCGCGCGGTTGAGCACGACCCCCAGCGCACCGCCGGTCTCGTGGGCCACCAGCAGCACGACCGTCCGGTCGAAGTTGGGATCCTTGAGGGTGGGCGTGGCGACTAGCAGCTGACCGGTCATCGACTCCACCGACCGGCCTCCGATCCGCTGCTGCTCACCGAACACCTGTTTACCGCCGTCCGCTCGACGTAGCCATGCCTCGCACATTAGCTTGCGATTCAGCCCACGGATAAGGTCTGGGCATGAACCCGCCACCTACGGCAGCAGAGATCGGCGTCATCGGCGGATCGGGGCTGTACGCGCTCCTCGACGACGCCACCGAGTACGAGGTCGACACACCGTTCGGGCCGCCGTCGGACCCGATCACGGTGGCCGAGGTGGGTGGTCGCCGCGTGGCGTTCCTGCCCCGGCACGGGCGCGATCACCGCTTTCCGCCGCACAAGATCCCCTACCGTGCGAACCTGTGGGCGCTGCGTTCGCTGGGTGTGCGGCAGATCGTCGCCCCGTGCGCGGTCGGTGGCCTGCGGCCGGAGCTGGGGCCGGGCACGTTCGTGGTGCCGGACCAGTTGATCGACCGGACCAGCGGCCGGGTGCAGACCTTCTACGACGAGGGTGCGGTGCACGTGTCGTTCGCCGACCCGTACTGCCCGGTGGGCCGGGCGACGGTGCTGGAGTCCGCCGCCGCTGTGGACGCGGTGGACGGCGGCACGATGGTGGTGGTGGAGGGTCCGCGGTTCTCGTCGCGGGCCGAGTCCCGCTGGTTCACCTCGATCGGCGGCACGATCGTCAACATGACCGGGCATCCGGAGGCGGTGCTGGCCCGGGAGCTGGCTCTCTGTTACACGGCGATCGCTCTGGTGACCGATCTGGACGCCGGTGTGGAGGGTGATCACGGGGTCACACAGGATGAGGTCTTCCGGGTCTTTGCTGACAATACGGCCCGGCTTCGTGACGTTCTGCTCGATGCGGTGGCGAAATTGCCGTACGAGCGCTCCTGCTCTTGCAAGGACACCCTGACAGGCATCAAACTGCCTTTCGCGCTTCCCTGAACCAGCCCCTGAAGCAGCTTCCTGCAGCAGCTTCCGGAAGCGCCGAGGATTCATGCCCGTCGAAAGGGACACCCCCGGTGAATCGACTCCGGACCACAGGCGCCCGCGTCGCCTCGGTCGTTCTGTTGCTGGCCGGCCTGGTCGGTGGCGTCTACGTGGCGCAACATCAGAACGCCAAGCAGGCGGCTGCGGAGTCGGCGGCCGCCACCGAGAAGCTGCTCGTCGCGCGGGAGGTGCAGCACGCCGCGGACCGGGCGGCCCGCGAGGAGGCGGTGGCGGATGCCGCGGTGAAGGCGGAAAGTGTCGCCAAGACCGCTGCCGCCGGTGCGCGTTCGCTGGAGAAGGCGCAGGCCAAGGCGGTCGCCGCGGCCAAGGCGGAGGCGAAGCGGAAGGCCGAGGAGGCAGCCGGCCCGGTTCCGTTCAACGGGCCGATCCCGTCGTCGTGCAACGAGTTCAGCGGCAGCCGCAAGACCGGTTGTGCCCTGATGCTGGCGGCCGGGTTCGGGATCGCCGAGTTCCCCTGCCTGAACAAGCTGTGGGATCACGAGAGCGGCTGGAACTACAAGGCGGAGAACCGCAGCTCCGGGGCGTACGGCATTCCGCAGTCCCTGCCGGGCAGCAAGATGGCGTCGGCCGGCGCGGACTGGAAGACCAATCCGGCCACCCAGATCAAGTGGGGCCTCGGCTACATCAAGGGCCGCTACGACACACCGTGCGGTGCCTGGAACTTCTTCCAGGACCGAGGCCACTACTGAGGTAGGGCAGCAAAAGGGTGACGGCCGGCGGGCCGTCACCCTTTTTTCATGCTTGTCCAGGAGGGGCGGGCAGTGCCCGGTGTGGACGAAATCCAACTTAAGCGCGCA
>DATMVU010000112.1:0-2167 GCA_035562875.1 Actinoplanes sp. | reverse complement strand
CGGCGCGGACGCCGTACTCGTAGAAGAGCCCGGCGGCCGCGGTGAGGATCGTGTCCCGGGTTCCCGGGGCGGGCGTCCGCGCCATCCGATCACTTTATCCGGACATCTCCTAGTTTGCCCGCTTCCAGGTTCAGGACCCGGTCGACCAGATCCAGCCCCTCCGCCCGATGCGCGATCACCAGCACGGTCCGCCCGGCCGCAGCCCCCAGCAGGTCCGCCATCAGCTCCCGGCCGCCCGCCTCGTCGATCCCCTCGGTCGGCTCGTCCAGGATCAGCACATCCGGATCGGCGAGCAACGCCCGTGCCGTCGCCAGCCGCCGCCGCTGCCCACCCGAGATCGTGCCGCCGCCGGTCCCCAGCCACGTTCCCAGATCGAGCCCGGCCAGCCCGACCCGGCGCAACACGGTCAGGAGCTGCGGGTCGGTCGCGGCCGGCGACGCCAGACGCAGATTCTCCCGTACGGTCGAAGCGAACACATGTCCGGTCTCCTCACCCACCAGAACCGTCCGCCCGCCCACGCCGACGTCCCCGCCCCGCGCGGTGAGCAGCCCGGCGACCACGGCGGCGAGTGTCGATTTGCCACTACCGGAGACACCGGTGACAGCGGTCCGGGAGCCGGGTTCGAGCCGCAGATCCAGGCCGTCCAGCACCGGTTCCCGAGCCGGGTCCCAGCCCGCAACCAGCCCGGAGATCCGAACCGCACCCCGCACCGCAACCGTCCCCGCGCCCTCACCGGCGGCCGGGCTCGTGGCAGTGGTGAGGGGAACGGTCATCGCCGCCACCCGGCTCTCGGCGCCCGCGGCCCGCCGCCGGGCCACCGCGGCTTCCGGCAGGCCGACGACGGTCTCGCCGAGAACCACCGTCCCGAGCAGGACGACCGCACTCCACTCGGCGGACAGCCCACCCCCGGCCAGCACGATCGCGACTCCGGCCACCGCGGCACCCCACCCGAGGTGGGCGATCGCCGCGGCCAGTCCGGCCTCCCGGGCGGCCCGCGCCTCGAGGTCCGCGAGGGTCCGGCTCCGCATCTCCGGTACGCCGGAACGCCCCCCGTCTCCGGCCAGCTCCTCGACCCCGTCCACGGTCTCCACCATGGCGTCCCGCAGCGCCGACCGGGCCGCGCCGGTGGCCGCCTCCTGCCGGTCCGCGTGCCACGCCGCCACCGCCGGGGCCAGCACCCCGGCGATCAGCAGCCCGGCAGCCAACGGAGCAGCGGCCGCCGGAGCCAGCCAGCCGACGACGGCCAGGGCGACCGCTGCGGTGACCGCCGCCGCCGCGACCGGCAACCGCCCGCGCAGCAACCCGTCCACCCGCGCGTCCACATCGTCGACGAGCCGGGTCAGCATGTCCCCGCGCCGATGCAGCCGAGGCCCTGGAACGTGCGGGATCAGATCCGCGTAGACCCGAGCCCGCTGCCCGCCGAGCCGCGCGAACGCCACATCGTGCGAGACGAGCCGTTCGAGGTAGCGCAGCAGCGGCCGGGCCACCGCGCTCCCGCGCACCAGCACCACCGCCGCTGACAGACTGAGCACCGGCGGCAGCGCCGAGGCCCGCACCAGCAGCCAGGCCGCGGCCCCGGTCAGCAGGATCCCGGCCAGCGACGACGCGGCCCCCAGCCCGGCCGCGGTTCCCGGCCGCAGCAGCCAGGCCCAGCGTCCCGTCGCGGCCCGGTTCCCGGCGGTGCCGGAGTTCCGCTCCGCGTTCCGTGTCCCGTAGCCGTCCGCGGCCGGGCTCCCGGCGGTGTCCCCGATCCCGGCCGTGTCCCCGATCCCGGATGCGGTCTCGGCTGTGGAGAGGCCGGGCGAGCCGCCGACGTGGCGGTCGGCGGGGACGCCTGCAACGTGGCTGCCGGTAGGAATGCCTGCAACGTGGCCGCCGATGGAGATTCCGTTCGCCGGGGGACGCAGGTCGACGACCCGGTCGGCGGCGGCGATCAGCGCCGGGCGGTGGGCCACGACCAGGATCGCGCAGCCCAGTGCGGCGAACTCGCGAAGACGATCGATCACGAGCTGCTCGGCGGCCTGATCGAGGTGGGCGGTCGGCTCGTCGAGAAGCAACGTCACCACCGGAGCGGCTGCACCCGGCACACCGCCGTGCCGGGTCATCGTGTGCCCGGTCCGGTGCAGGAGGACCGACAGGGCCAGCCGCTGGCGCTGGCCCGCGGAGA
>DATMVU010000111.1:0-23239 GCA_035562875.1 Actinoplanes sp. | reverse complement strand
TGGTCCCGTACTACGAGTACCGGCAGGAGGCGCAGATCGCCACGCTGGTCCAGGACGAGATGATCGGCGACCGGGTGATCATCAAGAAGTTCGGCGCGGTGAAGAGTGCCGTCTGCCGGCCGGAGGGCGAGCGGAACGCCGAGGGTCTGCGCACCTACCTGTGCACGTTCCAGCTCGCCACCGGCAAGAGCAACGGGATGTACGTCGAGGCCGACACCAACGGCAAGTGGCTGGCCAAGGACTGAATCAGAAGGTGACCGGCACGCCCTCGCGGACGAGCTGCCAGTTGCGGGTGTAGAAGTCGGCCGGGTCGATGGCGCCCTTCGCCTGCGCCCAGTCGATGAGCAACTGCCGGATCTCCTGCTGCTCGTTGTAGACCTGGGTCTTCACGATGCCGGGGAAACTGCCGCCGCCGGACCGCCGGTAGTTGTTGACGGCGACCACGAACTCGGCGCCGGCGGCCACGTCCACGCCGCCGATCTGCAGGCGGGTGATCCGGCTGCCGACCGGCTTGCTGATGTCGATGTCGTAGTCGACTCCGGAGAACACGTCGTAGTTGTAGTCCGGGATCGCCGGGTCGCTGATCGTCTCCGGGTCGACCGGCGCGCCGGGGGCGAGCGTGACGAAGTACTTCGCCGAGTACTCCAGGTACGCCTTCACCTCGGCACCGGTCAGCACCACCGCTTCCAGGGTGTTGTCGTAGATGTAGAGCCCGGCCACGTCCTTGATCTTCACGTCGCCCTGCGGGAAGACCGCGGTCCGGCTGAACGGTGCCGCGATCGACAGCACCGGCAGGTTCGCGTAGGCGGTTCCGGCGAGCGCCGCGGTGACGGTGTCGGTCTGCACCTTGTTGATGTAGTCGAGGATCGGGGTGTCCTCGTACCGGCTGGTGGCCGCGGACAGTTCCTCGGTGGAGGCGGCGACGACCTGGTTGACGTACGTCACGGTCTTCTCGTGCTGCTTCTTCACCGCCGCCAGGACCTTGGGGTCGGCCTCGACCGTGTTGGTGTTCAGTGACGCGGCGGCCTTGGCGGTGATCTTCCACTGGCCCTTGACCCGGGTCAGCGTGAAGTCCATCTTCGTCAGGCGCTGGCCCCACTTCGACGGCTCGGAGAGCAGCACCTGCTCGCCGGTCTTCAGGTTGGTGACGAACCGCTCCGGCACCTCACGGTGGGCGTGACCGAACAGGATCGCGTCGATGCCGGGCACCTGCTCGGCGATCAGCGCCGTCGGGTTCTCGTTGGGCAGTTCGTCGCCGTAGCTGGAGGTGCCGCTGTCCCCGCCGTGCGCGGAGATCAGCACCACGTCGGCACCACGGGCCCGCATGATCGGCACCCACTTGGCCGCCGTGGCGATCATGTCGGTGAACGTGATCCTCCCCTCGACGTTGGCCTTGTCCCAGATGGCCGAGCCGGGGTTGGTGAGCCCGAGGATGCCCACCCGCAGCGTCGGCGCGTGGCGCCCCAGAGAGACCTTCTTGATGATGTACGGGGTGAAAGCCGGCCGTCCGGTGCGCACACTGATCGCGTTCGCGGCCAGGGCCGGGAACCCGAGCTGACGGATCCACAGGTTCAACAGTGGCAGACCGTAGTTGAATTCGTGGTTGCCGAGCGTGATCGCGTCGTAGTGCAGCACGTTCATGGCACGGGCCATCGGGTGCTTCTCGCCGGTGCTGGTGATCGGCTCCTGCTTGGCGTAGTACGTGGCCAGCGGGGTGCCCTGGATCGTGTCACCGGCGTCCAGCACCAGGACCGGCCCGGTCGCCTCGGCGCGCAGCTTGTTCACCAGCGCGGCCAGCTTGGCCACCCCGACGTCGTTGTGGGCGCTGTCGTCGTACTCGGCGTCCTTGTAGTAGTCCCAGTTGTAGACGTTGCCGTGGGTGTCCGAGGTGCCCAGGACGGTGAGCCGGTAGGTGGTGTCCGGTTTCGGGGCACCGGCCTGTGCCGCCTCTGAGATCACCAGGGGCGCGGCGACCCCGGCCGCGGTGGCGGCCAGAACGGTACGGCGCGATACGGGGGTCATGACGGGCCTTTCGACGTGAAACAGGGGATTCATCGAAACCAGCACCCTAACCACCGGGAACGGGATCGGTCGATCGACGACAGGTTGCGTGAAGATCAAATCTGTTCGGGCGCCTCGATACCCAGCAGAAACATTCCGGTGTGGAGGGTCCGGGCAACCAGGTCGGTCAGCCCGAGCCGGCTGTCCCGGACCTGGTCATCGGCTTTCAGCACCGGGCACTTCTCGTAGAACGCCGAGAACGACGCGGCCAGGCCGTGCAGATATCCGGCGAGCCGATGTGGTTCGGCGAGCGCGGCGGCGGACCGGACGGCCGGCTCGAACCCGAGCAGGGCCAGTGCCAGATCCCGTTCGGCGGGTTCACCGACGGTCACCACACCCGGTCCCCGGCCGGCCCTCCGCAGGATCGAGCAGCCCCTGGCGTACGCCATCTGCAGGTAGGGTCCGGTGTTGCCGGTGATGGCGAGCATCCGATCCCAGTCGAAGACGTAGTCGCCCCGCCGATCACCGGAGAGGTCGGCGTACTTGATCGCGCTGATCGCGATCTCCGGCGCGGTCGCCCGGGAATCCGCCTCGTCCAGCAGGTCGGCGAGCTTGACGGTGTCCCCGGCCCGGGTCTTCAGCATCCGGCCGTCGGCGCCCAGGATCGACCCGAACCCGATGTGCTCGGCGTGCACCGAATCCGGCAGCCAGCCCGCCTGCCGGGCGACCGCGAACACCATCTGGAAATGGACCCGCTGCGGGCTGCCGACCACGTACAGCATCCGGTCCGCGGCCAGCGTCCCGACCCGGTGCCGGACCGCGGCCAGGTCGGTCGCGGCGTACCCGAAACCGCCGTCCGCCTTCCGCACGATCAGCGGCAGCGGGGCACCGTCCCGCCCGGTGAACCCTTCCGGGAACGCACAGAGGGCGCCGTCGCTCTCGGTCAGCAGACCCTGCGCGGTCAGGTCGGCGACCACCCCGGCCAGATCGTCCTGGTACGTGCTCTCGCCGGCGAAGTCACCAGGCCCGAGAGTGACGCCCAGCCGCTGGTAGACGTCCAGGAAGTACCGCTCGGACTGGCTGACCAGTTTCCGCCACAACTCCCGGGAGAGCGGGTCGCCGGACTGTAGTTTCACCACCCGCAGCCGGGCCCGGGTCCGGAAGTCGTCGTCACCGTCGAACTTGGCCCGCGCCGCCTGATAGAACGTGGTCAGGTCGCCGATCGAGTGATCACCGTCGCCGTCCAGATCCAGCAGGTGCTCCACCAGCATCCCGAACGGGGTGCCCCAGTCGCCGAGATGGTTCACCCGGACCACGTCGTGACCCAGCCATTCGTACGTCCGGGCCAGCGCGTCCCCGATGATCGTCGACCGGAGATGGCCGACGTGCATCTCCTTGGCCATGTTCGGCCCGGAGTAGTCGAGCACGATCCGCTCCGGCCGGGATACCGGCACGACACCGAGCCGCTCGTCCACATCGTTGAGCGCCCTGTTGATCAACTCGTCGGTGAGGGTCAGGTTGAGGAACCCCGGGCCGGAGACGGTGACGACGGCGATCCCGTCCAGGTCCACCTTCGCGGCCACCTCGGCGGCGATGTCCCGGGGCGGCCGGTTCAGTTCCCGGGCCAGGGCGAGTGCGGCACCGGACTGGAAGTCGGCATGCGGCGAGACCCGGACCGCCGGATCGACCGGATGACCGGCGACCGCTTCCAGAACAGGTGCGAGCCGGTCGTGCAGGAGTTTTTCAAGATTCACGGTTCTGACCTCATCGATTAGCAGCGATGACGGGTCGGACCGGGACGGCTTCAACCAGCTCCGGCGGGATCGACCCGCCGGGTGGGAAGCATGACTTCAGCGGCGGTCCGAGGAACGCCGGCGTCGCAGACTGAAGCCATACATGCGCCGACTATAACGCTCCTGGGAGAATCCACGCCATGACCGGGTGGGACGAGAACGGCGAGGGTGTGCTGCGGCTACCGTCCGGGCGACTGGTCCGTGGCCGGGGCCTGCGCCGATCGATGCCGACCGGGCATCCGCCCCGGTTCGGCGTCTACCTGCTCGGCAAGCCGCCACCGGAGTTCGGCTGGACCAGCCGCTGGATCCGATGGCCGGACTTCTGGCTGCCACGCGACCGTTCGTACGCCGCAACGGTCTTGACGGAGGCCCTGACCCGCGCCGACGGTGAGCGCGTCGAGGTGGCCTGCTGGGGCGGCGTGGGCCGCACCGGCACCGCCCTGGCCTGCCTGTCGATCCTGGACGGTGTCCCACCGGCCGAGGCGGTGGCCTTCGTCCGCCGCCACTACCACCCCCAGGCCGTCGAGACCCCCTGGCAGAAACGCTTCGTCGCCCGCTTCCACCGGAACGATTGACTGGTACGGGAGGCCGTACGAAGCAGACCGGAACGCGTCGAGCACCTTTCCGGCGAGGTCTGGTCCCGGCGGAGCACTGAGAAGGACCGCCTCGTCTACGGCATCCGTGGTGATGTCATCACCGTGGTGGCGTGCCGGTTCCACTACGACGATCATTGGCGGCGCGTTCTCCGAGGTAGTCGGCGAGGCGCTGGGACTCCTTGTGGGTCTGCCAGGCCAGCCACAGGGTGAGGGTGCCCAGGCCGGTGCCGGTGGCGCCGGCCAGCTGGTCGGCCAGGGTCGGGCCGAGGACGCTGACCGCGAACAGCGGGACCGCGACGACACCGAGCAGGGACAGGATGATGGTGCGCAGGCGTTTGCCGCCGAGCTGGCGGTTCAGGGCCTGCGGGGTGGGCTGCGGGGCGAGCGGCTCGTCCTCCTTCGTGGTGTAGACCCGTTTCAGGACCTGGTCGACGATGAACTGGATCACCAGGACCGCGACCGTGACGTAGATCGAGATGTGCCAGCCCTGCATGCCCGGCCAGCTCATTTCAGATCCCCCTGGATGTCCTTGACGAACTGCTGGGTCAACGGGTCGCCGCGATGCAGGTAGGCGAACGTGTGATCCTTGAAATGCTGGGCGAAGACCGGATAGCGGGGGTGCATCGGCCGGGGCCGGGAGCCCTCGATCGCGGTGCGGACCAGGGCCAGGTGCGGGGCCGTCACCTTGAGTTCCTCGTCGATGTAGGCGTCCAGGCCGGGCGGCGCGAAGCCGTAGGTGGCGAGCAGCTTCTGGGCGGCGGTGTCGGTGAGGAAGTCGATGACCTTCTCGGCCGCCTCCCGGTGCCGGGTGTCCTTGCTGACGGCGAGGCTCTGACCGCCGAGGATCCCGACCGGCAGGCGGCCCAGCCGGATCTCCGCGGTGGTGGGCCGGGCCCGTTCCTCCCGGTCGACGCTCGGGAACCAGACCGGCCAGTTGCGCATGTACCGGAGGTTCTCCTGCCGGAACTGGCGGATCGTGTCCTCTTCGCTCGGATTGGTCGTGATCCGGCCGGACGCCATCGCCTCGGCCAGCGGCTTCAGGGCGTTCTGCCACTGACTGAGGCTGGTGGAGAGGATGCCCTCCGGGTCCAGGATCAGCGGATCCTGGGCGAGCGCGTGTTCGAGGACGTTTATCACGAACGCCTCGTCGGTCTGCGGGCCGACGGTGTCGAGCTGCCCGATGAAACCGGGCAGGCTCAGGACGTCCCGCAGTTCGGGTTCCGGGTCGGCGACCCGTTTGTCGGCTATCCGCCGGAAGAGCATGCCGACGTCGCTGTTGAACGGGATCGCCCACAGCCGTCCGGAGCCGTCCTTGACCTCGCAGACCTGCCGGACCTGGGCCAGCAGCGAGATGTCCGCACCCGGGGTGATCGGCGCGATCCGGTCCTCGGCCACGAAGCGAGGGATGTGGATCAGGTCGAGGTTGAAGATGTCCGCGTCGGTCGCCTGGAACTTCTCGTACTGGTCGTAGGTGGTGCTGGGGACGACCTTCGTGTCGATGTGGATGTCCGGGTTGAGCTGGTTCCAGAGGGTGATCAGGAGACTCCGGCCGCCACCCGTCGGTTCACCGCCGGTGACCAGGGTCAACTGGACCGGTTCGTGCCGGGCGAGCAGGTAGCCGGCGCCGGAGGAGAGCAGCCCGGTGCTCAGCGTCCCGACCATGAACGACCGTCTCGAGTAGACCTCCGCCATGTGATTTACGTTACTCGATGCGCGCCCGCCGGGAGGTCCCCGACGTGCGCATATCGAGGTCAGACGTTCGCCGGCGGACGCCAGACCGTGAAGTCCTCGATGTGGAAGTGGCTCGCCACGGTGCGGAAGGCGAACCAGCCGTCGTGGTACGGGGTGGCGTCGGCGTGATCGAGATCGAAGACGGTCACGTTGTCGTCGTTGCGGTAGCCGGCCACCTCGCCGTAACCACTGATCGCGGCGAGCGCCGAGCAGACGCCGGCTCAGGAACGTTCCGCCGCCCTGACCGGGCACCGCGACCAGGCCACGGTCCAGTGATTCGACGATGCGCGCCGGTGTGGCGGCATGCGCCGGTGTGGCGAGGAAACCGGCGGCCAGCACGACCCCGGCGATGATCGATCTCATACCGGGACGGTAGAGGACCACGGTGTCTCGACCTTTGCGAAACCTTGAAGTCAACGAATGTCAGAACCGTGCCATGATCGCCGCGCAGACCCGGGAGGTGGCATAACTCTGACACGGCAGATCCTCGGAAATCTTCGCGTTTGCAGGGCATACGCGGCTGGGCCGGGGCAGTGGCTACAGAGTTGGAACAGTCAAGAAATGTCAGAGCAATGACGCACGGCCAATCTGCTCTCACCCGCACGAACCGCCGTGAACGGAGTTCTCACATATGTCCATCTCCAGCAAGCGCCTGCGCACGCTTGTGACCACGGGCGCCATCGGAACGACAATGGCTCTCGTGCTCGCCGGCTGTGGCGCCAAGGCCGGCGACGAGGCGGCCGGCAGCACGACCTCCGCCGCACCCAGCTGTGTCGACACCTCCGGTGCCTCCGTCAAGCTCGGCTTCCTCAACTCCCTCACCGGCGGCATGGCGATCTCCGAGAAGACCGTCTCCAACGTGCTGCACATGGCTGCCGACGAGATCAACGCCGACGGCGGCATCCTCGGCAAGAAGATCGAGTACATCCAGGAGGACGGCGCCACCGACTGGCCCACCTTCGCGGAGAAGACCGAGAAGCTGCTCACCCAGGACTGTGTCGCCGCGATCTTCGGCGGCTGGACCTCGTCCTCCCGCAAGGCCGTCAAGCCGGTCGTCGAGAAGCACAACGGGCTCTTCTTCTACCCCGTGCAGTACGAGGGCCTCGAGTCGTCGCCGAACATCTACTACACCGGTGCGACCACCAACCAGCAGATCATCCCGGCGATGGACTACCTCGCCTCGCAGGGTGTGAAGAAGCTGTTCCTCGCCGGCAGCGACTACGTCTTCCCGCGCACCGCGAACGCGATCATCAAGCTGTACGCGGCCAAGCTCGGCATCGAGATCGTCGGTGAGGAGTACGTGCCGCTCGACAAGGACGACTGGACCAGCCAGGTGGCGAAGATCGTGGCCGCCAAGCCCGACTTCATCTTCAACACCATCAACGGCTCGTCGAACGTCGGCTTCGTCAAGGCGTACTACGACGCCGGTCTCAAGGCCGAGACGACGCCGATCATCTCGGTGTCGATCGCCGAGGAGGAGGCCCCGGCGATGGGCCACGAGGTCACCGGCCAGTACGCGTCCTGGAACTACTTCCAGTCGCTGAAGACCGACACCAACCCGAAGTTCATCGAGAGCTGGAAGGCCTACCCGAACAGCAGCGGTGTCACCTCCGACCCGATGGAGGCCGCCTACATCTCGCTGTACCTGTACAAGGCCCTCGTCGAGGCGGCCGGCTCGTTCGACGTCGACGCGGTGAACGCCGCGGCGAAGGCGAAGCCGATCACGTTCGACGCGCCGGAGGGCACCGTCACGCTCGACGGCGAGAACCACCACATCTCCAAGCCGGGTCACATCGGCAAGATCAACTCTTCGAACCAGTTCGACGTCGTCTGGGCCTCCGACAAGTTCATCGAGCCCGACCCGTACCTCGAGGGTTACGACTGGTTCCCGGCGAACATCCGCGAGCAGCTGGTGAACGCGGCGGGCTGACCTCCCGCGGGGTCGCGTGCCACCGGCGGCACGCGGCCCCTCCCCCGCTGTAGAGACGCTAGAGAGAGCGAGTGCACATGGACGCACTGATCGCACCGCTGCTGAACGGCAGCGCACAGGGTGCTCTGCTCCTGCTCGCCGCGCTGGGCCTCTCGCTCACCTTCGGGCAGATGGGCGTGATCAACATGGCCCACGGCGAGTTCCTCATGCTCGGCGCCTTCGCCGCCTACCTGGTTCAGCAGGTCATCTCCGCCAGTGACCTGTCGATCCCGGTCGCGCTGCCCGTCGCGTTCGTCGGCGCGGGCCTGTTCGGCCTCCTGCTGGAGGTCACCATCATCCAGTGGATGTACCGCCGGCCGCTGGACACCCTGCTCGTCACCGTCGGGGTCAGCCTGATCCTGCAACAGGCGGCACTGCAGATCTTCCCGTCCCAGGGCGTCCCGGTGGAGAAGCCGGGCTGGCTCGACGGTCAGCTGACCGTCCTCGGTTACGGCTGGCCGCTCCGGCAGCTCTTCACCATCCTGCTGGCGACCGTCTGCGTCGCCGCGCTGTCGGCCTGGCTCAAGTACACCTCGTTCGGCCGCCGCATCCGGGCCACAGTGCACCACCGGGACCTGGCCGAGACCTCGGGGATCTCCACCCGCACCGTCGACCGGCTCACCTTCTTCACCGGGTCGGGCCTGGCCGGGGTCGCCGGCGTGGCCGCGTCGCTCATCGGTGGCACCAACTCCCAGATGGGCGCGCAGTACATCATCCCGGCCTTCCTCGTCGTCGCCGCCGGAGGAATCGGCCAGCTCAAGGGCACCATCATCGCCGCGTGGACGGTGGGTGTCGCCCTCTCGTACTTCGCCTACTGGACGACCGGCAGCCTGGCGCAGGTGCTCGCCTTCATCCTCGTGATCGTCTTCCTGCAGCTGCGCCCGCAGGGCCTGTTCACGGTGCGAACCAGGAGTCTCGCATGACCAAGCTGAAGCCATGGATCTCTCTCGGCGGCATCGGGCTGTTCGCCGTCCTGCTCCTCGCCGTCGCTCCCCTCCTGCTCACCGATCACTGGCTCAACAACCTGGGCAAGTACTGCTGCTGGGCCATCGCCGCCGTCGGCATCGGCCTGGCCTGGGGCCGCGGCGGGATGCTCGTGATGGGACAGGGGGTGTTCTTCGCCCTCGGCGCCTACGCGATGGCCATGCACCTCACCCTGGAGAGCGCCGGTGACCGGGTGCCCGGGTTCATGGTGCTGTACGACCCGCTCGCACCGCTTCCGGCGTTCTGGGAACCGTTCCGCAGTGCCGGATTCACCCTGCTGGCGATCGTGCTGCTACCGGTGATCCTGGCCGGTGTCCTCGGGTACGCGCTGTTCAAGCGCCGGGTGAAGGGCGCGTACTTCGCGATCCTGACGCAGGCGCTCGCCGTCGCGCTGGCCACCCTGATCAGCTCCACGATCCGGGAGACCGGCGGCGACACCGGGCTCAGCGACTTCAAGTACTTCTTCGGCTACGTACTGAACGACCCGGCGAACAAGCTCATGGTGTACCTCATCGCCGCCGGGCTGCTGATCGTGTGCCTGCTCGCGGTGCGGCAGCTCTACCGCAGCCGCTTCGGTGAGCTGCTCGTCGCCACCCGGGACGCCGAGGAGCGGGTACGTTTCCTCGGCTACGACCCGGCGAACGTCAAGCTCGTCGCCTTCATCGTCTCGGCGCTGATGGCGAGTGTCGGCGGCGCGATGTTCGTGCCCATCGTCGGCATCATCACCCCGGCCGAGATCGGCGCCGCCGCCTCGATCCTGATGATCGCGGGTGTCGCCTTCGGCGGCCGGGCTTCGCTCTTCGGTCCGGCGCTCGGTGCGATGGCCGTCGGCTGGGGGCAGTCGAGCCTCGGTTCGACCTGGCCGGAAGGCTGGACCTACATCCTCGGTCTGCTGTTCATCGTCGTCATCCTGTTCCTGCCGAACGGGCTGTCGTCGCTGCCGGCCAGGTTCGCCGCGGCGCGCCGGAAACCCGCCGAAAAGCCCGTCCCGGCACCCGCCGCCGAACTCGAAGAGGTGCGGGCATGACCGACGCTTCATTGGTCGTCACGGATCTCCGGGTCGAGTTCTCCGGCTTCGTCGCGGTCGGCGGTGTCAGTTTCGACGCGCACCCCGGCGAGGTCCGCTTCCTGATCGGCCCGAACGGGGCCGGCAAGACCACCTGCATCGACGCCATCACCGGGCTGTCCCCGGGCAGCGGGTCGGCGCGGCTCGGTGACAAGGAGCTGCTCGGCCGGCCGGTGCACAAGATCGTCCGGCTCGGGGTCGGCCGCACGTTCCAGACCGCGAGTGTCTTCGACGAACTCACCGTGCTGCAGAACCTCGACATCGCCGCCGGGCGCCACCGCCCCGCGATCTCGCTGCTGCGCGCCCGGCGTGGTGTCGACCCGGTGATCGAGCAGGCACTGGAGGAGACCGGGCTGGCCGGCCAGCTGGCCACCCCGGCCGGCATCCTGTCGCACGGCCAGAAGCAGTGGCTGGAGATCGCGATGCTGCTCGTACAGGACGCGAAGGTGCTGCTGCTCGACGAGCCGGTCGCCGGGATGAGCCAGGACGAGCGCACCGCGACCGGCGAGCTCCTGCAGCGCATCGCGGCGAAACGGATCGTGCTCGTGGTCGAGCACGACATGGACTTCATGCGCCGCTACGCCACCCGCGTGACGGTGCTGCACCAGGGCCGGGTGCTGTCGCAGGGCGCGGTGGCCGAGGTGCAGGCCGATCCCCAGGTGCAGCAGGTCTACCTCGGCACTGCAGACGCCATCACGGAGGACTGACAATGCTGGAAATCACCGACATCGAGGCCGGCTACGGGCGCACCCGGGTGCTGCACGGTGTGACGGTGCCGTCGGGCGACGTGGTGGCGGTGCTCGGCCACAACGGCGCCGGCAAGTCGACACTGCTGCGTCTCGCGATCGGCCTGATCAAGCCGTCGAGGGGCCGGGTGGTGTTCGACGGCGAGGACATCACGTCACTCGCCCCCCACCAGCGTGTCGCTCGCGGCATGGCCTACGTACCGCAGGGTCAGCAGTCGTTCGGTCAGCTGACGACGCTGGAGAATCTGCAGCTCGTGGCGGACGGGCGCCGGGGTGGCAGGGCCCTGATCGACGCGCAGCTGGCGCGTTTCCCGGCGTTGGCGGAGTTCGCCGGACGGAAGGCGGGGCTGCTCTCCGGCGGGCAGCGCCAACAGCTGGCGATCGCCCGCGCCCTCATCACCGAGCCGAAGCTGCTCATCCTGGACGAGCCGACCGAGGGCATCCAGCCCACCATCGTCGCCGAGATCGAGCAGACCATCATGCAGCTGGCCGCCGCGGGCATGCGTGTGCTGCTCGTCGAACAGCACATCGGCTTCGCCCTGGAGGCCGCCGAACGCTACGTGGTACTCGCCTCGGGCCACGTCACCCGGACCGGCGAGGGCGGCAAGGCCGCCACCTCCGTCGTGCGAGCCGCCATGGCGATCTGAGCAGGCATGACCCACATCGGCAATGCGGTCGTAACACCGGACGGCGAAATTTGCCCTGTGTCGACGGACAACGCACGCGCAGCCGCGGAGGACAGCCTGGAGGACTACGCCTTCCGCTATGTGCCGCGCACCTTCCGGCGCTGGAGTGCGGCCTCGGTCGGCGCGACGGCTCTCGGGTCCATCGCGTTCCTCGCCGACTTCTCGATCGGCGCGAGCATCGGCATCGACCACGGCACCTCCAACGCCGTGCTCGGCATCCTGCTCGCGTCGGTCGTCATCGTCATCGTGGGCGTGCCGGTCGCCTACTACGCCGCCCGCTTCAACCTCGACCTCGATCTCATCGCCCGCGGTTCGGGGTTCGGCTACTACGGCTCGATCATCACCACCGTGATCTTCGCGGGCTTCACCTGCATCTTCTTCGCCCTGGAGGGTGCCATCATGGCGCAGGGGCTGCAGGTGGCGACGAGGATGCCGCTGTGGCTCGGCTATCTCATCTCGACGGTCGTGGTGATCCCGATCGTCATCTACGGGATGCGGGCGCTGGAGCGCCTGCAGTTCTGGACCACTCCCCTGTGGCTCGCTCTCGCCCTGCTGCCGCTGCTGTGGATCGTCGTCTCCGACCCCGAGGTGGTGCGGGCCTTCACCTCGTTCACCGGTGCCACCGACGGCTCGATCGACTTCGGCGCCGTGGTCTCCAGCGCGGCTGTGTGTTTCGCCCTCACCCCGCAGCTGGCGGAGCAGATCGACTACATCCGGGCGATGCCGCCGCGCACCCCGTCGAACGCCCGCTCGTGGTGGACGTCGTTCGTGTTCGCCGGCCCCGGCTGGGTCGTCTTCAGTGGCACCAAGCAGGTGATCGGGGTGTTCCTCGCCGTCTACCTGCTGGTACGGGTCGAACCCACGCTCGGGCACCAGGCGACCGAACCGGTCAAACAGTTCGTCGAGATGTACCGGACCCTGGTCCCGGACTGGCTCGCGATCGTGCTCGCACTGGTGCTCATCGTGGTCGCGCAGGTGAAGATCAACGTGACGAACGCGTACTCGGGCTCGCTCGCCTGGTCGAACGTCTTCACCCGGATGGCGAAGCACTACCCGGGCCGGACGGTCTTCGTGTTGTTCAATCTCGTGATCGCCTACGTGCTCATGATGCTCGACGTATTCACCCTCATCTCCTTCGTGCTGGGCCTGTACGCGAACATCGTGATGGCCTGGCTGGTGACGATCGCCACCGACATCGCCGTCAACAAGTGGGTGCTGCGCATCTCGCCGCGTTTCCCGGAGTTCCGCCGCGGCATGCTGCACGACTGGAACCCGGTCGGGCTGGTGTCGGTCGGGCTCGCCTCGGCGTTGTCGCTGCTCGCGTTCGCCGGGGTGTTCGGCGCCGCCGTCGAGCCGTTCTCGGTGCTGATCGCGATCGGTGTCGCTTTCGTGGCCACGCCGGTCCTGGCCCTGGTCACGCGGGGGCGCTACTACCTGCGCCGGCACGGGGACGGCATCGACTCGCCCCGGTTCGACGAGCACGGCAACCCGTCGGGTGAGCGGCTCCGCTGCCATGTCACCGGATACACGTTCGAACGGCCGGATATGCTGGCCTCGGCCGAGAGGGGACCACACGGCGAGGTGCAGTACGTCTCGTCACTGGCGCTCACGCTCGACGATTCCGATCGATACGTGCTTCCGCCGGAAGTCACCGGGCCCTCGCACTGGGCGGCCGCCCGGAAGGGGGAGGTGTGATGGAGGAGCCGGTCGACACCGCGACCGCGATTCTGGCGAGTGCCGCGGTGCTGCTGCGCGAGCGCACGTTCGATGACATCTCCTACCGGGCCCTCGCCGATGAGGTGGGCATCTCGGAGCGCACGATCTACCGGCAGTACCCGACTCGCGCGCACCTGCTCGCCGCACTCTCGAACTGGATCGAGCAGACCTGTTTCCCGCTGCCGCCGTTCGTGACGGTGCCCGATTTCTGCGCCGCCGCGCACGAGCGCTTCCGCGCCTTCGACACGATGCCCGCGTACGCGTACGTCGGCGCGCGGGCGTCCGCGATCTCGCCGACGATCGACATCGAGCCGGCCTACATCACCCGGGCGATCGAGGCGATGCTCGAGGTGGCGATGCCGACACTCAACCGGCGGGACCGGCAGCGGGTCGCGGCGTCCCTGCGCTATTTCTCGTCGGCGATGTTCTGGGCCCGGCTGCGCACCGGCTTCGACATGGACGCCGGGGAGATCTGCGACGCGTTCGACCACGCGGTGGGAACCGTGCTGGCCAGGCTGCCCGGCGCGACCGGAAAGGAGCCGGTCACGCTGCTGCACCGGTCGGAGCCGTGACCGGTCCGGCGCTGAGCGGCACGCAGGAGTCGATCCTCGCCGCCTACACCGAGCTGATCGAGGAGCTGGGCAGCGACGACGTGTCGTACCGGGTCATCGCCCGCCGGGCCGGTATCGCCGAGCGCACGGTGTTCCGCAACTATCCCACGCGCGTGGATCTGCTGCTGGCGACCGCGGCCTGGATCGAGGCGACCCTGTTCGCCCGCGAGGAGTCCCACTCGATATTCGACGTCCCGCTGGCGATCCGGGAGGCGATGCAGCGGTACGACGCCCGGCCGGAGCTTGCGCACGTCGTCGCGGAGACGGCGATGCGCGGGGTGAGCGGCGCGGCGCCGTCACCGGGCCGGGAACAGTTCGAGCGCCTGCTGGACGCCGAGGTGCCGGCTCTGGACCCGGCGGAGCGCCGGGCGGTCGTCGCGGCACTGTCGCATCTCGACTCGGTCGGGACCTGGGTGACGTTCCGCCGCGAGTTCGGGATGGACCGGCGGGACATCGCCGACGCCGCCGGGTGGGCTGCGGAGGCGGTGCTGGACAGCATCCGCGACCGGGCCGGCCCCTCCGTCACCAGGTGAAACGCCCCGGATAGACCACATCGGCCAGTTCCTTCTGTCCCTTCACGTTCGGGTGGAAGAAGTCGTACTGGCTCAGCTGGTCCACGTCGAAACGGACCCGGTTGGCAGCTCCGCCGTCCCACCGGCACTTGGTCCCGTACGCCGCGCAAGCTTTCCGCAGTTGGGTGTTGTAGGCGTCGACACGGTCCCTGACCTGTTCACGCCGCTCCTGGTCGGCATCGGCGGTGGAGGTCGGATCGGCGAGCATGGACGGGCAGATCCGGCCTTTGCCCCACACCTCGACGGCCTTGGCGTTGTCCTTGCCGACCTCCCACAGCCGGTACAGGTCGGGGATGCTGACCATCAGCACCCGCGCCTTGGGCAGGCCCTTCTTCAGCCGGGCCAGACCTTCGTCGATCTCGTCGCGGAAGCGGTCCACAGGTGTCATGTTCTCGGCCCGGCCGGAGCAGGCGTCGTTGGCTCCGATCAGGACCGTCACGTAGGCGGCTTTCCGCTCGACCGCCAGGCGGGCCTGACCGTCGAGGGCGTCGGCTTCGGCACCGGGCTCGGCGAGGTTCACCGCATTGCCCTTGATCTTGGCGTTCTTGTCGAGGATGCGCTGATAGTGGCTCCGGATCGCGGCGTTGTTCCCGGTCGACCAGGAGTTGCGGGTGCACCCCAGATAGGCCAGGCAACTGCCCACCCCGGCGGTGATCGAGTCACCCAACGCGATCATCGAGACCGGATAGCCGGTTGCCGGTCTCGCCGATGTCTTACTCGGCTGTGGTGCGGCGTTTCCGGCTCCGTCGCAGGCCAGCGCGAAGACGGCCAGCACGGCGAGAAGGGTGACAGGCCAGTGGCGAATCATCGTCCTCCCATCACATTCAGCTCCATAGACATTACCATCCGTCACTTCTTGCACAGACCTCGCTGGGCGCGGACACAGTTCCGGCCCAGCCTGCCTCCCTAGCTTGCAGGACGGAACCCATCGGCTCGAGGAGACAACGCATCATGATCTACGCCTCCACCAGACTCCACGAGGGCTCCGGCACCTCCAGTGCCAAGGTCTTCGTCGACACGACCGGCAAGCGGCGGAGGATTGTCGTGCTCTCCGGAATCTGCGCCGCGGTGGGCGCGGTGATATACATCGCCGTCGTGGTGGCCGGGCTGGTCCAGTCCCCACAGATCGAGCTGACCACCAAGGGCACGGTGTCGACGAGCCCGTCCGGCAGCACCAGCTGATGGCCGTCTACACCTCGGACAAGGCGAAACCCGCGCCGGTACGCCGCCTCAAGGTCCCGCAGCCCCGATGGATCGTCTTCGCCGTCCTGATATCCCTGTTCGCCAGCATCCTGATGGTGAACGGCCTGGTGCAGGGCGAGTTCACCCAGGACGGGGCGATCGAGTCCACCTCGGAGACGTCGAACGTGCCGGACGAGGCCCTGACCGGCGGGCCGATCATCCAGACCGACGGTGACACCACGACGACGGTCAGCGCCGGCAGCAAGCAGATCGTGCTGACCTTCGACGACGGCCCCGACCCGGAGTACACCCCGGAGATCCTGGACGTGCTCGCCGAGTACGACGTCCCGGCCACCTTCTTCATGATCGGCTCGGAGATCAGCAAGTACCCGGACCTGGTCCAGCGGGTGGTGGACGAGGGTCACGAGGTGGGCGTGCACACGTACACCCATCCGGAACTGTCCGGCAAGAGCGACTGGCGGCGCACCGTCGAGATGCGGGAGACCCAGCTCGCGCTGGCCGGCGCGGCCGGGGTGACCAGCGTGATCTTCCGGCCGCCGTACTCGTCGACCGTCGCCGCGCTGGACGACACCAACTGGTCGGTGATCGCCGAGATGGGCGAGGCCGGCTACCTGACCGTGGTCAACGACCTGGACAGCCGGGACTGGGAGTCCGGCGTCACCAACTCCGACATCGTCGAGGCGGTCACGCCGGAGGACGGCGAGGGCGCGATCCTGCTGTTCCACGACGGCGGCGGCGACCGGTCCGGCACCGCCGAGGCACTGGCCGAGGTCATCCCGGCACTGCTGGAACAGGGGTACACGTTCACCACCGTGGCGGCCCTGAGCGGCATGGAGACGGTCAACCCGGCGGCCACCACCGACGAGCGGATCCTCGGGCTCAGCCTGGTCGGCGCGGTGCAGATCGCCAAGAACACCACTACCTGGTTCGCCGTACTGCTGATCGGTTTCGGGGTGCTGACCATCGCCCGCCTGGCGCTGATGCTGGTCCTCGGGCGGCGGCACGCCCGGCGGAGCCGGCAGGCCGGGGTGTGGGGTGCGCCGTACACCCAGCCGGTGACGGTGGTGGTGCCCGCCTACAACGAGAAGGAGTGCATCGCCGACACGGTCCGGTCACTGGCCGCCAGCACCCATCCGATCCGGATCATCGTGGTCGACGACGGTTCCACCGACGGCACCGCGGAGATCGCCGAGTCGCTCGGGTTCCCGAACGTGACGGTGATCTGGCAGCCGAACGCCGGCAAACCGACAGCGCTGAACACCGGTATCGCGGCGGCCGACACCGACGTGGTGGTGATGATGGACGGGGACACGGTCTTCGAGCCGGACACCGTACGCCTGCTGGTCCAGCCGTTCGCCGACGCCCGGATCGGTGCGGTGGCCGGCAACGCCAAGGTCGCCAACCGCAAGGGCCTGATCGCGCTCTGGCAGCACATCGAGTACGTGGTCGGGTTCAGCATCGACCGGCGCGCCTACGACGTGATGCAGTGCATGGCGACCGTGCCGGGGGCGATCGGGGCCTTCCGTAAGGAGGCGCTGCGGCAGGTGGACGGGCTCAGCGACGACACCCTGGCTGAGGACACCGACCTGACCATCGCGATCATCCGGGCCGGCTGGCGGGTCGTCTACGAGGAGCAGGCACGGGCCTGGACCGAGGCGCCGACCACCGTGCGGCAGTTGTGGAAGCAGCGCTACCGGTGGAGCTACGGCACCATGCAGGCGATGTGGAAGCACCGGCGGGCGCTCACCGACAAGGGCGCCAGCGGCAAGTTCGGCCGGCGCGGGCTGCTCAACCTGCTGCTGTTCCAGACGCTGATGCCGCTGCTGTCACCGCTGATCGACGTGTTCCTGATCTACGGGCTGTTCTTCCTCGACCCGGTGGAGACCGCTGTCGCCTGGTTCAGCATGCTGGCGATCCAGATGCTCAGTACGGTCTACGCGTTCCGCCTGGACAAGGAGTCGTTGCGGCCGGTCTGGCTGGTGCCGGTGCAGCAGTTCGTGTACCGCCAGCTGATGTATCTGGTCCTCATCCAGTCGGTGCTCGCCGCCATCGGTGGCATCCGGCTCGGCTGGCAGAAGCTGAACCGGGCCGGTGGGCTGAGTGCCCTGCTGGTCAGCGCGCCTCGGAAAGAGGGCGCAGGTACGCCGGATCGCTGAGGATGGTGTCGACCTGGGCGGTGAGTGCCGCCGCCCGGGTCGCCACGCTCGCCTGCCGGGCCTGGATCTCGTCGATGTTCTCCTCGTCGACGACGATCCCGGGCACGTACAGCCAGCCTTTCGGCAGGATGGTGCCGTTCCTGGCGTGTTCGGCCTGTAGCCGGCCGGCGATCGCGCCCTTCACGTAGTGCTCGGGGGAGACCAGGATCAGGTCGCCGGCCTTCACCGCGGCCAGTGACTTCGGGTCCAGGTCGAAGGCCGCGGCGATCCAGCCGGCCCTGGTGTTCCGGTGGATCTCGGCGAGGTTCCAGCCGTCGGCGTCGCTGGTGCCGATGAACGCCAGAGCCGAGGAGTTGACCTTGATGAGCGTGTTCCAGGCGTCCAGGTTCGCCTCGACCTCCTGCTTCGAGTCGAACGGGCCGAACACGGTGACCCCGGGCAGCCGCTCGGTGATCTCGTCCCGGATGCCCTTGGCCCGGAGGTCCAGCACCGCCACACCCGGCGAGGACGACCCGATCACGATCTTGCCGCTCGGGTTCTCCGGGAGCCGCTCGATCACCTTCCGGGCCAGCATCCGGCCCAGCTCGTAGCTGTCGTTGCCGATGAACAGGCCGACGTTCGCGATGTCCAGCGGCTGGCTGTCCACCGCGATGATCGGCACCCCGTCGGCCACGGCGGTGGCCATCGGCTCGGCGAACAGGTCCGGGGAGAGGGTGAACACCGACAGACCGGACGGGGCGGTCTTCAGCATGTCCCGGAAGAGCGAGAGCTGCCGCGGCCCGTCGACGATGTTCGGCCCGTCCACCTGGAAGCCGACCCCGCCGACCGTGTTCACCCCGGCGATGAAACCGAGGCCCATCTCCTGGGAGAAGTTGAGCTGCTTGTTCGCCACCACGAAGCCGACCCGGGGCTTCGCCGGGGGACCCTGCTGTTCCTCGGTGCACGAGGACGACCCGAGCAACACCAGAACCAGCAGAACCGAAATGTACGGATATCTCATGACGAATTTAGTATGTGTGATCCCCTTCATCCGGGCGGCCATTCGACCGATCGAGACAATGGGCCGTGTTGTACGGCCGCGGATCTGACGTCCCCGGGAGGCGCCGGCGTGTTCGCGAAGGTGGTCCGCAGCAAGGCGGTGGCGCGCGCGGCCGTCATCGGGCTCGCGTGCGGGGTCTTCGCCCTGGCAGCGCTGGCCGCTGTCAGCATCACCACCAACGCGTCCACCACCAGCCACATCCGGCACAACTCACAGATCAGTGACCGCTGGTCCCAGGTCGACCTGCACATCAGCGTGGAGACCGACGCGCTCAACGACTACATGGTGGCCAAGAAGTTCGGCAAGGGTCTGCTGGACAGCGCCATGTACTCGGCCGTCTCCGACCTGGCCTGGCAGGCTCGGTACGGCGATCCGGAGGACGCCGGCAACGTGGTGCTGGTGACCGACTCGTACAACGCGTTCACCCAGACCCTGACCGAACTGCGGCGCACCGGCACCGACCGGGAACGCACCCAGAGCCTCGCCGACCAGGCCACCCTGGGCGCGTCGTTCATCCGCAAGTCGGCGAACGCCAACGTCACCCGGCACCGGCTGGCGATGGACCGGTACCTGGCCGAAGCCGACCAGTTCAACCAGAAACTCAGCCTGGCCGCGATCATCGTCTGCGGCGCCGACTTCCTGCTCCTCGTGCTCTGCGCCGGTGTCCTGCTCACCCACCAGCGCCGGATCGAGGGGCAGGCGGTGGAGAGCCGGTACAAGGCTCTGCACGACGAACTGACCGGGCTGGCCAACCGGGCGCTGCTCACCGGTGCGATCGAGAAGACGCTGACGAATGCCGCCGAACACGACGAGGCGGTCGGACTGCTGCTGCTCGACCTGAACAAGTTCAAGGAGGTGAACGACACCCTCGGGCACCACGCCGGGGACCTGCTGCTGCAGGAGGTCGCCGCCCGGCTCACCTCAGCGGTCCGCGGCAGCGACACGGTGGCCCGGCTCGGCGGTGACGAGTTCGCCGTGCTGATGCCCCTGATCCAATCCCCCGAGCACTGTTCGGAGATCGCCCGCCGGCTGCTCGACTCGCTGGAGGGCCCGGCCGACCTGGAGGGCGTGACCGTCGACATCAGCGGCAGCATCGGCGCGGCCGTCTACCCGCTGCACAGCTCGACCGGGACCGAACTGCTCCAGCACGCCGACATCGCGATGTACGCCGCCAAACGCAGCCGGCTCGGCGTCGCCGTCTACGACCCGGAGGCGGACCGGCACAACTCCCAGGAACTCGGCCTGATCGGCGAACTGCGCCGGGCCATCGACGAGGACGAGCTGGTGCTCTTCTACCAGCCGAAGGTGTCCACCCGGACCGGCCGGGTGGTCGGCACCGAGGCCCTGATCCGCTGGGAGCACCCGGCCCGCGGCCTGCTGATGCCCGGCGATTTCATCCCGCAGGCCGAGGAGAACGAGATCATCGTCCCGCTCACCGACCGGGTGCTGGCGAAGGCCCTGGACCAGCACCGGCTCTGGCGCGAGGACGGGACGGTGCTGCAGGTGGCGGTGAACGTACCGACCGTCTGCCTGCTCGACGGGGCGTTCGCCGACCGGGTCCAGTCGGCCCTGGAGGCGGCCGATGTGCCACCGGCGATGCTCACGCTGGAGATCACCGAGACTTCGATCATCAGCGATCCGGTACGGGCCTCCGCAGTCCTGACCCGGTTGCGCGAGATGGGGGTCCGGCTGTCCGTCGACGACTTCGGCACCGGGTACTCGTCGATGTCGTACCTGCAGAGCATGCCCCTGCACGAACTGAAGATCGACAGGAGTTTCGTCCGCACGATCGCCGACTCGCACGGCGCCGCGATCGTCCGGGCCGTCCTGGAACTGGCCCGCGCCCTCGACCTGGAGGTGGTGGCCGAAGGCGTCGAGGACGAGGCCACTCTCGCCCTGCTCGGGAGCATGGAATGCGCCTACGCACAGGGCTACTACATCAGCCGGCCGGTCCGCCCCGGAGACCTGATCACGTGGCTGTCGTCCTGGCGTACCGAGAAGGCTTTCGAACCGGCTCGATAATCGTCTACAACCGATCCGTGTCACTCGCCGTCGGATGTTCAGAGACAGCGACAGGGAGCGGGGCCAATGCCGGACGGATCCGACAACGACTATCTAGCGTACGTGCACGGGCGCATCGCCGAACTACGCCGCACCGCCTACCTGCTCTGCGGCGACACCCACCAGGCCGACGACTTCGTGCAGGAGACCCTGACCAAGTTGTACGTCCGGTGGCCGCGGATCGGTCGGGTCGACAACGTCGACGCGTACGTGCACACCATGCTGGTCCGGGTCTTCCTCGACGACCGGCGGCGCGGCTGGTGGAAGGTCCGGCTGCTGACCGGCCCGGCCGAGCCGCCGGTCGTCGACGGCAACCCGGAGGACCGGCCGGCGGTCCGGGCCGCGCTGGCGAAACTGCCCGCCCGGCAGCAGGCCGTGCTGGTGTTGCGCTACCTGTGCGACAAGCCGGTCCGTGAGGTCGCCGACCTGATGAAGTGCTCCGAGGGCACGGTGAAGAGCCAGACCTCGCACGCCCTGACCCGGCTGCGGGCCCTGCTCGGCGCCGACTTCCGCCGGCCCGTCACCACTGTCTCCCGGGAGCGATGATGGGAGTTGAGGACAAGATGACCGACGAGAACGCGAGCCGCCTGCTGCGGCCGTTGCGGGGGGAACCCGACGGCCAGCCCGGGTTCGACGTGGCGCGGGCGATGGCGGAGGGTCGCCGGCGACGGGGACTACGGCGCTGGACCACCGGTGCGGCCCTGTTGGCGGTGACCACGGTGACGGCCGGTGGCGGCACCTTCGCCGTCGCCGCGATGCAGCCGGATCCCACCGAGCAGAAGCCGGCACCGGTCCCGTCCGTCGCGCCGAGCATGCCGGTGGCCGCACCCGTCGAGGCCGCACCGCCGAAGAGCTGCGAAGTGACTCTGCTGCCGACCGGCGGGGTACGGAAATCCCTCGTCACGGCCGGGGACCCGAGCGGGCGCCATCACGCCGGGCGGCTCTACGACGCGGCCGAGAACGTGATCATCTGGACGAACGGGAAGATCGACGCCAAGGTCCGGATGCCCGGAAAGGACGCCTCGATCGGCGACATCAACCGGTCCGGCATCGGCGTCGCGACGTCCTACCACGGCTCGACAGAACAGGCGTACGTCTACCGCGACGGCGAGTTCACCGTCCTGGACGGCACGGGCACCAGGGCGTTCGCGATCAACGACGCCGGGGTGATCGTCGGCGGCATCGGCGACTTCCAGAACCAGGCGCCGGTGCGGTGGAACACGGCCGGCGCGAAACTGGAACGGCTGCCGGTCCCCGACGAATACCCGTTCGGGATGGCAACGGACATCGCCGAGGACGGCACCGTGCTCGGCGCCGTCGGCGACGGGCGGTTCACCGCGACCGCCTACCTCTGGCTGCCGGACGGAACCGGTAAGGAGCTGCCGCTGCCCACTGTCAACGGACGGAAGGCCGACTCCTTCTCGGCATCCTCGATCGCCGACGGCTGGATCTACGGCATGGCGGTCTTCGTATCATCGGACCAGACCACGCCCGGGGCGAACGGGCAGGCCAACCGGGAGCTGTCGCCGGTCAAGTACCGGCTCGCTGACGGGACCTACCATCCCGTACCGGCGGAGACCGGGATCGGATTCGGTCACCTCGCCGACAACGGCTGGATCCTCGCCCTCGCCGGCGACAAGCCGGTGATCGTCTCGGGGTCCCGGGTGACAAGACTGCCGGAATACCAGCGGTACAAGGAGTACCAGGTCACCAGCCTCAGTGCGGACGGGACGAAGGCCGGCGGGTACAGCACCGACATGGGCCCCGAGGAGGTCGACAACCGGCCGTTCCTCTGGACCTGCAAGTAATGCCGGTAGGGGCCCTTGGGGGGAAGGGCCCCTACCGTGGTCTCGGGTCGGTCAGGAGATCGCGACGTCGTCGAACCAGACGGTGCCGCTGTTGTCACCGGACTTCAGGTGCAGTTGGACACTCGTCGCGCCGGCCGGGGCGACCGCCTCGACGACCAGCTTGGTCCAGCCGCTGTTACCGGCCGGCAGCCGGTTCGACAGGTTCTGACTGATCCACTTCCCGTTGCCGTCGAACCAGCTCAACGCGATCTCGGTGGTCCCGGTGGCGTTGACCCCCCGGGCGAACGCCTCGGCCCGCCAGCGGAAACCGGCCTGCACCGGGGTGATCGGCGAAATGATCAAAGACGGCAGACCGGCTGCGGTACGGGTGGTGCCACTGAACCGGGCCGAACGCGCGCCGGTGCGGGCCATCTCGGGAGCGATCACGGCCGTACCCGCCGTGCTGTTGCCCTGCCGCCAGGCCGACTCCGTCGGCGACAGCTCGAAACCCAGGTTGAGCAG
>DATMVU010000110.1:0-27590 GCA_035562875.1 Actinoplanes sp. | reverse complement strand
GATCGGTAAAGTCACCCGGAACGTGGCTCCGCGGCCCGCTTCGGACACAACCTCCACGGAACCTTGGTGCGCCCTGACGATGGCCGCCACGATCGCCAGCCCCAGACCGGTGCCGGTGGCCTCCCGATCGGTCTTCCGGGTGCGGGCCTCGTCGACCCGGTAGAACCGCTCGAAGACCCGCTCGGTCTGTTCCGGGCTCAGTCCCGGGCCGGTGTCCGCCACCTCGACCACAGCGGTGTCCCCGGTCCCGGCGAACAGCCGCACCGTCACCGAGGCCTCCGGCGGGGTGTGCACCAGGGCGTTGGTGACCAGGTTGCCGATCACCTGCCGCAGCCGGGCGTCGTCCCCGTTCGCCACCAGGTACTCCGGCTCGTCACGAACCTCCAGCTTGACCTCGCGCTCGGGCGCGGTCGCCTGGGCGGCCTGCACTGCGTCCATGGCGAGCACCGGCAACTCGACGGGCGCCAGGGTGAGCGGCCGCTCCCGGTCCAGCCGGGCGAGCAGCAGCAGGTCCTCGACGAGCAGGCCCATCCGGGAGGCCTCGTCCTCGATCCGGCGGACCAGCCGGGCCACCTGCTCCGGGTCGGAGACGGCACCCTGCCGGTACAGCTCGGCGAACCCGCGGATGGTGGTCAGCGGGGTCCGCAGCTCGTGGGAGGCGTCCGCGACGAACTGCCGCATCTTCTGCTCCGACTCCAGGGCCCGGGACTCGGAGTGCTGGGCGGCTTCGGCGTTGTCCCGGGAGATCTGCTCGGCGGCCCGGGCGGCCTGCTCGGACAGCGCCCGGGCGATGAAGGCCGACTCGATCTGGGCGAGCATCGCGTTCAGCGCGGTGGAGAGCCGGCCCAGCTCGGTGGTGGCCTCGCCCTCCTCCTCCGGGTCGGGCACCCGCTGGCTGAGGTCACCGGCCGCGATCCGGGCCGCGGTGCGCTCGATCTGCACCAGCGGGACCAGCGTCTGCCGGACCAGGGCGGCACCCACGGTGGCGAGCGCGATCAGCACGCCCACCCCGACCAGTAGGTCGACCCAGATCAGCCGGGCGATGGCCGCGTCGACGCCGGTCATCATCTGGGCGACGTACAGCACGTCGCCGTTGTCCACCCGGGCGACCACCATCCGCCAGACGTAGTGCCCGTTCTCCGAGCGGACCGTGTACGGGTCCCGGATGTGCGCGCTGATCTCGTCGATGTCGGAGTCCAGCTGCGGAAGCTCGTCCGGGGTCAGGACCTTGGTGTCGTACGAGGCGGTGCCGACGCCGGACACCGCGGTCCGGGCCACGTAGTAGTCCGGCGGCAGGAAGATCTTGACGCGGGCCTGTTCGTTGCTCAGCCGGAGCGCGTTCTGGGCGAACGACTTGAGCTGCGCATCCATCCGGTCGAGCATGAACGTGTTCAGCGCATAGGTGCTCGACGCGCTGATCAGGGCCAGCGCCGCGAAGACCAGCGCCAGCAGCGAGGCGACGAGCTTGGTCCGCAGCGAGATCTTGCGCATGTTGGGCTGGCGGGGAAGCGCTGCGCGGACCCGCTCGGCGATGCTCACGACCGGCCTAGACGGCTGGTTTGCGCAGGACGTAACCGACCCCGCGGAGCGTATGGATCAGCCGGGGCTGCACGTTGTCGACCTTGCGCCGCAGGTACGAGATGTAGGACTCGACGATGTTGTCGTCGCCACGGAAGTCGTACTTCCACACGTGGTCCAGGATCTGCGCTTTGGAGAGGACCCGGTTGGCGTTGAGCATCAGGTAGCGCAGCAGCTTGAACTCGGTCGGCGAGAGCTGCACCCGGGAACCGGCCCGGTAGACCTCGTGCGTCTCCTCGTCCAGCTCCAGGTCGGCGAAGACCAGCCGGGAGGGCTGCTCGTCACCGGCGTTGGTGCGGCGCAGCACCGCCCGGATCCGGGCGGTGAGCTCCTCCAGGCTGAACGGTTTCGTCACGTAGTCGTCGCCGCCGAGGGTCAGGCCGCGGATCTTGTCGTCGGTGCCGTCCCGGGCGGTCAGGAAGACCACCGGGGTCCGCTGGCCGCCCTCGCGCATCAGCCGGATCACCTCGAAGCCGTCCAGGTCGGGCAGCATCACGTCGAGGACGACCAGATCGGGTGTCGCGTTGCGGGCGGCGCTGACGGCCGCGCTGCCACTGGTCGCGGTGGTCACGTCGAACCCGGCGAAACGCAGGCTGGCGGAGAGCAGCTCGAGGATGTTCGCGTCGTCCTCGACGACGAGCAGCTTCGCCTCGCTCTGCTTGGGCTGGGTCTGGGTAGCCATGCCGCCCAGTATTTCCCCAGCCGCTGCGGCCTGCCTGCGCACTCGCTGAAAATTTTCTGTGAGCCTGATGGCATCACGCGGCCAGGTGATATCCCCCGCCCACCAGGCTGGACTGGGCAGCCCGGGCCAGCACCCGGCGATCGGCACCCGGATCGGGACGCAGTGCGGGCGCCGCCGCCACCGTCAAGGTCAGCTCCCGGACCCGGGCGACCCGCCGGATCGACTCCCACAGGGTCTCGTCGGCGAGGAAGGATGCCTCGGCCGAGTCGTAGCCGATCGAAACCGGGACGACCGGAGCGTTCGCGTCGATCGCCGCCTGGAACAGAGCGGGACGAAATCGGCCGCGTTCGGGACCGCAGAAGGTCGTACCCTCCGGAAAGGCGGCGACCGACCGGCCGGCCCGCAGCGAGTCGGCGACCTCGGCCACCGTCCCGGGCAACGATCGCGGCCGGGTCCGGTCGATGAAGATCGATCCGATCCGGGCCGACCCCCACCCGATGCCGGCCCAGGCCCGGACGTCGTGCTTGGCCACCACCCGCACCGGCAGGACCGCGGCCAGTGCCACCGCGTCCAGCCAGGAGATGTGGTTGGCCACCAGCAGGCTGCCGGGGCGCGGCGCCGGGCCACGCCACCGCAGCCGGATCCCGAGGGCCGCGAGGATGCCGCGGGCCAGGGCACGCGGCCCGGTGCCACGCAGCAGGGCCGCCAGCGGCAGACCCACCAGCAGTACGCCGGTCAGGCCCACGATCCGCAGCAGTGCCCGGATCGGGGACACCACCCGATGCTCCTCCGGTCGGCACCGGTCGTCACACGCCGAGGCGGGCTGCCACAGGGTGCCCCGGCCCAGCGGCCCGCCGGTCATCGCGTGGCACCCAGGAAGTGCCGGCGGTACCGCGGGTCCAGCCGGTCCATCGAGAACAGCACGTAGAAGTCGGCGCAGTCGAAGTCGGCGTCGTAGGCCGGTTCGCCGCACACCCAGCTGCCCAGCCGCAGGTAGCCCTTGAGCAGTGCGGGAACCGCCGCCTTCGGGTCGGCCACCAGGTCGTCGGACGGCACCCACGGCTTGCGCGGCCGGACCCGCAGCGCGGGCGGGGAGAGGTGCCTGCCGTTCACCCGGGCCCGTACGCCGGCCGCGAGGGCCCCGCCGTCACCGAGCGGGACCGAGGCGCAGCCACCGAGCCAGCGCAGGTTGTTGAGGTGCAGGTAGCGGGCGATGCCGGCCCACATCAGGTTGACCACGGCACCGGAGCGGTGGTCGGGGTGGACGCAGGAGCGGCCGATCTCGACCAGGTGGTCACGCAGCGGGCGCAGCGCACTCAGGTCGAACTCCGCGTCGGCGTACCGGCGGCCGGCCAGTTCGGCGGCGCGCGGCGGCATCATCCGGTAGGTGCCGACCACTTCGCCGGTCGCGTCGTCGCGGACGAGCAGGTGGTCGCAGAACTCGTCGAACTCGTCGGCGTCGACCCCCTCGGCGGCACCCGGGAGACGGGCGCCGAGTTCGCCGGCGAAGACATCGTGGCGCAGTCGCTGCGCGGCCGCGACCTGACTGCGGTCGTCGGCGAGAAGCAGGGTGTAGCCGCTGGTCCCGGTGGGTGCGGCGGCGGTCATCAGAACTGCCATGTGATCTGTGTAAGGCCGATGTCTGCCGATGGCGTGTCGCGACAGGTGGCGATGTGTGACCGGTTGATGAACGACGTGTGCGAAGGTCGGAGGGTGCGAATTCCGGCTCGGTTCAACGGCCCGCCCGGTACCGGGAACGGCGGCTGGTGCGCGCCCTGCCCGAGCCGGGCGCCGAGTGCGTGGTGACCGGCGGGCTGTCCGGGGTGAACGGTCGCAAGGCGACGGCCGGCACCACGGTGTACGGCCCGGACGGCAGCGCCACCGCGTACGCCACCTGGCTCGCGATCGTCTAGTAGGTTGAGCGATTCCAGCTTCCCGGGAGGATCCCAGCACATGATCACCGTTGCGCACCTGACCAAGCAGTACGGCGGGGTGCGTGCCGTCGACGATCTCTCCTTCGGGGTGCACCCGGGCCGGGTCACCGGCTTCCTCGGCCCGAACGGGGCCGGCAAGACCACTGCGCTGCGGATGATCCTGGGGCTGGTCACACCGACCGCCGGCACCGCCACGATCGGTGGCGTGCGCTACGCCGACCTGCCCGACCCGCTGCGGCACGTCGGCGCGGTCCTGGAGGCCTCCAGCGCGCACCGCGGCCGCAGCGCCCGCAACCACCTGCGGGTCGTCTGCCGGGCCGCCGGCCTACCCGACTCCCGGGCCGACGAGGTGCTCGCCCTGGTCGGGCTGAACACCGTCGGCACCCGCAAGTTCAAGGGTTACTCACTGGGCATGAAGCAGCGTCTCGGCATCGCCGCGGCGATGCTCGGCGACCCGCGGGTGCTGATCCTGGACGAGCCCACCAACGGGCTCGACCCGGAGGGCATCCGGTGGATGCGCGACCTGCTTCGGGCGCTGGCCGCCGAGGGGCGCACGGTGCTGGTCTCCAGCCACCTGCTGGGCGAGATGCAGCAGCTCGCCGACGACGTGGTGATCATCGCGGCCGGCCGGCTGGTCCGGCAGGGCCCGGTCGCCGAGGTGCTGGGCTCGACCGCCGGAGCCGCCCGGGTACGGGTGCGCACCCCGCAGGCCGAGCAGCTCGCCGGTGCGCTGCGCAATGCCGGGCTGGAGATCGCCGCCGATCCGGACGGGGCGCTGCGGGTCTTCGGGGCCGAGCCGGCCCGGGTCGGGCACCTCGCCTTCGCCGCCGGGGTGGAGCTGCACGAGCTGATCGGGGAGAGCGCCGACCTGGAGCGGGCCTTCCTGGAACTGACTGCCGGGAAGGCGGGTGCCCGATGAACCTGATCCGGGCCGAGCTACTGAAACTTCGTACCACCTCGTTGTGGTGGATCTTCGCCATCGCCCTGCTGCCGCTCTGGGGTCTGGCGCTGGGCTACAACTGGCTGGCCGTGGACGTGACCTTCTCGGCGGGTGCACCGGCCGACGTGGACGCCGGTTTCGGCGACGCCGAGCGGGTGATCGCCGGGCTCTACACCAGCGGCCAGTTCTCCGGCGTGCTGCTCGTGGTGCTGCTCAGCGCGATCCTGGTGACGAGCGAGTTCTTCCATCTCACCGCGACCTCGACGTTCCTGGCCACGCCACGCCGGGAGCTGGTGATCGCGGCCAAGATGGTGACCGCTGTGTTCGTCGCCGTGGTGGTCTGGTTGATCACCACGGCGCTCAACCTGGCGTTCGCCCCGCTGGTGCTCGGTGCCCTGGGCCGGGAGACCCGTCTCGGCGACGGCTTCGTCTGGCAGGCGATCGGGCTGAACGGGCTGGCCTTCGTGCTCTGGGCCCTGGTCGGCATCGGCGCCGGGGTGCTGATCCGCAGCCAGATCGGGGCGGTGATCACCCTGTCGATCGTCTACATCATCGGCACCCAGGTGCTGCAGCTCGTGTTCTTCGCGCTCAGCACGTACGTCTGGGAGCCGTTCATGAGCCTGCGGATCCTGGTGCCGACCCTGGCGTCGGACCTGTTGATCTCCGGCCCGCAGCTGGACGAGGACCCGCCGCGATGGGTCGGCGGGCTGATCCTGATCGCCTACGCCGCCGGCACCGCGATCGTCGGCACGTTGATCACCAAACACCGGGACATTTCGTAGGCGTCAGAACCGTGGCCTATCTCTCATCGCCCTGGTCCGGACGGCCGACTCACCGGTCGTGGGCTACCCGTTGTGCACAGGGCGTGGGACGTCCGCACCGACTGCCCTCACGCACGGCGTAGCCTGGACACCGAATCCTACTCGTCCCGCGTGACGAAGCCGTCACGCGACGACAAAAACGGTGAAAGAGGCGAACGCGGCAGTGTCGACGCAGCAGACTTCGCAGGACAATCCACTCGCGGACTTCGGTCCCAACGAGTGGATCGTCGATGAGATGTACCAGCGCTACCTGGCCGACCCGACCAGTGTCGACCCCGCGTGGCACGATTTCTTCGCTGATTACAAGCCGGCGGCGGCTCAGGGATCGATCGCCACCCCGGCTGAGGCGACGGCGGCGAACGCGAAGGCGACAGCGGCGAAGGCGGGCACCGACGCGCCCGCCGCCTCCACCGTCGCCCCCCCGAAACCGGTCACCCCACCGGCCGCCAAACCGGCGGCGGCCCCGGCCCCGGCAGCCAAGCCCGCAGCCGCGGCGGCGGCCCCCTCGGGCGCCAAGACCGTGGTCCTGCGCGGCGTGGCCGGCAAGATCGTGCAGAACATGGAGGCCTCCCTCCAGGTTCCCACCGCCACCTCGGTGCGCTCGGTGCCGGCGAAGTTGATGGTCGACAACCGGATCGTCATCAACAACCACCTCTCCCGCGGCCGGGGTGGCAAGGTCAGCTTCACCCACCTGATCGGCTGGGCCCTGGTCCGCGCGGTCGTCGCGCACCCGGAGATGAACAACACCTACGCCGAGATCGACGGCAAGCCCACCCTGGTGCAGCCGGAACACGTCAACCTCGGCATCGCGATCGACCTGGTCAAGAAGGACGGGTCGCGCACGCTGGTGGTGCCGTCGGTCAAGAAGTGCGAGACGCTCGACTTCCGCGGCTTCTGGCAGGCGTACGAGGACATCGTCCGCCGTGCCCGCCGCAACGAGCTGACCATGGACGACTACTCCGGGACCACGATCTCGCTGACCAACCCCGGCGGCATCGGCACGGTCCACTCCATCCCGCGCCTGATGAACGGGCAGAGCGCGATCATCGGCGTCGGCGCGATGGAGTACCCGGCGCCCTACGCCGGGATGAGCGACGAGACGCTCACCGACCACGGTGTGAGCAAGGTCACCACCCTGACCAGCACCTACGACCACCGGGTCATCCAGGGCGCTCAGTCCGGCGAGTTCCTCAAGGTGATGCACGAGCTGCTGCTCGGCAACCACGGCTTCTACGACGAGATCTTCACGTCGCTGCGGATCCCGTACGAGCCGGTCCGCTGGGTGCGCGACGTGGCCCGCACCTCCGAGGGGCAGATCAGCAAGGCGGCCCGGGTCGTCGAGCTGATCCACGCGTACCGGGTGCGCGGTCACCTGATGGCCGACACCGACCCGCTCGAGTTCACCATCCGCAAGCACCCCGACCTGGACGTGCTCCAGCACGGTCTGACCCTGTGGGACCTGGACCGCAGCTTCCCGGTCGGCGGCTTCGCCGGCAAGGAGAAGCTGAAGCTGCGCGACGTGCTCGGTGTGCTGCGGGACAGCTACTGCCGCCGCATCGGCATCGAGTACATGCACATCCAGGACCCGGAGGAGCGCCGCTGGGTCCAGGACCGCATCGAGGTCAAGTACGCCAAGCCGGACACCGAGGAGCAGAAGCACATCCTGCACCGGCTGAACGCGGCCGAGGCGTTCGAGACCTTCCTGCAGACCAAGTTCGTCGGGCAGAAGCGGTTCTCGCTGGAGGGTGGCGAGTCGCTGATCCCGCTGCTGGACGCGGTGCTGCAGGACTCCGCCGAGGCGGGGCTGGACGAGATGGTGATCGGCATGGCCCACCGTGGCCGGCTGAACGTGCTCACCAACATCGTCGGCAAGCCGTACGAGAAGATCTTCAACGAGTTCGAGGGTCAGATGGACCCGAAGACCGCGCACGGTTCCGGTGACGTGAAGTACCACCTGGGCCAGACCGGGAAGTACACGACGCCGGACGGCGAGTTCTCCACCACCGTCAGTGTGGTCGCGAACCCGTCGCACCTGGAGGCCGTCGACCCGGTCCTGGAGGGCATCGTCCGGGCCAAGCAGGACCGCCTGGACCTGGGCCTGCACGGCTACACGGTGCTGCCGCTGCTGATCCACGGCGACGCCGCGTTCGCCGGTCAGGGTGTGGTCGCCGAGACGCTGAACCTGTCGCAGCTGCGGGGTTACCGCACCGGCGGCACGATCCACGTGATCGTGAACAACCAGGTCGGTTTCACCACCGCCCCGGAGTACAGCCGGTCGTCGATGTACTCGACCGATGTCGCCCGGATGGTCGAGGCGCCGATCTTCCACGTCAACGGCGACGACCCGGAGGCAGTGGTCCGGGTTGCGAAACTGGCCTTCGAGTACCGCCAGACGTTCAACAAGGACGTCGTGATCGACATGATCTGCTACCGCCGCCGCGGTCACAACGAGGGCGACGACCCGTCGATGACCAACCCGCGGATGTACCAGATCATCGACACCAAGCGCAGTGTGCGGAAGCTCTACACCGAGGAGCTGATCGGCCGCGGTGACATCACCGTGCAGGAGGCCGAGGAGCAGCTCCGCGACTACCAGGGCCGGCTCGAGGAGGTCTTCAAGGCCACCCGGGACACCACCGGTGCCCCGCAGCGGCCGCGGATCATCGCCGAGGAGCCGGAGCCCGAGGTGGAGAGCGCGATCGACCCGAGCGTGGTTCGCGCCGTCGGCCAGTCGCACGTCGAGCTGCCCGAGGGCTTCACCCCGCACAAGCGGGTCCAGCAGTTGCTCGACCGGCGGGCCAAGATGTCCACCGACGGCGGCATCGACTGGGGCTTCGGTGAGCTGATCGCGTTCGGTTCGCTGCTCGCCCAGGGCGTCACGGTCCGGCTCGCCGGTCAGGACTCCCGCCGCGGCACGTTCACCTCGCGGCACGCGGCCATCGTCGACTCGGTCACCGGCAAGGACTTCCTGCCGATCGGCACGCTCGCCACCGGCAGCGCCCGGTTCTTCGTGCACGACTCGTTGCTGTCCGAGTACGCCGCGATGGGCTTCGAGTACGGCTACTCGGTGGAGAACCCGGACGCGCTGGTCCTCTGGGAGGCCCAGTTCGGTGACTTCGTCAACGGCGCCCAGTCGATCGTGGACGAGTTCCTCTCCTCCGGCGAGGTGAAGTGGGGCCAGCAGTCGTCGCTGGTGCTGCTGCTCCCGCACGGCATGGAGGGTCAGGGCCCGGACCACTCGTCCGGCCGTCCGGAGCGGTTCCTGCAGCTCTGCGCGCAGGACAACATGCGGGTGGCGAACCCGACCACCCCGGCGAACTACTTCCACCTGCTGCGCCGTCAGGCCCTGTCCAGCAAGCGCAAGCCGCTGGTGGTCTTCTCGCCGAAGTCGCTGCTGCGCCACAAGCTGGCGGTGTCCGGGGTGAACGACTTCACCCAGGGCTCGTTCCAGCCGGTGCTCGGCGACGCCGGGGTCAATGGTCAGCCGCTGGAGTCCGGTGCGGTGAAGCGGGTGCTGCTCTGCTCCGGCAAGGTCTACTACGACCTGTTCCAGGCCCGGGCCGAGCGGGGCATCACGGACACCGCGATCATCCGGATGGAGCAGATCTACCCGCAGCCGATCGAGGAGCTGAAGGCCGTCCTGGCGCAGTACCCGAACGCCGAGGACTTCGCCTGGGTCCAGGAGGAGCCGGCCAACCAGGGTGCCTGGTCGTTCGTGGCGCTCAACCTGCTGGAGCACCTGGAGGGGGTCCGCCTGCGCCGGATCTCCCGCCCGGCCGCTGCCGCCCCGGCCGTCGGTTCGGCCAAGATGCACGACGCCGAGCAGTCCGCACTGATCGAGGCCGCGCTGCCGCGCCCGTGATCAGGTAGCCGAAGAGGGGTCGCTCCGGGTTTCCGGGGCGGCCCCTCTTAGCATTCAGGCATGTACTTCACCGATCGTGGAATCGAGGAGCTGGTCCAGCGTCGTGGCGAGGAGACCGTCACGCTGGAGTGGCTCGGCGAGCAGCTGCGCACCTTCGTCGACATGAACCCCGAGTTCGAGACCCCGATCGAGCGTCTCGCCACCTGGCTGGCGCGCGACGACGAGGACGACGAGTAACCGGCCTCACGCGGTAGTCGGGACTTTCGACCCGGCTGGGCAGGTTCCGGACCGGTAGTTTGAAGGTCGTGGCACGCAGCGTCTACGTAGCGGGCTTGGGCCCGTCCGTTGGTAAGGGGACAGTGGCTCTCGGCATCGTCGAGCTGCTCTCCCGTCAAGTGGCTAAGGTGGCCGTCTTCCGGCCGCTGGTCTCCGGGAACGGCGAGGATCCGTTACTCGCCGTCCTGCGCGAGCGCTATCCCGGTCCGGTCGGGGTGGCGGAGTCGTTCGGCGCGACCCTGGCCGAGGCCGGGGCGCTCGTCGCCGACGGCCGGCGCGAGGAGCTGATCGGCCGGATCGTCGAGCGCTACCGCGAGGTGGAGCGCCGGAGCAGCGCCGTGGTGATCATCGGCAGCGACTTCACCGACAAACCCGGCGAGGGGCACGACGAGCTGCCCCGGGAGCTGGCCTTCAACGCCCGGCTGGCGACCGAGTTCGGCAGTGTGGTGATCCCGGTGGTCAGCGGCGAGGGCCGGACCCGGGAGTCACTCGCGGCAGCCGCCCGCAGCGCGTACCACTCGCTTGCCGACCTGGGTGCGACAGTCGTCGCGGTGATCGCCAACCGGGTGCCCACCACCGTCTCACCCGGGGTGCCGGACGGCCTGCAGGTGCCGTTCTGGGCCGTCCCGGAGGTGCCCGCGATCGCCGCCCCGACGGTCGGTGAGGTGGCGGCAGCGCTGGACGCCACGGTGCTCGCCGGCCCCGCCGGGTCGCTGGACCGCGACGTGCTGGACTACGTGGTCGGTGCCGGGCATGTCCCGACCGTGCTGGGCGCACTCACCGACGGGGCTCTGCTGATCACCGCCGGCGACCGGGCCGACCTGCTGGTGGCCGCCAGCGCCGCGCACGCGGCAGGCAACGTCACCCTGGCCGGTCTAGTGCTCACCCTGGGTGATCCGGCCGACGAGCGCGCGGTCCGGGTCATCGAGCGTCTCAACACCGGCCTGGCGATGCTGGTCACCAAGTCGGACAGCTATCACACGATCTCCGCCGCCGACCGGATCGAGGCGCAGCTCAGCACCCCGCGCAAGATCGAGGCGGCGCTCGGCGTCTTCGAGGAGAGCGTGGACACCGCCGAGTTGTCCCGACTGCTCGACGTGGCCCGGTCCAGCCGGGTCACCCCGCTGATGTTCGAGAACGACCTGATCGACCGGGCTCGCGCCGACCGGCGGCACCTGGTCCTGCCGGAGGGCACCGAGGAGCGCATCCTGCGGGCCACCGAGACGCTGCTGCGGCGGGGGGTGGCCGACCTGACCCTGCTCGGCGATCCGGACGAGATCAACCGGCGGGCCCGGGAGATCGGCGTGGAGATCGGCGGGGCGCGGCTGGTGGACCCGGCGGCCTCGTCGTTGCGGGAGGAATTCGCGGTACGGTACGCCGAGATCCGTAAGCACCGGGGCGTGACCCTGGATCTGGCGTACGACGTGGTGCGGGATGTGAATTATTTCGGCACTCTGATGGTGGCGCAGGGACTCGCCGACGGGATGGTCTCCGGAGCCACCCACACCACTGCCGCGACGATCCGCCCGGCCTTCGAGATCATCAAGACGGTGCCGGGCCTGACCGTCGCGTCGAGTGTGTTCTTCATGCTGCTCGCCGACCGGGTGCTGGTCTACGGCGACTGCGCGGTCAACCCGGACCCGGACGCCGAGCAGCTCGCCGACATCGCGCTCTCCTCGGCGCAGACCGCCGCCGCGTTCGGCATCGAGCCGCGGGTGGCGATGCTCTCCTACTCCACCGGCAGCTCCGGTTCCGGCGCCGACGTGGACAAGGTGGCAGCGGCCACCGCCCTGGTCCGGGAACGGCGGCCGGACCTCCCGGTCGAGGGCCCGATCCAGTACGACGCGGCGATCGACCCCGCGGTGGCCGCCGCGAAACTGCCCGGCAGCGAGGTCGCCGGCAAAGCCACCGTCTTCGTGTTCCCGGACCTGAACACCGGCAACAACACCTACAAGGCCGTGCAACGGTCGGCGAACGCGGTGGCTGTCGGCCCGGTGATGCAGGGTCTGCGGCGGCCGGTCAACGACCTGTCCCGCGGCGCGACGGTGAAGGACATCGTGAACACGGTCGCCATCACGGCGATCCAGGCGGGAGCACAGTGACTCGGGTACTCGTACTGAACAGCGGCTCGTCCTCGCTGCGGTACCGGCTCTTCGACGGCGACGAGGTGGTGGCCAAGGGCCTGGTCCAGCGGATCGGCGAGTCCGGTGGGGACGCCACCGACCACGGTGCCGCCCTCCAGCGGCTGATGGACGAACTCGACCTGACCGGGCTGGCCGCGGTCGGGCACCGGGTGGTCCACGGTGGTGAGCGGTTCTCCTCCGCCACCGTCGTCGACGACGCGGTGGTGTCCGCGATCGAGGACCTGATCCCGCTGGCGCCGCTGCACAACCCGGCCGCCGTCACCGGGCTGCGGGTGGCCCGGGAACTGCTGCCGGACGTGCCGCAGGTGGCCGTCTTCGACACCTCGTTCCACGCCACCATCCCGCCGGAGGGTGCGCTCTGGGCCGTCGACCGGGAGGTGGCCACCAAGTGGGGGATCCGGCGTTACGGATTCCACGGGACGTCCCACGCGTACGTCTCCCGGGAGACCGCCCGGATCCTCGGCAAGCCGGTGGCCGACACCAACGTGATCACGCTGCACCTGGGCAACGGGGCGAGCGCCACGGCGGTGCAGGGCGGCCGGAGCGTGGCCACCTCGATGGGGCTGACCCCGCTGCCGGGCCTGGTGATGGGCACCCGGTCGGGTGACGTCGACCCGAGCCTGATCTTCCACCTGCACCGGGTGGCCGGGATGACTCTCGACGAGATCGAGGACCTGCTGACCCGCCGTTCCGGGATGCTCGGCCTGGCCGGTGACAACGATCTCCGGTCGGTGCAGGAGCGGCACGAGGCGGGCGATCCGGAGGCGACACTCGCGTTCGAGGTCTACTGTCGGCGGATCCGCGAATACACCGGCTCCTACCTGGCCGTTCTCGGCCGGGTGGACGCGATCACCTTCACCGGCGGGGTCGGCGAGAACTCCCGGCCGGTCCGGGCGAAGACCCTCTCCGGGCTGGAGGCTCTGGGCATCGCGGTGGACCCGGAACGCAACGCGCGCAACGACGCGGTCATCTCCCCGGAGGGCTCCCCCGTCACCGTCTGTGTGGTGCCGACCGAGGAGGAGCTGGAGATCGCGTCGGAGGCGCGGAAGGCTATCGGCTCACTGGGCTAACCAGGCCAGCAGGCCGATCAGCACGATCGCGGCGACACCGCCGATCAGGAGGAACGGAAGTCTGGACGGCGCCTCGGAGTCGGGCGTCGTCCGGGTGAAGGCGCGGAAGGCCTCGGTGTTGCCACTGGGGTCGACGTGGTTGTCAGACATGGGAAAGACCCTAACCAAACGGGTCAAGGATGGCGAAGTGCTGCACCTGTTCGGCGGAACCGGGTGTGATATCGGCTACCCACCGTTAACAGCTAACTCTGATCTTTCGCGGGCACAATGAGCCCCGTGTTGCGTCGCCGTTCCTTCCTCTCCCTAGCCGCTCTAGCCGGGCTCGCCGCCTGCTCCACCACCGAGCCCACACCGTCCGCCACCGCTTCCGCGCCCCTGCCGGAGCCGTCCAGTGGGGTGCAGACGCGCGAATTGGAATTCAACCGCGGTGGGGACCGGGCACTGCCGACGAAGGTGTGGCTACCGGCCGGCAATGGCCCCTTCCCGATGATCTATTTCAGTCACGGCCTCACCTCTCAGCCCGATGACTACGCCGATTTGCTGAGCTTCTGGGCCTCGGCCGGCTTCGTGGTCGCCGGACCGAAATACCCGCACACCTGGAACCAGGCCCCGGAGTACGACGCCGACGACGTGGTGAACCAGCCCGCCGACGCCCAGTTCGTGATCACCCAACTGCTCACCACGCTGGCCGGCACCGTGGACCCGCGGCGGATCGCCGCCGCCGGGCACTCGGCCGGAGCCATCACCACCGTCGGGCTGTTCAGTGGCAGCCGGGACGAACGGCTCAAGGCCGGGGTGCTGATCGCCGGGCGGCAGATGCCGGCACCGGCCCCCTTCTCCGGATCAGCGGCACCCCTGCTGTTCGTGCAGGGCAAATTGGACGAGACAGTGACCTACGAGCAGGCGTACGGGACGTACAACCAGGTCACCTGGCCCAAGGGCTTCCTGGAGATCCCACAGGGCACCCACCTGCCGCACCGGGACCAGCCGCAGGTGGTGGCCGAGACCACCACCGACTTCTGGCGCTGGATCTTCCACAACGACGAGGCGGCAAAGGGCCGGATGCCCGTCGACGCCTCATCGAACAACACCGCCCATCTGGTCAGTACGTTTTAGAACTCGATGACCAGCTTGCCGAAGACGTCGCCACCGGCCAGCCTGGCGAAAGCGTCCGGGATGCCGTCGAAGGAGTAGGTCCCGGCGATCACCGGGCGCACCGTGCCCCCGGCGACCAGGTCGAGCAGGGCGGCCAACTCGTCCGGGGTGCCCATGCTGCTGCCCAGGATCTCCAGCTGCATGGCGAAGACCCGGCGCAGGTCCACATCGGCCCGGTGTCCGGCGGTCGCGCCGCAGACCACGATCCGGGCGCCCGGTGCGGAACACTTCATCGAATGGTCGAAGGTGGGCGCGCCGACCGACTCGATCACGATGTCGACCCGCTCCGGAAGACGAGCGCCCGGCTCGACCGCGGTGGCGCCCAGCTCGGTGATCCGGTCCCGTTTGCCCGGGTCACGACTGGTCGCGTACACCCGCTTGCCCAGCGCCACCGCCAGCGCGATCGCCGCCGTCGCGACACCCCCGCCGGCGCCCTGGACCAGCACCGCGCCGGCCTCGGCGAGGCGGCCGCGAACCACGAGCATCCGGTACGCGGTGAGCCAGGCCGTCGGCAGGCAGGCCGCCTCGGCGAAGGACACTCCGGCCGGAATGCGGATCAGGTTTCCCGGAGGGGCCGCCAGCCGCTCGGACAGGGTGCCCGGATGCCGTTCGGAGAAGAGCGAGAAGCCACGCGGATCGGCCTTGTCCTCCACCACCGGGTAGACCAGCACCTGGTTGCCGTCCGGGTCCACCCCGGCGGCGTCGCAGCCGAGAATCATCGGCAGCCGGTCGGCGGGCAGGCCGACCCCGCGCAGCGACCAGATGTCGTGGTGGTTGAGGGAGACCGCCCGCACGTCGACGGGCACCCACCCGTCCGGCACGACAAGTGGTGACTCCCCCAGGGTCAGGCCGCTGAGCGGCTCCTCCGGGTTGACCGCGGAAGCGTAGGCAGCGCGCATGGTCCGACCTTAGCGGCCGTTAACGACACGCGCCGCCTTCGCTCCGGTCAGGCGGGCTGGGTCGCGTCGGCGACCGGGACCGCCACCCGGGTGGGCGCGGCGGAGAGCCCGGCGACGTCCTCGATCACGGGTGCGGCGGAGAGACGGGCGACACCGTCCTCGATGGCGGCGGCGGCCACTGCGGCGGCGACCGCCGGGGCGACCCGCGGGTCCAGCGGGGACGGCACGACCGCGTCCGGCCGGAGTTCGTCGGCGACGATCGCGGCGATCGCGTCGGCGGCGGCCACCTTCATCCGGTCGGTGATCGTGGTGGCCCGGACGTCGAGCGCCCCGCGGAAGATGCCGGGGAACGCCAGCACGTTGTTGATCTGGTTGGGGAAGTCGCTACGACCGGTGGCGACAACCGCCGCGTACTTGTGCGCGACCGTCGGGTGGACCTCGGGAGTCGGGTTGGCCAGGGCGAAGACGATCGCACCGGGCGCCATGCCGGCCACCGCCTCCTCCGGGATGCTGCCGCCGGAGACGCCGACGAGCACGTCCGCGCCGATCAGGGCCTCGGTGATCCCACCGGTCCGGCCGGAGACGTTGGTGGTCGCCCCGATCTCGGCCTTCATGCCGCTCAGGTCGCCGCGCTCGGCGTGGATGATGCCGCGCGAGTCGACGACGATCATGTTGGCGCCCGCGATGCCCGCCGCGATCAGGGTCCGGGTGATCGCAACCCCGGCCGCGCCGGCCCCGCTGACCACCACCCGCAGGTCACCGAAATCGCGGCCGAGCAGCTTGGCGGCGTTGCGCAGAGCGGCGAGCGTGACGACAGCGGTGCCGTGCTGGTCGTCGTGGAAGACCGGGATGTCCAGTTCGGCGTCGAGGCGGCGTTCGATCTCGAAGCAACGGGGCGCGCTGATGTCCTCCAGGTTGATCCCGCCGAACGACGGGGCCATCGCCTTGACCGTCGCGATGATCGCCTCGACGTCCTGGGTGTCCAGCACGATCGGGATCGAGTCGACCCCGCCGAACTGCTTGAACAGGACCGACTTGCCCTCCATGACGGGCATCGCGGCCTTGGGACCGATGTTGCCGAGCCCGAGGACTGCCGAACCGTCGGTGATCACGGCGACCGTGTTGGCGGTCCAGGTGTAGTCCGGGTACAGCGTCTCGTCCTCGGCGATGGCCTCACAGACCCGGGCCACCCCCGGCGTGTACGCCAGCGAAAGGTCTTCCCTGCTGGCCAGCGGGACTGTCGCGCTCATCGTCATCTTGCCCCGGCGGTGCAGGTCGAAGACGGGATCGGCGGCGAGGGCGGGATCGAGTTCGAAACTGAAGAAAGACACGGTGAAACTCCACACTGCATCGACATTGATACGTGGCACCTGCTGAAATCTTGGTCGCGAGTATGCGCCAGGACCGCGGTGCGATGCGGGGATCACCCGGTACAACCACCACCAGCGCGGGTGTGCGCTGGGGATCAGAGGACATTAACTTACCCGGAACGGTCTCGGGTAGTAGCGAAATATCACACGCCCGATGACGTCGGCTACGCCGTGAGCACGGGAATCGTCGGTCACGAACTCGTTGTCGCCGATCAGCCACCACCCGCCGTCCCGGGGCTCGGCAGCGCGTTTCACCACCAGCAGACCGGGGCGGCTGCGGAACTCCGCGACCACGACGTCCCCACTCCTTACCGGTCCGCCACGGCGCACGACCAACGCGTCTCCGGCCCTCAGCGCGGGAACCATCGAGGGCCCTTGCACGAGCGCGGTGAACAGTGGCAATTGCCATCTCACGGCATCAAGCCTCCGTCGCGTTACGTTCCGAATGTAAGGGGTAGGGTCTTTCTCGGATCATCGCAAACTCTTTGGAGGAGTCCTGATGCGACTTCCGCGTTTCCTCACCCCGCGCACCGTGGTCAGTGCCCACTGCGACCTGCCGTGCGGCGTCTACGACCCGGCCCAGGCCCGGATCGAGGCCGAGTCGGTCAAGGCGATCGCCGAGAAGTACCAGGGGAACACCGACCCCGAATTCCGCACCCGCGCCATCCTGATCAAGGAGCAGCGCGCCGAACTGGTCAAGCACCACCTCTGGGTGCTCTGGACCGACTACTTCAAGGCCCCGCACTTCGAGAAGTACCCGCACCTGCACCAGCTCTTCAACGAGGCCACCAAGCTCGCCGGCGCCGCCGGTGCCAAGGGCAAGGTCGACGTGGCCGTCGCCGACGAGCTGCTGGGCAAGATCGAGGAGATCTCCAAGATCTTCTGGGAGACCAAGCAGGCCTGATAGCCACAAGGGCCGACCGCCGGTTTTGCGGTCGGCTCTTGTGGCGAGGTTTGCGCTCTTGACAGACACCGTAAGAGCCGACCGCCGGTTTTGCGGTCGGCTCCTATGGCGAGGTTTCCGCCCTTGATAGACACCGCTCCTGATGTATGCACTCCAGCCGGCTGCCATCTGGTGGTCGGCTGTCGTGTTTTCCCGATTTGTGGGAAGCAGGCGGTGACCGGGTGGTCCCGTAGCGTCTTTCAGCCGCTACAGTCTCTCCAACGGGAGGAGGGGACCGGGTGACTCAGATGACGGATATCGAGCCGGACGTCGGAGACGACGTCGTACTGCTGACGGTGCCCGCTGACGGCGGATATCTGGGTGTCCTCCGGACGGCTACTGCGGGCCTGGCTGCTCGCCTGCATTTCGCCCTCGACGAGATCGAGGACCTGCGCATCGCCGTCGACGAGGCGTGCGCCATGCTGCTGGCGATCGCCACCCGCAACGCGGAGCTGGAGTGCCGGTTCGCGGTGACCGAGGACGCGCTCACCGTCGAGGTGACTGTCGGCACGGTCCGCGGGGCGAAACTGCCGTCCGAGTCGTCGTTCGCGTGGAAGGTGCTGACTGCCCTGACCACGTCGGCCGAGGCCCAGGCGAACGGTCGCTATGCGACGATCCGGCTGCTCACCCGGCGTACCGACTATTGATTCGGACCTTTTGATTCCGGCTTTTCAGCGCACCGTCTCGGCGATGTAATCGAGGTGGGCTGCGGCTGCCCGGCGTGCACCCTCGGCGTCGCCCGCGGCCAGGCAGGCGAGAATCGCCCGATGATCGGCGTCGATGCGTACCCAATAGCCCTCGGGCAGGTCCCCGATCACCTCTTCGCCGTAACTGACCTGGTAGAGCGGCCGCCCCACAAGTTCGAAGAGGGGATTCCCGGTCGCTTTCGCCATCGCCCGGTGGAAGGCCGAATGCGCGGCCAGCATCGTGTCGAAGTCGTCGATCACCGGATCGAAGAGGGCACTGCGCAATTCGAGCAGATGGGATTCCTCGCGGCGGAGCGCGGCCAGTCCAGCAGCCGGCACCTCCAGTGCCCGGCGTAATTCGAGCAGGTCGGCGAACCCGACAGCGGCCGAGTGGGTGAGCAGCGCGAATCCCGTCGACAGTCCGTCGGCCAGCTGTTCGGCGTCGGGGTGGGCGACAAAACTGCCCCCGGTGACACCTCTCGTCGTGACGATGAGGTGCTGGCTGGCGAGCAGGCGCAGAGCCTCCCGCACCGTGCTCCGGCTGACGCCGATCTTGACGCACAGCTCGGGTTCGGGTGGAAGGCGCTCGCCGGGTTGCAGTCGTCCTGACGTGATCTCCGCACGTAACTCGTCGGCGAGCTGCTGATAGGCGGGTGGGCGCACCGTTGAGCCGGTCACTCGTTCAGGTTAGGCCCTGATCCGACTTCGATGACCAGCTAATGAACCTTTTTCACGACGCCGGCACCCTCAATCGACGCCCAGTGCCCGGCTGCTCGGCGGGACCAGCACCAGAGCCGCCGTGACAGCGCCCAGAACCAGCATCCCGATTCCGGACCAGAGCGTGCCGTACTGCACCAGGAAGCCGCCGGTGGCCAGCACGAACAGCTGAACCACCACGGCCGGGCCGCGGGCCCGGACCGAACGCCGGCCGAGTGCGCGGGCGATCAGCAGGATCACTGCCGCGGCGATGGCAGCCATCACGGTCAGCGAGGCGGCGATCGCGACGACGACGTCCTTCTCGGTCAGATCAAGGACGATCAGGTACGCGGTGAGCGCCGCGAGTCCGATGCCCTGCAGGTAGAGCAGCCGGACCCCCCAGTCGAGAGTCGGGACGCCGGCGGTCGCGGGTTTCTCACCTGTCACCGCTGCACCTTACCCATCCCTGAGCACACCGATCCCGGGTACAGTGCCGCGCATGCGAGCGCTGCTGGTGGTGAATCCGCGGGCGACGACGACCAGTGAGCGCAGTCGCGACGTCCTGGTCCGGGCGCTGAACAGCGCCGTGGATCTGACCGTCCGCTACACCGAGCGCCGTGGTCACGCCACCGCCCTGGCCCGTGAGGCGGCGGAGAACGGTGTCGACGTGGTGGTCACGCTCGGTGGCGACGGCACCGTGAACGAAGCGGTGAACGGCCTGCTCACCGCATCGACGGCGTTCAGCGACCTGCCCGGTCCGCCCGCCGGCCGGCTGCCGGCACTCGCCGTGGTGCCCGGCGGTTCCACAAACGTCTTCGCCCGGGCGCTCGGTCTGCCCCGCGACTGGGCGGACGGGACGAGCGTGATCCTGGACGGGCTGCGCGACGGCCGGCACCGGGTGATCGGTCTCGGTCGCGCCGATGACCGCTGGTTCACCTTCACGGCCGGGCTCGGCTGGGACGCCGGCACGATCCGCCGGGTGGAGCAGGCTCGGATGCGGGGCCGGACCTCCACGCCGTTGCTCTATCTCCAGGCGATGTCCGGTCAGTTCCTGGCCGGGGCCGACCGGAAGGATCCGGCACTCACCCTGGAGCGCCCGGGTGAGATGCCGGACACCGGGCTCTCCACGGTGATCGTGCAGAACACCGCGCCCTGGACGTACCTCGGTGACCGCGCTGTCCATTTGAATCCGGACGCCTCGTTCGATCTCGGGCTGGATGTCACCGCACTTCGGAGGCTCACCGTTCCAGGCAGTGCCCGGGCCGTGACAGAACTCGCGTGGCGGACCGGTGATCCGCGAGGTAAACAGGTTCTGCGCCGGTATGACGTCGCGGAGTTCACTGTCGTGGCCTCCCGGCCCCAGCCTTTCCAGCTGGACGGCGACTACTTGGGAGAGCGGCAGAAGGTGCACTTTCTGTCCGTCCCCTCAGCACTACGTGTGGTCTGCTGACTTCGGGGTAGGTGTACCGGACAGGCGCTCACGATCCGTTACAGAAACACGGGTAAAAGGTCGGCGAAGTGGGCGGGACCGTACTACATTGATGGGAGCGTTCGTCAACCGGCTCGGCCGGGAGCGGCGGAACCGGACATATGGGTGCGTGAGCCAGCTCACCCACCGGGAGAAACTTCCGGCGCTACCCTTGACATCGCGTGAGTTCGTGAAAGCATTCACAAGCGATAAGAAGTAACCGGTTGCTGCTTGTGCGCGTTCCTAATACAGAAGCGCAGAAGAGCCGCCAAACACAAAAGCTTGCTGACGCATCGGTGAGCGTACGGGTACAAGCCGTCGCCGACCACTGCGCTCGCATATAGGTAAACAGCACTGTTTTCATTACCCCATCCGAAACAAGGAGTTTGCCGCCATGGACTGGCGTCACGATGCGATCTGCCGCGACGAGGACCCCGAGCTGTTCTTCCCGATCGGGACGAGTGGGCCGGCGCTCCTGCAGGTCGAGCAGGCCAAGGCCGTGTGCCGGCGGTGCCCGGTGACCGAGGGATGCCTTTCGTGGGCTCTCGAGTCGGGACAGGACGCCGGCGTATGGGGCGGAATGAGCGAGGATGAACGTCGCGCGGTCAAGCGTCGCGGCGGTCTTCGGGTCGGAGCTCCCACCGCCTGAATCAATCCCCCACACAGCATTTGCGCCCCGGGCCGGTCGGCACGGGGCGTCTTGCTGTTTCCGGGCACTCACCCTGCGTTCTCATTCCACTGTGCGCTAATGCGATCACGGTACGTTTGGCCGGATCCACGAAATGATCTCGAAATTCTGATCAAGACTCTTTGCGTCGCCACTCCGGCACACTCCGCATGGGACGATCACGATTCCCCCTCAGGCAATGCCGATTCGTCGCACACCGCAGAATGATCAACACGCAGAGTTATACCGGCGGGCGCTCTCAGCAAGCTCTGCTGACATTGGCAGCCATCTCTCAGCAAGCCGATCGATGTCCACCCGCCCCGTCCCGCTGGCCGGCTCCACCGACCGGCCCGGCGGCCCGGCGCCCTCGGGCGCGTAACGAACCACGACTCGCCACATGGATCTGTGCTCGGCTGACCGTGGTGAGTTCGGGTACGGGGCGGACCGCGAGTCGCCACGGGAGAACGAACGCGTGCGGGCCTCGGCAGATCACGGCCTCGGGGCTGCGGTGTCCCGGGCGAGGCGAGACGGTGCAGCTTGGCACGAGACGGCACGAGACCGCGTGGGGCGAGACGGCACGAGACCGCGTTGCGGCATAAAACTGCGTGGCTACACGGGACTGCGTGGCTGCACGAGACTGCGTGGCGGCGGCACGAGTCTTTAGTGGCGGGACGGCTCGAGGTGGCGTTGCGGGACGGTGTGTGGTTGGCGGCAGAGGTCTGGGCTGAAGTCGGGGCGGGCGGGTGTAGCCGGTGTGGGGCGCTTCAGCCCGGAAGCCGGGCGTCGGCCCCTGCGCCGCGCGGACCTCGCGTGATGCCACGGGCGTGGTGGGTTGCGGTTGGGGAGGTGTGGTCCGTACCAGAAATCGTTCTGAAGTTTTGACCGCCGAACCTTGCGGGCCTCCGACGGCCTTGTGCGGGCTTCTGCGCCGGGAGATTCGGTCGAGCCCGTCCCGGAAGTAGGCCGGACGGGCTCGACCGCGCACAGTGGATCTCGGAGGCGGTTTCGGAACCGCAGTAGGCAGGAGACGGTTCAGACCGCGGTGGGCCGAGGGCGGCTTCAGAACACGGCAGGCGCGGAAGTGCCCGGGACACGGCAGGTGAACAGAGCGGCAGGCGCGGACGTGCCCAGGACACGGCCGGTGAACAGGACGGCAGGTGCGGGTGGGATCAGGCCGCGGTGGCCAGGGAGTGGGTCAGGATCGACTCGGCACGGGTGGCTACCAGGCGGACCAGTTCGGGGGCGTCGCCCAGTGGCTGGGCTACGGTGACCGCTCCGGCGGAGCGGGCGGCGTCCATCGCGGCGTCGTAGAGCAGGCCGGGGGCCAGGAAGTAGGCGGCCACACCTACCCGGCGGGCGCCTTCCGCGCGTAGCCGGGTGACGGCCTCGTCCGCGCGCGGGCCGGGACCGGACGCGTAGGAGACCGCCGACGGCAGGCCCAGCAGGGTTCCCAGGGCGGTGGCGGCGTCGGCGACGGTACCGCGGGCGGCATCGTCCCGGGTGCCCGCGGCGGCGAGCACGACGGCATCCAGGCCGGCCACGGCCGGATCACCACAGCAGGCCGGATCGGAACCGAAAGACCCGCCGATCAACTGGCAACCGGGATGACCGGGACCGTCCGGACGACCGAAATGGCCGGGGGCGGTGGACAGGCGGCGGTTGAGGGCGGCGAGCAGCAGCGGCGACGCCGGGCCGAGTACGTCGGTGGCGGTCACCGTGACGGGTAGCGTCGCCGCGTCCCGGATGACTGCGGGCAGGTCCACCCGGCCGTGGTAGGCGGCGGTGAGCAGCAACGGCACCAGGACGGCCCGTGTGCCGGGCAGTGCGGCCAGGACGTCCAGCGGGCGGGGGCCGTCGTGGTCCAGGTATGACGCGCGGACCAGCCACTCCGGCCGGGTGTGCTGCACCGCGCGGGCCAGTGCCTCGGTGGATGCGGCGGCCCGGGGGTCACGGCTGCCGTGGGCCACCAGGACCACGGCCGGCCGGTGACCGCCGATCAGACGTGCAGACCGCATTCGGTCTTCTCGAACATCGCCCAGCGACCGGCGCGCGGGTCTTCGCCGGCTTTGGTGCGGCGGGTGCACGGCCAGCAGCCGATCGACCCGTAGCCTTTTTTGAACAGTTCGTTGACCGGCACGTTCCACCGGCTGATGTAGGTGTCGACGTCCTCCTGGGTCCAGGCGGCGATCGGGTTGACCTTCACCTTGCCCTTCTTGCTGTCGAACGTGACGACCGGCGTGTTGGCACGGGTCGGCGACTCGTCGCGGCGCAGGCCGGTGGCCCACGAGTCGTATTCGGCGAGGGCGCGTTCCAGCGGCTCGACCTTGCGCAGGTTGCAGCACTGGTCGGGGCTGCGGGCGAAGAGCCGGGGGCCGTGTTCGCCGTCCTGCTGGCCGACGGTGCTGCGGGGGCGGATGGAGCGGACGTTGACGTTCATCGTGCGGATGACGGTGTCCCGGACTTTGAGGGTTTCCGGGAAGTGCAGTCCGGTGTCGAGGAAGACCACGTCCACGCCGGGCGACACCCGGGAGAAGAGATGGGCGACGACGGCGTCAGCCATCGAACTGGTGACGCAGAAGCGGGAGCCGAAGGTGTCGGTCGCCCACTTGGCGATCTCTTCGGCGGGGGCGCCTTCGAGGGCCAGTGCGGCGGTGTCGGCGAGGGCCTTCAGCTCCGCGGGTTTCCGGCGGGACAGGTCGGCGCCGGATGCGGGTTCGCCCAGGTTGATCAGGCTCAGACCGGCGGCGTTGAGGAGACTCATTCGATAACTCCCTGGGACGAAAGACCGAACTTGGACAGCAGACCGACGAACTTGATCGAGAAGACGCGGGCGCAGGAGTGGCACTCCCACGCGCCGTGTGACGCCTCGTTGGGACGCAGGTCCTCGTCGCCGCAGTACGGGCAGTACATCGGGGCTTGTCGCTCGCTCATTTCAGGTGCTCCTCTTCGGCCCGCAGCACCCAGTTGGAGAACGTCTCGCCGTCGGAGCGGCCGTCCAGGTAGTGCTTGGCGACGCGTTCCACGTACTCCGGAAGCTCCTCGGCGGTGGTCTTGAGGCCGCGGACCTTGCGCCCGAAACCGGCCGTCTCGCCCTTGGCCATGCCGAGTGCGCCACCGAGGTGGATCTGGAAGCCTTCGACCTGCTCGCCGTGCTTGTTCATGACGAGCTGGCCTTTGAGACCGATGTCGGCGACCTGGGTGCGGGCGCACGCGTTGGGGCAGCCGTTGATGTGGATGGAGAGGTCGGCGTCGAAGCCCTTGAGCCGGTCCTCGAGCCGGGCCACCAGCTCCTCGCCGCGCGCCTTGGTCTCGACGATGGCGAGCTTGCAGTATTCGATGCCGGTGCAGGCCATGGTGCCGCGGCGGAAGGCCGACGGGCGGGCTTCCAGGCCGATGGCCCGCAAGCCGGTGATGAACGGTTCCACCTGGTCGTCGGCGATGTCCAAGACCAGCAATTTCTGGTACGCGGTGAGCCGCACGCGGTCCGAGCCGTGCTGTTCGACCAGGTCGGCGAGCTTGCTGAGCTGGCTTCCGGAGGAGCGGCCGACAACCGGGGCGGCACCGATGTAGTTACGCCCGTCCCGCTGCTTGTGCACACCGATGTGGTCGAGCGGCTTCTCCGGCAGTACCGGCGCGGGGCCGTCGAGCAGTGCCCGGCCGAGGTACTCCTTCTCCAGGACCTCGCGGAACTTCGCCACGCCCCAGTCGGCGAGCAGGAACTTCAGGCGGGCGCGGTGCCGCAGCCGGCGGTAGCCGTAGTCCCGGAAGATGCCGACGACACCCTCCCAGACGTCCGGGATCTCCTCCAGCGGCACCCAGACGCCGAGCCGTTCGGCCAGCCGCGGGTTGGTGGAGAGGCCGCCGCCGACCCACAGGTCGAAGCCGGGACCGTGGTCCGGGTGCACCACGCCGACGAGCGAGATGTCGTTGGCCTGGTAGGGACCGTCGGGCAGCCAGGAGATGACCGACTTGAACTTGCGCGGCAGGTTGGAGTAGCGGGGGTCGCCGACGTACCGCTTGACGATCTCGTCGATGGCCGGCGTCGCGTCGATGACCTCGTCGACAGCCACCCCGGCGACCGGGCTGCCCAGCACGACGCGCGGGCAGTCGCCGCAGGCCTCGGTGGTCTGCAGGCCGACCGCTTCGAGGCGCCGCCAGATCTCCGGCACGTCCTCGACCCGGATCCAGTGGAGCTGGATGTTCTGCCGGTCGGTGATGTCGGCGCTGTCCCGGCCGAACTCGGTGGAGATCTCGGCGATGGTACGGAGCTGTGCCAGGTTCAGGGCGCCGGCGTCGCAGCGGACCCGGAGCATGAAGTACTCGTCCTCGAGCTCCTCCGGCTCCAGCACCGCGGTGCGGCCGCCATCGATTCCGGCTTTGCGCTGGGTGTAAAGCCCCCACCAGCGGAACCGGCCCCGCAGGTCGGCGGGGTCGATCGAGGAGAAGCCGCCGTGCGCGTAGATGTTCTCGATCCGCGCCCGGACGTTCAGCGGGTTGTCGTCCTTCTTGCTGCGCTCGTTGGGGTTGAGCGGCTCGCGATGTCCGAGCGCCCACTGACCTTCACCGCGTGCCTTGCGGGGGCGTGCGGTGGAAGCGTTTCCAGTCGCCATGTCGGCGGTCCTCCGGGTTTCGTGGGCTTTTCGTGGGCGCAACAATCCGCTCACGGCCCTGGGAGGCTCGTGACATCTGTGTCAGGAGAGGGCCCGGCGGTCGAGCACCCGGAGAATAGAGATCGGGCGTCGTCAGAAAGCCGGACACATGGCGCTGCGGACACGGCCGTAGTCCACGTGGCGGCGTGCCACGAGGCGGCGGTCAACTGCAGCGGTCATGTCGGCAAGCCTCTCACGCCCGGCGATTCCAGACCAGCGAGGTCCAGATTTCGGGAGTGTGCCGAGTTACACAACGCCAACATCTTGTAACAGTTGACACCTAAGCTGTATCACCACCGAAGGTGAGCAGCCGGTCACCGCTTCTCGAGCGGCACCACCAGGACCGCCTCGGTGCCGCCGCCGGCCCGGTTCCGCAGCTCGATGCTCCCGCGCAGCTCCCCGGTCGCCAGCGCCCGCACGATCTGCAGACCCAGCCGCTTGCCGACCTCCGGCTTGAAATCCTCCGGCAGGCCCTTGCCGTTGTCGGCGACGGTGACGTGCAACTGCTTGCGGAACCGGTGCGCGGAGACCACCACCTCGCCCGGCTGCTCCGGGGCCACCGGCTCGGCGTCGTCGTCCTCGGGCGCCGGGAAACCGTGCTCCACCGCGTTGATCAGCAGCTCGTTGAGGACCATCACCAGGGACGTGGCGATCTCGGCGGGCAGCACCCCGAAGGTGCCCTCACGGCGCATCCGCACCGGGAAACTGGTCGCGGCGACCTCGGTGGCGGCGGTGGCCACCCGGTCCACGATGCCGTCGAACTCGACAGCCTCGTCGCTGGACATCGAGAGGGTCTCGTGGACGAGGGCTATCGACGCGACCCGGCGTACCGACTCCTCCAGCGCCATCCGGGCCTCCGGGGCGTCCACCCGGCGGGCCTGCAGGCGCAGCAGCGCGGCCACGGTCTGCAGATTGTTCTTCACCCGGTGGTGGATCTCCCGGATGGTGGCGTCCTTGGTCATCAGCGCGCGTTCCCGGCGGCGCACCTCGGTCACGTCCCGGACCAGCACCAGGGCACCGATCGGCACCCCGGCCGGCAGCAGTGGCAGCGCCCGGGTGAGCACCGTCGCGCCGCGCGCCTCGACCTCCATCCGGGCCGGGAACTCGCCGCGCAGCGAGGACAGGATCCGCTCGGCCGCGTCGTTGCCCTCGAGCGGGTCGCCGGACAGCCGGCTGGACAGTTTCGCCAGCTCCTCGCCGACCAGGTGGGCGTTGAAACCGAGCCGCCGGTACGCCGACTGCGCGTTCGGGCTGGCGTAGGTGACCTTGCCGGACGCGTCCAGCCGGATCAGCCCGTCGCCGACCCGGGGCGCCGAGGTGATCTCACCCGGGTGCCGGGGCGGCGGGAACGTGCCGTCGGCGACCATCTGCGCCAGGTCGTCGGCGGTGGTCAGATAGTTGAGTTCGAGCTGGCTGGGGGTGCGGGCGGTGCTCAGGTTGGTGTCCCGGCCGATCACCGCGATCACCTCGCTGAAGCCCTCCTCCACGTCGGTCGCGTCGCGGCGGCGCACCGGGATCGCCTCGTGCCGGGCGGGGGTGTCGCCGTACCAGACCGGGTCGCCCTCCCGCCAGATCCGCTCCTGGGTCAGGGCCACCTCGAGATGTGCCACCTCCGGCCCGCCGACGATCTTGCCGACCTGGTCGTCCTGGTACGCCGTGGGCGCGGTGACCGGCCGCACCTGGGCGACGCAGAGGAACTCGCGGGGTTTCCGCGGCTCCCCCTTGATCGGGACCCAGAGCAGCAGGTCAG
>DATMVU010000109.1:0-15515 GCA_035562875.1 Actinoplanes sp. | reverse complement strand
CGGCGCCCGGGCCGCGGCGAAGGCCCGCGCCGCCCGCGAGACCGTCGAGCTGCCGCCGGGCCGGTACGAGGTGGTACTGGAACCGACGGCGGTCTGCGACCTGCTGCACAACCTCGGGTACTTCGGGTTCGACGGCCGGGCCCACCACCAGCAGCAGAGTTTCGCCGAGCTGGGCCGGCAGCAGTTCGATCCGTCGGTGACCATCGTGGACGACCCGCTGGGCAGCCGGGACGAGCCGGCCGGCGACCTGGCCTTCGACGAGGAGGGCACACCCCGGCGGCCGTTGGTGCTGGTCCGTGACGGGGTGACCCAGGCGGTGACGCACGACCGGACGTCGGCGGGGCAGGCCGGCACCACGTCGACCGGGCACGGTTCGGCGGTGTCCCGGTCGTGGGGGCCGCACGCCGCCCATCTGCGGCTGGAGGCGGCGCCGGTGCCGGGTGCCGCGCCGGGCACGGGTGGCACCGGGACCATCGTCGACTCGGCCCGCCCGCTGGTCTCGGGGATGCGGCGTGGCCTGCTGATCTCGGATCTCTGGTACACCCGGGTACTCGACCCGAAGGCGCTGGTGATCACCGGTCTGACCCGGAACGGGGTGTGGCTGGTGGAGGACGGCGAGGTGGTGTCGGCGGTGGGCAACATGCGCTTCACCCAGTCGTACCCGCTGGCACTGGGTCCGGGGAGGGTTCTCGGGATCGGCGCCGAGACGGTGCTGTTGCCGGAGTCCTGGGGCCGGGAGCGGTACGCGGCGCCGGCTCTGCATCTGGCCGAGTGGAACATCACCGGGAACGCGTCCGGATGATCCTTTAACGCATCGGTGATCGTCTGTGTCATGCGGGATGGTCTTTTTGTGACCTGGACCGCGCGAACTGTCGGACCTTCGGCGTAACGTGTGCCCCACATCACTGTCGTGACACGACGGCGAGTGGGGCAGCGCTGTGCCCTGACACCGCCGTGTGGCGACCCTGCACACGGCACTGTCCAGGGAGATGGAATGACGACGACGGCAACGAAGCCGGGCGGCGGCGGTAGACCGCGAGCGGCGATCACCGCGCGCACGCTGCGCACCGACCGCTGGTGGCTCGCGCCGCTGGTGACCTTTGTCGGACTGGGCGCGTGGGTCACCTACGCGACGGTCCGGGTCTTCATGCACCAATGGTTCTTCGTGGAGGAGTACCTCTACCTGACGCCGTTCTACTCGCCCTGCCTCACCGATCTGTGTGGCCCGGCGGCGGAGTTCGGCACCCCGCTCCCCAGTTTCGTCCTCATCCCGGAGGCGGCGTTCACCCTGCCGTTCCTGCTGCTCTTCCGGCTGACCTGCTACTACTACCGGAAGGCGTACTACCGGGCGTTCTGGCTGTCGCCGCCGGCCTGCGCGGTGCCGGACGGGCACAAGACCTACTCCGGGGAGACCCGCTTCCCGCTGATCTTCCAGAACGCCCATCGGTACGCGTTCTACGCCGCCGTGATCATCTCGGTGATCAACACATGGGACGCGGTGCACGCGCAGACGACCGGGCTCGGGCTGGGCAACGTGATCCTCTGGATCAACGTGCTGATGCTCTGGGCGTACACGGCCTCCTGCCACTCCTGCCGGCACATCATCGGCGGCCGGATGAAGCACTTCTCCAAGCATCCGGTGCGCTACCGGCTCTGGACGTTCGTGTCCACACTCAACGCCCGCCACATGCAGCTCGCCTGGATCACGCTCGGCACCCTGGCGCTGACCGACTTCTACATCATGGGTCTCGCCGCCGGCTGGTTCACCGACCTGCGAATCATCAACTGAGGGGCGGCGGCCATGAGCGAAAAGATCGAGCGGCATCTGTACGACGTCGTCGTCATCGGGGCCGGCGGGGCCGGTCTGCGGGCGGCGATCGAGGCACGACTGGCCGGGAAACGTACCGCGATCATCTCGAAGTCGCTGTTCGGCAAGGCCCACACGGTGATGGCCGAGGGCGGCGCGGCAGCCGCGATGGGCAACGTCAACTCGCGGGACAACTGGATGGTCCACTTCCGGGACACCATGCGCGGCGGCAAGTTCCTGAACAACTTCCGGATGGCCGAGCTGCACGCCAGGGAGGCACCGGAACGCATCTGGGAACTGGAGACGTACGGTGCCCTTTTCGACCGTACGAAAGATGGCAAGATCTCCCAGCGCAACTTCGGTGGCCATGAATATCCACGGCTCGCCCACGTCGGCGACCGGACCGGCCTCGAACTGATCCGCACCCTCCAGCAGAAGATCGTCTCGCTGCAGCAGGAGGACTTCGCGGCGACCGGATCGTACGAGTCGCAGATCCGGGTCTTCCAGGAGACCACGATCACCGAGCTGCTGCTGGACGGTGACCGGGTAGCCGGGGCGTTCGGCTACTACCGGGAATCCGGCGAGTTCCTGCTCTTCGAGGCACCGGCAGTGGTGCTCGCCACCGGCGGGGTCGGCCGCAGTTACAAGGTCACCTCGAACTCGTGGGAGTACACCGGCGACGGCCACGCACTCGCACTGCGCGCCGGGGCGACTTTGATCAACATGGAGTTCCTGCAGTTCCATCCGACCGGCATGGTCTGGCCGCCGAGCGTCAAAGGCATCCTGGTCACCGAGTCGGTCCGCGGTGACGGCGGGGTGCTGCGCAACTCCGAGAACAAGCGGTTCATGTTCGACTACGTCCCCGACGTCTTCCGCAAGCAGTACGCGGAGACCGAGGAGGAGGCCGACCGCTGGTACTCCGACCCCGACAACAACCGGCGCCCACCCGAACTACTGCCCCGCGACGAGGTGGCCCGGGCCATCAACAGCGAGGTCAAAGCCGGCCGGGGCAGTCCGGCCGGCGGGGTCTTCCTGGACGTGTCGACACGTCTGCCGGCCGAGCAGATCATCAGGCGGCTGCCGTCGATGCACCACCAGTTCAAGGAACTGGCCGACGTCGACATCACCAAGGAACCGATGGAGGTCGGGCCGACCTGCCACTACGTGATGGGCGGTGTCGAAGTCGACCCGGACAGCGCGGCCGCTCACGGGCGGGTACAGGGGCTGTTCGCTGCCGGTGAGGTGTCCGGGGGCATGCACGGCTCCAACCGGCTCGGCGGAAACTCCCTCTCCGACCTGCTGGTCTTCGGCAAACGCGCCGGGGAACACGCATCGGCCTATGTGGACACGCTGGGGACGCGGCCCAAGCCGTCGAAGGTCGACGTGGCTGCGGCCGTCGAGGTGGCACTGGCGCCACTGACCCGGGCCGATGCCGAGAATCCGTACACCCTCCAGCAGGACCTTCAGGCGGTGATGGGTGACCTGGTCGGGATCATCCGGCGCGAAGGCGAGCTGACCGACGCGCTCAAGCGTCTGCACGACCTGCGCGTCCGGGTCGCCAACGTCGGCGCTTCCGGCGGGCGGCGCTACAACCCCGGCTGGCATCTGGCCCTCGATCTGCGCAACATGCTCGTCGTCTCGGAGTGCACCGCCCGGGCAGCGTTGGAGCGGGAGGAATCGCGTGGTGGCCACACACGCGAGGACTTCCCAGCGATGGACCCCTCGTGGCGGCGGATCAACCTGGTCTGCTCGCTCTCCTCCGGCGACGTGCACCTGGAACACAAGCCGGTGCCTGCCATGCGGGCCGAGCTGATCGCCCTGTTCGAACGCAGTGAACTGTCGAAATACCTGACCGATGAGGAACTGACCGAGGTGGAGGCAGAGTGAAACGCCACTTCCGTGTCTGGCGCGGCGACGCTTCCGGCGGCGACCTGCGGGACTTCGACGTCGAGGTGAACGAGGGTGAGGTGGTCCTCGACATCATTCACCGGCTGCAGGCCACCCAGGCTCCCGATCTGGCCTGCCGGTGGAACTGCAAAGCCGGCAAGTGCGGCTCCTGCTCGATGGAGATCAACGGCAAGCCACGGCTCGGGTGCATGACCCGGATGTCGACGTTCGCCGAGGACGAGACCATCACCGTCACTCCGATCCGGACCTTCCCGGTGATCCGGGACCTGGTCACCGACGTGTCGTTCAACTACGAGAAGGCCCGGGAGACGCCCGCGTTCGCGCCGCCGCCCGGGGTCGCGCCCGGCGACTACCGGATGCAGCAGGTCGACGTGGAACGCAGCCAGGAGTTCCGCAAGTGCATCGAGTGTTTCCTCTGCCAGAACACCTGCCATGTCATCCGGGACCACGACGAGAACAAGCCGGCCTTCTCCGGTCCACGGTTCTTCATCCGGGCCGCCGAACTGGACATGCACCCACTCGACGATCTCGCGGATCGTAAGGAGTACGCCCAGGCCAATCAGGGTCTCGGCTACTGCAACATCACCAAGTGCTGCACCGAGGTCTGCCCCGAACACATCAAGATCACGGACAACGCGATCATCCCGATGAAGGAGCGTGTGGTGGACCGTCGCTACGACCCGCTCGTCTGGCTGGGCCGCAAGATCTTCCGCCGCGATCAACTCGAATCGCCTTCCACAGCCGTCTCCACCGTCAACCCGACGATGTCCAGCAGCCGACTGCCCGAGGGTCCTCCGGTCGGCCCGGACGGCCACATGGATATCGCCGAACTCTCCGCTCCCACCCAGGGCGGACCCTCCCCGTTCGGTGAGGACCTCACCTTCCCGCTCCCGCCGGAGTACGTCACCTACCACCATCCCGAGCGTCCAGCCGAATCCTGACCCTCCCGGTGTGGCGGCCGTTCGCGGGTCTGCTGGTGGACCGCCCGCTGAAGCCGGCGGGTGGCCCGCCGCACAGGACCTAAAGTCACCGTATGGCTTTGTTGACGGCTGCCGCGCTCCCCACTGGTTCGATCTCCAGCCGGGAGCAGCCGGAGATCACCGGCACCGGCGTGACGCTGCGCCCGTGGGAGCCGACCGACCGGTCGGCTGTCGTGGCAGCGTTCGCCGACCCTGCGATCCAGCGCTGGCACTGCCTGAGCCTGGACGACGACGAGGCCGCCGAGTGGATCTCACAGTGGCCCGATCGCTGGCGTTCCGAACGTGCGGCGAGCTGGGCGATCCTGCACGACGGCCTGGTCGCCGGGCAGATCGGCCTCCGCCGGCTGGACCTTCATGAAGGCATGGCCTCGATCTCCTACTGGGTGCTGCCGTCCGCCCGGGGTTTGCGGATCGCGCCTCGCGCCTTGGACGCGCTGACCGGATGGTCGTTCTCCACTCTCGGCCTGCACCGTCTCGAGTTGAGCCACTCGACCGCCAACCCCGCCTCCTGCCGGGTCGCCGAACGGTCCGGTTTCCTGGCCGAGGGCACCAAACGCAGCGAGGCCCGGCACGTCGACGGCTGGCACGACATGCACCTGCATGCCCTGCTGTCCACAGAAGCAGAAACGCCGAACGAGTTATCCACAGATCCGGGTTCGGCTCCCGCCGGGATCGAACGCCAGTACTAAAGTGGCGGCATGACCAGCGCCTACCAGCCTTCGTTTCTCGATCTGCTGTCCGAGCCGGCCGAGGCGGTCGCACCGCTGACCGGCCGGCCGACCCGGCACCGGCTCACCGCGGGTGCCTGGATCGACGTGCTTCCCGGGTGGCTGCTCGGGTCCGACACCGTCTTCGAGACCCTGCTCGGCATCGACTGGCGGGCCGAGCGCCGGCAGATGTATGACGACGTCGTCGACGTCCCCCGGCTCCTACGGTGGTTCGGCCCGCGGGCGCCTCTGCCGCATCCAGCGCTGACCGCGGCGCGAGCCGAGCTGAACCGGCATTACGCCGAGGAGCTGGGTGAGGAGTTCGTGACCGCGGGCATGTGCCTCTACCGCGACGGACGTGACAGCGTCGCCTGGCACGGCGACACCCTCGGCCGATCCGCCACCGAGGACACCATGGTCGCGATCGTCTCCTTCGGATCGCCACGCAACCTGCTGCTGCGGCCACGGGCGGGCGGGCACGAGACGCTGCGATTCCCGCTCGGGCACGGCGATCTGATCGTGATGGGCGGCTCGTGTCAGCGCACCTGGGAGCACGCCGTGCCGAAGACCGCGAAGCAGGTCGGGCCACGGGTCAGCGTGCAGTTCCGGCCGGCCGGAGTGGCCTGAGGGAACAAGCCCGTAACAGGGACGTCGCAAGTGGTTGACGAGTCCGCCGAGAAAGTTACACTCCAAGTGTAAATAGTTGAGGCTCCATCTCCCATCCAGGACTTCCACCGGTCCGGCGAGGCAGCCATGTCAACAGATCCCCCCGCGAAAGAGCTAGCACTCCACGACATCTCCGTCCGTTTCGGCGGCCTGACCGCTCTCGACACCGTCTCCCTGCGCGTCGCGCCGGGCCGGATCGTCGGCGTCATCGGGCCGAACGGGGCGGGCAAGACCACACTTTTCAACGTCATCAGTGGGTTCGTGCCACCGACCTCCGGGTCGCTAACCCTTGACGGCAAGCCGTGGCGGCCCCGCCCGCACCAACTCAATCGGCTCGGGATCTCCCGGACCCTTCAGGGCGTCGGCCAGTTCGGCGGCATGACCGTCCTGGAGAACGTGATGGTCGGAGCCCGGCACCGGCGAGCCGGGGCCGAGGCGCTGGCCGCCCTGGAGCGATGCGGCGTGACGCGGTATGCGGACATGTACCCCGGAGCGTTGCCGTACGCGATCCGCAAACGTGTCGAACTGGCCCGCGCCCTGGTCGCGAAGCCACGCATCCTGATGCTCGACGAGCCGGCAGGCGGGCTGGACACCGATGAGATCCGCTGGCTGGGCGAGCTGATCAAGGGTGTCGGCACCACCGTTCTGCTGGTCGAGCACCACATGGACCTGGTGATGTCGGTCTGCGACGAGATCCTGGTGCTCGATTTCGGCAAGCCGATCGCGCTCGGCACGCCGAGTGAGATCAGCGAGAACCCCAAGGTCACCGAGGCCTATCTCGGCGCTGCTGCCTGACCTGCGCCTTCCCACCCAGCCGGTCCCGACCCGGCTTCCATCGGCATACCCGAGAACGGCCCCTAAGGAGGAGCGCCGATGATCACGCATTCCCGGTCACGACCGGAGGCGGCGCCATGAGCGGCGCGTTGCTGGAGGTCGAAGGGCTGACCGCCGGGTACGGCGCGGCTCCGGTCCTGCACGATGTGGACCTGACCGTCCGGCCCGGGGAGATCGTCGCCGTCCTCGGCGCGAACGGGGCCGGCAAGACCACCCTGCTACGGGCTCTGTCCGGGTTGATCAAGCCGTCCCGGGGCCGGGTCGCCCTGTCCGGCAACGATCTGGCCGGCACCCGAGTCGAGCATCTGGTGCGGCGCGGGATCGCCCATGTCCCCGAGGGCCGTGGCGTGGTCACCGAACTGACAGTCGACGAGAACCTGCGACTCGGTGGCCTGTGGCAACGTGACCGGGCCGACGCGCGCAAGGCGCTCGACGAGGTCTACGAGCTGTTCCCGCCACTGGCTCAGCGCCGGTCCTCCGCCGGTCATCAACTCTCCGGCGGGGAACGACAGATGCTGGCTCTGGGCCGGGCCCTGGTCGGGCGGCCGAGACTGCTGCTGCTGGACGAGCCGTCGCTGGGGCTGGCGCCGAAGGTGACCGGGCAGATCATGGCCCTTCTGCGGGATCTGCGGGACCGGACCGGGCTGGCAGTGCTGCTCGTCGAGCAGAACGTACGCAGCGCACTGTCCATCGCGGACGAGGGCGTGGTGCTGTCGCTGGGCCGGGTGGTGACCCGGGACAAGGCCGCGGCGCTGCGCGACGACACCGATCTCCGACACGCGTACCTGGGGTTCTGATGGGTCAGTTCATCTATCTGACGTTCGACGGGCTGAGCCGTGGGCTGGTCTATGCGGCGTTCGCGCTGGCGCTCGTGCTGATCTGGCGGGCGGCCCGGATCGTCAACTTCGCGCAGGGTGCGATGGCGGTGGCCGCCGTCTACGTGGCCTGGTCGGTGACGAACGCGACCGGGTCGTACTGGCTGGGGTTCGTGGTCGCCCTGCTGACCGGTCTGGTGCTGGGCGTCGTCGTCGAACGGGTGGTCATGCGGTTCGTGGATCACTCGTCGCCGCTCAACGGGGTGGTGGTGGCGCTCGGCCTGGTCCTGGTCCTGCAGGGGACGCTGGGCATCGTCTACGGCAACGAATACCAGCCGGTGCGGACGCCGTTCAGCCGGGACGCGTTCGAGGTGGGCGGGGTCGCGCTGCTGTCCCGCTACGACCTGTTCGTATTCGCCGCTGTGGGTGCGGTGGTGGTGGCGCTGACCATGCTTTTCACCAGGACGAACGTGGGTCTGCGAATGCGGGCGGCGGCCTTCGCCCCGGACGTGTCCCGGCTGCTCGGTGTCTCGGTCGGCGGCATGCTGACGCTGGGCTGGGCGCTCGCCGCCGCGGTGGGCTCGCTGGCCGGGATGCTCGTCGTCCCCACCGAGCTGGGGGTGCACCCGACGGCGATGGACGTGGTGTTCGTGTCGGCGTTCACTGCGGCAGTCGTGGGTGGACTGGACAGTCCGATCGGTGCCGTCGTCGGCGGGCTCGTGGTGGGGCTGCTGCTGTCGTACATCAGCGGTTATGTCGACGTCACTGTCGCCCCGATGGCCGTTCTCGCCCTGCTCGTGGTGGTCCTGCTCGGGAGACCTGGCGGGCTGTTCTCCAGTTCGAAGGCGAGGGTGGCATGACCGACGTCCGGACGAGGAATGCCGAGCCCGTGACCGGGATCGCGGGGCCGGCCAGGAAGTGGCGGGTGCACCCGGTCGCAGTGATCGCCGCCGGGGCGGTGCTGGTGGTGGCGCTGACCTACGTACTGCCGCCGTTCCGGAACTATCAACTGGCCACGGTCGGCGCCTACCTCTGCGTGACCGCTGGGCTGACCGTCCTGACCGGGCTCAACGGTCAACTGTCGCTCGGGCACGGCGCTCTGATGGCGACCGGCGCTTACACACTCGCGCTGACCCAGAACAAGTTCCTGAACCTGCCACTCAGCTTCGCCGTCGCGGTGCTCGGCACAACCGTGGTGGGTGGGGTGATCGGCCTGGCCGCGGCTCGACTGCGAGGCCCCTACCTGGCCGGTCTGACGCTTGCCGTGGCGACCGTGGTCCCGTCGGTGACCAACACGTTCGACGAGACGTTCAACAGTGATCAGGGGCTGTCGGTGGCGCTGGACCCGCCGCCGGAGACGGTTCCGATGGAGCAGTGGCAGGCGTGGCTGTGCTGGGGCGCCGCCCTGATCGTGGTGCTGCTGCTGGCGTTGCTGGTGCGCGGCCGGTTCGGGCGGGACCTGCGTGCGGTCCGGGACGACGAGACCGCGGCCCGGCTGGCCGGAGTGGACGTCGCGCGCACCCAGGTGCTGGCCTTCGTGGTGAGTGCCGCCTGCGCCGGGGTCGCCGGGGCACTGTTCGCCGTGCTCGCCCAGAGTGTGTCGCCCGGCGCATTCCCGTTGACACTCTCCCTCTTCCTGCTCATGGCCATCGTGATCGGCGGTCTCGGCAGTCTGTTCGGGGCGTTGTGGGGCGCGCTTCTGCTGGTGCTCCTGCCCACCCTGTCCCAGTCGGTCGGCGAGTCGACCGGGTCGCAGCGGCTCGAGGGCAACCTCGCGCTCGTCGTCTTCGGTGTGGTGCTCGTCGTCGTCATGCTCGCCGCCCCGGGCGGCCTCGCATCGATCCGGTTGAGAAAGCGCCGATCCGGCTGAAGAAGCCGATCCGGCTGAGGAAGCGCCAATCCCCGGTTGAAGAAAACGATCAGGAGGAACCGATGAAACGCACAGCGACGACGGCCCTGGCCGTCATGCTGCTGGCCACCGCCGGCTGTTCCAGTGGTGGAGGGGGTGGCGGGACTGCCGGTGCCGACGTTCCGGGAGTGACCGGCACCGAGGTCGTGGTCGGCACCCACATGCCGCTGACCGGCCCGGCCGCGGCCGGCTATTCGAAGATCGCACCGGCCACCAAGGCGTACTTCGACTTCGTCAACAAGAACGGCGGGGTGCACGGCCGGAAGATCACCTACAAGGTCAAGGATGACGGCTACAACCCGGCGAACACCCAGACCGTGGTGCGCGAACTGGTGCTCCAGGACAAGGTCTTCGCGATCCTCAACGGCCTCGGGACCCCCACGCACACCGGCGTGCTCGACTTCCTGAAGACCAACCGGGTGCCGGACCTCTTCGTGGCCAGTGGCAGCCGGAGCTGGAACCAGCCGGACAAGTACCCGGGGACGTTCGGGTTCAACCCGGACTACACCGTCGAGGGCAAGATCCTCGGGACGTACGTGAAGGAGAACCTGGCCGGCAAGAAGGCCTGTTTCCTCGGCCAGGACGACGACTTCGGCCGGGACAGTCTGGTCGGTATCGAGAAGATCCTCGGTACGGTCGCGGCCAAGGAGAGCTACGTGACGAGCAACCCGAACGTCGGGCCGCAGATGGGCGCGCTCAAGGCGGCCGGCTGCGAGGTCGTGCTCCTGGCGACTGTGCCCGGTTTCACTGCACTGTCGATCGGCACCGCTGCGAAGATTGCCTTCAAACCGCAGTTCGTCGTCAGTAACGTCGGCGCCGACCCGACCACCGTCGCCAAGACGCTGGGTGCCGCCGCGCCCCTGATGGAGGGCCTGGTGGCGGCCAACTACCTGCCGCTGAACACCGACGAGGCCAACCCGTGGATCCAGTTGTTCAAGAAGGTCAACGCGGAACACAACGGCGGTGCCGAGTTCGACAACAACGTCGTCTACGGCATGTCGGTCGGCTATCTGTTCGTGCAGGCGTTGCAGGCGGCGGGCAAGGACGTCACTCGCGACAAGATCATCGAAGCGGTTCAGAAGAACGGTTTCCAGGGTCCGGGACTGGTGCCGCTGCGATTCTCCGCGCAGGATCACTCGGGATACGCCGGACAACAGCTCACCAAGGTCGAGAGCGGCAAGGCCGTCTACTTCGGGACCCCGTACACCACCGACGACAACGACGGCCCGGTCGCTCCGTACCAGGGTCAGGCTGTGACGCCGCCAGCGAACGGCGTACCGGCCGCGTAATATCTGCACTCTGAATGCAAAAATGCGACTCCAGGAGGTTGGGCGATGGCGGACCAGGTAGCAATCGTGACCGGAGCGAGCCGGGGAATCGGGTTCGCCATCGCGCAGCGCTTCGTCGCCCAGGGCGCCAAGGTCGCCGTCACCGGCCGGGACGCCGACGCCCTCGCGGCCGCAGTGAAGGAACTCGGCGGTCCGGAGGTGGCCCTCGGAGTGGCCGGCAAGGGCGACGACCCGGCACACCGGGCGGCCGTGGTCGACGCGGTGCGGGCGACGTTCGGGCCGGTCACCACGCTGATCAACAACATCGGGATCAACCCGGCGTACGGTCCGCTGGCCACCCTCGACCTGAACGCGGCCCGCAAGATGGCCGAGGTCAACCTGATCGGCACGCTCGGCTGGATCCAGGAAGCCCTGCGCGGCGGACTGGCCGAGACCGGCGGCTCGATCGTCAACATCTCCTCGGTCTCCGGGGTCCGCCCGGCGCCGGGCATCGCGTTCTACGGCACCACCAAGGCCGCGCTGATCCACCTCACCGAGGAACTCGCCGTCGAACTGGCGCCGAAGATCCGGGTCAACGCGGTTGCACCCGCGGTGGTGAAGACCCGGTTCGCCTCGGCCCTCTTCGAAGGACGGGAGGAGGAGGTGGCCGCCACCTATCCGCTCCAGCGGCTCGGCGACCCGGGTGACGTGGCCGGCACCGTGGCGTTCCTCTGCTCCCCCGACGCCGCCTGGATCACCGGGCAGACGATCGTGATCGACGGCGGCCTCACCCTGACCGGGGCGGTCCAGTGACGGCGGTGAAACGGGTGGTGGTCACCGGGGCCGGAGGTGGCATCGGGGCGGCGCTGGCCCGCCGGTTCGCCGCGGACGGAGCCCGGGTCGTGGTCAACGACCTGAACGGGGCTGCCGCCCGCACGGTGGCCGACGAGATCGGCGGGATCGCGGTACCCGGTGACGCGGCCCGCGAGGAGGACGTCCGGCACCTGGTCGACACCGCCTGGACCGAACTGGGTGGGATCGATCTGTTCTGTTCCAACGCCGGTGTGCTGTCAGCCGGGGACGAGACGACACCGGACGACCAGTGGGAACGGGACTTCGGGGTCAACGTGATGTCCCACGTCTACGTCAGCCGGGCGCTGCTCCCCCGCTGGCTGGACAGCGGTGAACCGAAACGGCTGCTCCTCACGGTCAGCGCGGCCGGTCTGCTCACCCTGCTGGGCAGTGCGACCTACTCGGTGACGAAACACGCGGCGCTGGCCTACGCCGAGTGGCTTCGAGCGACGTACGCCCATCGGGGGTTGATCGTCCAGGCGCTCTGCCCGCAAGGCGTCCGCACCGACATGCTGACCCGTGGCAACGACCGTGGCAGTGGGGCGGCCTCGCTGCTGGCCGACGGCGCACTGGCCCCCTCGGCGGTGGCCGATCTGGTCGCCGAGTCGCTGGCCGGCACCGGCTTCCTGATCCTGCCGCACCCGGAAGTCGAGGACTACTACCGCTTGCGCGCGAGCGATCCGGACCGTTGGCTGGGGGGCATGAACAAACTCCAGCGCGGATTCGAGTCGAAATGAAGGGCCTTGACCTGGAGAAACTCCAGGCCTATCTGGACAGTCCCCCGCTGACCGGGACGATGTTCGCGGGCGGGAGGTCGAATCTCACCTATGCGGTGACCGACGGGGTCAACCGCTGGGTGCTGCGCCGGCCGCCGCTGGGGCACGTGCTGCCCACCGCACACGACATGGTTCGTGAGCACAAGGTGCTGGCCGCCCTGTCCGCTGCCGGTTTCCCGGTGCCCCGGCCGGTGCGGCTGTGCACCGACACCGAGGTGATCGGGGCTCCGTTCTACCTGATGGAGCACGTCGACGGCACGATCTACCGGGATGCCGACGGTCTCGGCGCGCAGGCGTTCCGCGAACTCAACCTCACCCTGGTCGACACGCTCGCCGACTTGCACGCGCTGGAGCCGGAAGCGATCGGGCTGGGCGACTTCGGCAAGCCGGCCGGGTTCAACGCCCGTCAGGTGCGGCGGTGGAAACAGCAGCTCGATGCGTCCCGCAGCCGGGAGCTCTCCGGGATCGAGGAGTTGCACGCCCGGCTCGCCACCGACATCCCGGAAGGCGGCCCGGGCGCTGTGGTGCACGGTGACTTCCGGCTGGACAACGTGCTGGTCAGTGACGAGCTGACGGTCAACGCGGTGCTGGACTGGGAGATGTCCACACTGGGGGATCCGCTCAGCGACCTGGCCCTGATGCAGGTGTACGCCGGGCGGCCGCTGCTGGAGCGGGACGGCCGGGCGGTCGCCCCGATCGACGTTCCCGGGCACCCCTCGCTCGACGAGATCGCCGCCCGGTACGCCGAGCGCAGTAAACGCGACGTCAGCGATCTGCACTGGTATGTGGCGTTCGCTGCGTTCAAGCTCGCCGTCATCCTCGAGGGCGTGCACTTCCGCTACACCAAGGGTCAGACGGTCGGCCCGGGCTTCGACACCGTGGGCACGATGGTTCCCGCACTTGTCGAGCAGGGCCATCGAGCGCTGGAGGGACACTGATGGACTTCGAATACGACGCGAAGACCGAGGACTACCGCAAGCGGTTGCTCGCTTTCATGGACGAATACGTCTATCCCGCGGAAACGTCCTTCCACAGCGACGGCTGGGAACCCCCGGCGATCCTGGCCGACCTGCAGAAGGCCGCGAAGGACGCCGGGCTCTGGAACCTCTTCCTGCCCGGCGAGCACGGTGCCGGACTGACGAATCTGCAGTACGCCCCGCTGGCCGAGATCACCGGTCGCAGTCCCGCGGTGGGGCCGCCCGCCCTGAACTGTGCCGCTCCGGACACCGGCAACATGGAGGTCCTGGCCGAGTTCGGTACGCCGGAACAGCAGGAGAAGTGGCTCACGCCGCTGCTGGCCGGGGAGATCCGGTCGGCGTTCGCGATGACCGAACCGCAGGTGGCCTCGTCCGACGCCACGAACATCGGCACCCGGATCGAGCGGGACGGTGACGACTACGTCATCAACGGGCGCAAGTTCTACATCACCGGCGCGATGAACCCGAACTGCAAGATCTTCATCGTGATGGGCAAGACCGATCCGGATGCCGCCCGGCACGTGCAACAGAGTCAGGTCCTGGTGCCACGGGACACTCCCGGGTTCACGGTCAAGCGCGGCATGACGGTGATGGGCTACACCGACGGAGACCACGGCGGCCACGCTGAACTGATCTTCGAGAACGTACGGGTGCCGGCGACGAACCTGATCGGCGTCGAGGGCGGCGGCTTCGCGATCTCCCAGGCGAGGCTCGGCCCCGGCCGGATCCACCACTGCATGCGGCTGATCGGCATGGCCGAGCGGGCACTCGAGTTGATGTGCACCCGGGCGCTGGCCCGCACCACGTTCGGCAAGACCCTCGCCGAGCAGGGTGTCATCCAGGACTGGATCGCCGAGTCCCGGGTCCGGATCGAGCAGTCCCGTCTGCTGGTGCTGAAGGCGGCCTGGCTGATGGACACGGTCGGCAACAAGGGTGCGCACACCGAGATCCAGGCCATCAAGATCGCGGTACCGTCCACCGTGGAGTGGATCCTGGACAAGGCGATCCAGACGCACGGTGCAGCCGGGCTCAGCCAGGACACCCCGCTCGCCGGGATCTGGGCCAGCGCGCGGATGCTGCGGCTCGCCGACGGACCCGACGAGGTGCACAAGCGGTCGCTGGCGCACCGCGAACTCAAGCGATATCGGAGCAATTCGTGACAAACCCACCAACCCGCGTCGATGGTCGCACCGCACGGTCCGAACGGACCCGCAACGCGATCATCGACGCACACCTCCGGCTGATCGGCGACGGGGACATGCGCCCCACCGCCGACCGGGTGGCCAAGCTGGCCGGGGTGTCACTGCGCGCCCTGTGGAGCCACTTCGCCGACATGGAGGCGCTGATGGCGGCCAGCGGGCAGCGGGTGCTGGAGCAACGTGACGCGTCCTACCAGCCGATCCCGGCGGACCTGCCGCTCACCGACCGGATCCAGGCGTTCTGCCACCAGCGGGCCCGCCTGCTTGAGGAGATCGGGCCGGCCGCGCGCGCATCCTCACTGAAGGAGCCGTTCTCGGCCGGGTTGCAGCGCTATCGGAAACTGCACGTCTCGCGGGTGCGCGACGAGTTGACCGCCACCTTCGCCCGGGAGATCGACGGCGACGAGGAGTTACTGAACGCGCTGACCGCCGCCAGCCTCTGGCCGACATGGTCGACGTGGCGCGACGCGATGGACCTGCCGGTGGAATCGGCCCGGGCCGCCCTGACCCGCCTGGTCACGTCAATGCTGGGCGCGGGCTCGCGGGCGACAAGCTGAACGCCGGGCGCGGGCCGAGGGTCAAGCGCGGCCGCACGGGCTGAGGGCCAGGCGCGGGCGGAGGTCAGGCGCGGGCCGGGGGTCAGGCGCGGACGGGCCACGCGCGGGCAAGTGGTCAGGCGCGGGCGGGACGGGCGTGGGCCAGGGGTCAAGCGTGGGTGCGCGGGCTGAGGGGTAGGCGCGGGCGGGCGTTTCGGAGCCTGATCCCGCTGAAGCCGGCGGTACTGGTGATCACCTGGTCCCAGAACGGCCAGAGGTTG
>DATMVU010000108.1:0-4747 GCA_035562875.1 Actinoplanes sp. | reverse complement strand
CCGGTACCGCACGTGCACCTGGTCGTCGGCACCGTGCATCACGATCTTCTGCACCCGGCTGGGCAGGGCCCGCCACGGGGTGTCCATGGAGAACTTCTCCGCGTCGGCGAGCGCCTCCAGCAGACGGCTGAAGTACTCCTGGGTGGTACCGCCGGCCCACGGCTGGATCGCGCCCTGGGCGAGGCTCTTCTCCTCGTCCGGGATGAGCAGCTCCGGGTCGACCTCCTTCTTCGTGCCGAGGCCCGCACACTCGGGGCAGGCGCCGTACGGGGCGTTGAAGGAGAAGACCCGCGGTTCCAGGTCCTCGATCGCCAGGGGGTGGTCGTTCGGGCAGGCCAGGTGCTCGGAGAAACGCCGCTCCCGCTCCGGGTCGTCCTCCGGCAGATCGACGAAGTCGAGCAGCACGATGCCACCGGCCAGCCCGAGCGCGGCCTCCACCGAATCGGTCAGGCGCTGCTTGCTGGACGCCTTCACGCTGAGACGGTCGATGACCACCTCGATGGTGTGCTTCTCCTGCTTCTTCAGCTTCGGCGGCTCGGTCAGCGGGTGCACCACCCCGTTGACCCGGGCCCGCGCATAGCCCTTGGCCTGTAGTTCCGCGAAGAGGTCCACATACTCCCCCTTGCGGCCGCGGATCACCGGCGCGAGGACCATGAACCGGGTGCCCTCGTCCATCGCCAGGACCCGGTCCACGATCTGCTGCGGGGTCTGCTTCGTGATCCGCTCCTTGCAGACCGGGCAGTGCGCGATACCGGTCCGGGCGAACAGCAGGCGCAGGTAGTCGTACACCTCGGTGATCGTGCCGACCGTCGAGCGCGGGTTGCGGTTCGTCGACTTCTGGTCGATCGACACCGCCGGGGACAGGCCCTCGATGAAGTCGACGTCCGGCTTGTCCATCTGACCCAGGAACTGCCGCGCGTACGACGACAGCGACTCCACGTATCGCCGCTGCCCCTCCGCGAAGATCGTGTCGAAGGCGAGGCTGGACTTGCCCGAACCGGAAAGCCCGGTGAAGACGATCAGCGCGTCTCGGGGCAGGTCGAGGTTGACGTCACGCAGGTTGTGCTCACGGGCGCCACGGATTGTCAGTCGGTCGGCCACTGCCAGCCTCTCCGTACAAGTGTATGAGTCGAGCAGACACTCTAGCTCCGAGGTATGACAAGTCGGGGCACCCGGTCGATCATCCGTTCGAGGGAATCGGCCAGAGCTCGACGCCACCCACGGTCTGCGACCGGCCCAGAACCTCCACCAGGACGGACTTGAGTGCCGCCTCATTCCGGCTACCCGGAATCAGCACCACCACACCCGCCTGCCAGTAATCCAGATCGGCCAGGAAACGGTCCCGGTCCACCGCCGGGACGACGCCGTACTCCCGGACGCTCCACAGCAGTTCCGAGGCGTACCGGTGCGGTGCCCGCCACGACCCGGTGTCGTCGTACGGCGGGTCGGCCGGGCCCATGAAGTAGCCACGCGGCGTCGGGTAGTCCAGGTTGTTCAGGGCCGCCCAGCGCTGCCCGGTCCGCCCGGTGGTGACGTCCGGCAGCGGCACCGTGACCAGTGTCCTCCCCTCGGCGACGTACGAGCGCCAGGTCCCCTCGGTGAGGAACGGCGGCATCGGGTCGCCCTGCACCACCGGCAACGGCTTGGGGATGAGCGGCACCAGCGCCAGGATCATGCCGATCCAGAAGATCCGCCGGCGTTTCACCGAGACCCGGTCGGCGGCGAACGCCAGCAGCACCCCGGCGACCGCGGCCGGCACCATCGCGAATCGGGTGACACTCACCAGGTCGATCACCGGCACGTGGCTGATCAGCCCGAACGGCAGCGGGATCCCGGTGTCGTGCCCGAAGACGACCAGCTTCGGCCCGAACGACATCACCAGCAGCACCAGCCCGGCGATCGCGGTGGACCGCAGCGCCACCGACTTCCACAGCATCACGATCGCCACGATGATCATCACCAGGCCGGCCGGCCCGAAGAACGTGTTGTCCTCCGTCGCGCTGACACTGAGATGCCTGGTCAGCTCGGCGTTTCCGGCCAGGGCCTGCCGGGAGAACCAGCCCAGCGAAGCCGCGTCGGTGACGAAGTCGGTCGGTGCGAACGGCTGCCCGTGATAGTTGCCGGGGGCGAAGAACTGGTACCAGAGCGGGTACGCCAGCAGCACCCCCGAGGAGAGCGCGGCCACCCCGATCCCGGCGCAGAAGTGCTTCGCGACCTTGGCGGCCTCGCTCCATGCCATCGCCGCGTACCCGGCCGCGACCAGCCCGAGCGTCATCGCGGTGAAGAGCAGCGCCTCCTCGTTGATGAAGACCTGCAGCGTGATCAGCAGACCGAGGATGATCCCGCCGCGCACGACCCGGCCCGGTTCCCGCAGCCGCAGCACCTGCCACACGATGAACGGCAGCACGTAGTTGCTGACGAAGTTCACGTGCCCGTTCGCGTGCGAGATCATCGCCGGGGCGAACCCGCACCAGGCGCCGCCGATCCAGGCCGCCAGCCGGCTGTCCACCAGATGCCGGGACAGCACCCAGTACCAGGCGAACGCCGTCCCGCCCAGACCGAGAGTGATCAGCAGCGCCACGGTGACGCCGCCACCCAGGAAATGGGTGACCGGCGCCAGCGGAATCCCCAGCGCCAGAATCGACGTGTTCGCCATCATGTTCACGCCGACCGGCACGTTGAACCGGTCGCTGAAGAACGGCACCGCCCCGTCGAACACCACCCGCTCGGCATGCGCCAGCATGAACAGGAAGATGCCGTGATCGTCGTCGTTACCGGCGAGCACCCGCCCGTTCGGATCGATCCACAACTGGATCGTCACCAGCACGGCGAACGCGGCGAACCCGAGCGCGATCCAGGTGTCGGCCCGCCCCCACCTCACCGGCCGGCCCACCGGAGCCTGCTCCGCGACTTCCGCCGCCTCTTCGGTCACCTCGTCAGCCGCACGCACCGGCCGAATTCTGCCAGAAAGCCCCGCCACCCCCACACCCGCGCCGGTCACCCACAGCCACCCGCCCACGGCCACTTCACAAGATCCCACCGCGCCGGTACGCCACACACCGCACGCCGAACCCACAGGTCCAGCCCCATCCCGCGACGCAGGCGACGGTCCCGGCCTCCCCTCGACCGCCGGGCCGAATGCGGTGGTTCCGCAACCCGCGCATCCGCCCCCACGCGGCTCACCGCCGTGGCGACTTCCGGTTCAATCCGCGCCGTAAGTCACCTCAGCGGAGAAGCGCGCTGGATGCCGGGACCGGATGCCCGGGTGGCGGGCCACCGCATTCGGCCCGGCGGTCGCGGGTCGGTGGTGACCCGCGCCCGCCTTGCGGTTGGTCACGGGAGTGTGGTCGCCCGTACCGGAAGAGGGGTTTCAGAGGCGACGGCTGCTCGGGGGCGCGGGGGAACGCCGCTGGCGGGACAGTCTGGCGGATTTTCGGGCGCTCTCCACGGCGACCTCGCGGCGCAGTTTGCGCCAGCTCGCCAGGCGGCGCGGTGCCAGCGAGCCGTCGGTGAGGGCGGCCTGGACGGCGCAGCCGGGTTCGGTCTCGTGGTTGCAGTCGTCGAAACGGCAGCGGGCGGACAGGTCGGTGACGTCGGCGAAGGCCCGGTCCAGGCCGCCGTCGGTGTCGAGCAGGCCGACGCCGCGGATGCCAGGGGTGTCGATGACGGCACCGCCGCTCGGGAGCGGCACCAGATTGCGGTAGGCGGTGGTGTGCCGGCCCTTGCCGTCGGCGTCCCGGATCTCCTGCACCGGCATCACGCTGGCCCCGGCCAGGGCGTTGACGAGTGTCGACTTGCCGGCACCGGACCGGCCGAGCAGGGCCGTGGTACGCCCGGCGAAGTGGGTGCGCAACTCGGTGAGGCCGCTGCCGCGCTGCACACTGACCGGCAGGACCGGGACGCCGGGGGCGAGGGCGCCGAGCTGGCGGGCCACCGCGGCCGGGGCCCGGGTGGTGTCGCTCTTGGTGAGGACCAGCACCGGGTCGGCGCCGGATTCCCAGGCCAGGGCGAGCAGGCGTTCGACCCGGGCGTCATCGGGTTCCGGATGGATCGGTTCGACGACCGCGACGAGGTCCATGTTGGCGGCCAGCACCTGGCCGGCGGAGTCCTTGTCGGCGGTACGCCGGATCAGCGTGGTCCGGCGCGGCAGCACCAGGTCGAGGGTGGTGCGCCGGTCCGGCCAGTGGCGCAGCACCACCCAGTCGCCGGCGCTGGGCAGCGCCGCCGGGTCACGGGCGGCTTCGATCATCACCGTGCCGCCGAGGGTGGCACGGGTCACGCCGTCCTCGGTGAGGACGGTGCAGACGCCGCGGTCGGCGCGGAGCACCCGGCCCGCAGTGGAGTCGGACCTGTCGAACGGACGGAACGCGGATACGAGACGGTCGTCCCAGCCGAGCTGGGACAGGTGGTACGACATGAGAACCCTTTGCGGTGTGCGGGGCCTGTGCTCAGGCGAGGGCCCCCGGGGGAAGGGACGCGGTCATTACGAACTGCACGCTCCTCACCTCCTCCGCTGTGATCGTGCGGCGCGTCTGCCACGACGGTAGCGACGTCGTCACCGCGGCGAAAGCGAATTCCGTTAGGGTCGGTGGGTGACGATCGATCCGCTCGCACTGATGACCGATGTCGAGGCCGCCACCGCCGCCCTGCTGGCCGACGTTCCGGCCGACGTCACCGCGCCGTCCCGGCTGCCCGGCTGGACCGTGGGGCACGTGCTGTCCCACCTGGCCCGCAACGCCGACGCCTT
>DATMVU010000107.1:0-2676 GCA_035562875.1 Actinoplanes sp. | reverse complement strand
CCGGCCCGTTCTGCCTTGCCTTGTCCGTGCTGCCATGCCCGGCCCGCTCTGCCTCGGCCCGGTCCCGCGAACAGCGCGCCAAGTTGCGGTTCGATACGAGCCTCACTCTCCACGCCGGTCGTGATCCCGGGTGGTGTGGCAGGTCACGGTTCGAACCGTGACTCTCCACGTTGGGCCTGGTCAGTTGTGGTCTACCTCTAGCGCCGATCCGGAGCGCCGTCTCGGCGGCGGGAAGGCTTGTTCCATACGCGACTGCCGGCTTCCCCTCGCTTGGCGTCCCGTGATGCCTTGGTGCTTCGGTTGCGTGCGTGCCGGTTGATGGATCGCGGAGTTCGGCTTTGGAAAGGCGTCTACGAGCGGCACACCCGGAGGCGGCGGCCGGCCCGGGATCGGATCGCCCGCGATCTTGGCTGATCGAACACCTTGGAGCGCCTTCGTGGGGCTGCCGACCGTGGCGGACAGGGGTGCGAGCGGCAAGGTGGGCCGGGGTGCCTGTGCGGAGCCGAGTCCGGGAGGGGTGATCGAGGCCGCTGTGCAGGGCTGTAACCCGGAACGCGTACCCGCGGGGTGGTGACGGTTCTGGTTGGATCTCGGGATGCGGGATGCGGATTTTCGGGGGATCGCGGCGGCGCTTGGCGGGGAAGTGGTGTCGGCGAGTGTTCTTGCCGGTGGGTTCTCGCACGAGACCTGTCTCGTCGACCTGGGGGTGCGGAAGGTCGTCGCCCGGTTCGGGGGTGGGGATCCGGTGGTCGAGGCGGGGGTGATGGCTGCGGCTCGGCGGGTGGTGCCGGTTCCGGAGGTGTTGCTGGTTCTGCCGGGGGCCATGGTCATCGAATACGTGCCGGGAACTGTACTCAGCCGGGTGCTCGGGGACGGTGGGCTCGGTGGCGGGCTCGGGCGGGACGATGCGGTGGCACTCGGGTTCGAGGTGGGGCGGGTGATCGCGGGGATCGCAGGGGTCTCGTTCGGGCGGCCGGGGTTCTTCGTCAGCGGAGGACTCGCCGGTCGAGGGCCTGCCAGTGGAGGGCTCGCCAGTGGAGGACCTGCCAGTGAAGGGTCTGCCGGTGGGGGACTCGTTGTGCTGGAGGAGGTGCCCTGGTCGCGGCAGTTGGGGGTGGTCGCCGAGGAGTGTATGGGCCGGGTTCCCGGCGGGCGGCTCGACGCTCGTACCCGGGCGGCCTGGGTTCGGATGTGTGTCGAGCATGCTCCGGTTCTGGAGGCGGTCGACGGGCATGCCCGGCTGGTGCACGCGGACGTCAATCCGAAGAACATCCTGGTGTCGCGGGACGGGCCGGGGTGGCGGGTGGATTCAGTGCTGGACTGGGAGTTCAGCTATTCGGGCTGCTCCTATGGGGACGCGGCGAACATGGCGCGGTTCGGTGACGACCATCCGGACGGGTTTCTGGACGGGTTCCGGGACGGGTTCGCTGCGGGGCAACCTGCTGATCTGCCACTGGCCGGGGACTGGGAGCGGGTGGGGTGGGTGCTGGACATGTTCGCGCTCAGTGATCTGGTCACCCGCCCGGTGGGGCATGTCACCGCTGATCAGGCGGCGGAGCGGATCCGGCACCTGGTCTCGCGAGGCTGACAATCGGCTGTCGGACCGCCGGATCAGGGGTGTGGGCGGGGAGGAGACCCTCGGTGCGCAGGGCGGCGAGCATCGGCGGGAGGCTGATGGCCGCGGTGCGGGCGTAACCGTCGGCGGAGGGGTGGAAGCGGTCGGCGCCGAACATGCGTACCGGGTCGGCGGCGAAGTAGGGGTTCAGCAGCCGGGCCAGCGGGATCGGGTGGCCGCCGGCCGCCGTCACCGCTGTCGTCTGGGCTCTGGCCAGGCGGCTACTGCGCCAGGCCGCCAGCCAGCTCAGTGGCGGGTGCAGTGGTGGAAGGACGCGCAGGTCGGGGCACGTTCCGACGATGACGTGGCTGCCTGCCGACCGTAGCCGGGACACCGCCTCGCCGAGTTCCCGGGCCGACTTGGCCAGCGGCGCGAAACGGGTGACGTCGTTGCCGCCGATGTAGATGACCGCCACCTCGGGGGTGTGGCGCAGGGCGGCCTCCACCTGATGGGCCAGGTGGCCGGACATCGCGCCGACCACCGCCTGCCGGGTCAGCAGCACCCGGCGCCGGGCCTGCCGGGACAGAGCGGTGGCCAGCAGGAAACCTACGGTCTCGCGGGGTTTCGCGGCACCGTACCCGGCTGCGAACGAGTCGCCGAGAACCGCCAGCCGCAGCGGTGCACCGGGGAAACGGCGCCCGATCAGGCCTTCGATACGCGGTGGCGGCTGGTCGGCTACCGGGACGGTGCGGTTCACCGTCCGGATCTGGATCACCAGGATCGCCACCACAGCCGACGGGATTAGCACGATCACGCCGAGCATGGCGATCAAGAGGCCGAACACGCGGGCAGATTAGCCGCTGTCCACAAGGGGCACCGGGCCGGGTGCCGGGCGGGCCCTTCGGAACGGGCACGGCCTCCGCGAGGGAGGCGGGACGCTCCCGGGCGGGAGAGTGATGTCTCCGCGAGGGAGGCCGGGTTTCCGGGCGAGCGGGCGGGTTTCCGAGAGGGAGACGGGGCTTCCGGGACGGACCGCTTCCGCCCGGCGGTCGCGGGGGGACCGGGAGGGGATGCCGGCCTCGCGCGGTAGGCACGGGAGGAGTGGTGCGGTCGGGGAGGTG
>DATMVU010000106.1:0-2049 GCA_035562875.1 Actinoplanes sp. | reverse complement strand
CATCGGCTACGCGCTGGGCCGGTACCGGTTCACCGGCGCCGGCGGCCTGAACCTGCTGATGTTCGCCGCGATCTCCTCGCCCGAGCTGGTGATGGGGTCGTCGCTGCTCAGCCTGTTCGTGACGATGGGCTTCCCGCTGGGGACGGCGAGCATCACGATCGCGCACGTGATGTTCTCGGTGTCGTTCGTCGCGATCGTGGTCCGGGCCCGGGTGATGACCCTGGACCGGTCCCTGGAGGAGGCGGCCGCGGATCTCGGCGCGACCGGCTGGACCACGTTCTGGAAGGTGATCTTCCCGGTCATCCTGCCCGCGGTGCTGTCCGGGGTGATGCTCGCGTTCGCGCTGTCGATCGACGACTTCGTGATCACCAACTTCACCTCCGGCACCACCCAGACGTTCCCGCTGTGGATCTGGGGCTCGACCCGGGTCGGCCTGCCGCCGCAGGTCAACGTCATGGGCACGATGATCTTCGCGATCGGCGTGCTGTTCGCGGTGCTGACCAGCGTGCGGGCCCGGTCCAGGAAGGCGTGACGAAGGGCCCGGTGACGCGCCACCGGGCCCTTCGAAAGGGAAATAGTCGTTGGTGCTCTTGTGTGCGACGGAATCCGTGGGCAGGATCGGGTATACCTCTGGAAGCAGTAGGAGAGATACCCGTGACGGACCTGTCCGCGACCGCCCGCGACCACCTCTGGATGCACTTCACCCGGCTCTCCTCCTACCAGGACGCCCCGGTCCCGGTGATCACCCGCGGTGACGGCTGCTACGTCTGGGACTCCACCGGCCGCCGCTACCTCGACGGCCTGTCCGCGCTGTTCGTGGTCCAGACCGGGCACGGCCGGCACGAGCTGGCCGACGCCGCCGCCAAACAGGCGAGCGAGCTGGCGTACTTCCCGATCTGGTCCTACGCCCACCCGAAGGCGATCGAACTGGCCGGCCGTCTCGCCACGATGACGCCCGGCGACCTGAACCGGATCTTCTTCACCACCGGCGGCTCGGAGGCGGTCGAGTCGGCCTGGAAGCTGGCCCGCTCGTACTACAAGAAGGTCGGCAAGCCCCTCAAGACCAAGGTGATCTCGCGGGCCGTCGCCTACCACGGCTCCTCGATGGGCGCCCTGTCGATCACCGGCATCCCGCCGTTCAAACAGGACTTCGAACCGCTGGTGCCGAGCACCGCGCGGGTCCCGAACACCAACTACTACCGCCGCCCGGACGAGAGCATGACGCCGGAGCAGTTCGGCGTGTGGGCCGCCGACCGGATCGCCGAGATGATCGAGTTCGAGGGCCCGGACACGGTCGCCGCCGTCTACCTGGAGCCGGTGCAGAACGCCGGCGGCTGCTTCCCGCCGCCGCCCGGCTACTTCCCGCGGGTCCGCGAGATCTGTGACCGCTACGACGTGCTGCTCGTCTCCGACGAGGTGATCTGCGCGTTCGGCCGGCTCGGCGAGTGGTTCGGCGCCGACCGCTACGGCTACCAGCCCGACATCATCACCGTCGCCAAGGGCCTGACCAGCGGTTACGTCCCGCTCGGCGCGATGATCGCGTCGGACCGGCTGGCCGAGCCGTTCCTGTCCGGCACCAACTGGTTCGCGCACGGCATCACCTACGGCGGCCACCCGGTCGGCTCCGCGGTCGCCCTGGCCAACCTCGACATCATCGAACGTGAGGGCCTCAACCAGCACGTCCGCGACAACAGCCCGGTCTTCCGCGCCCACCTGGAGAAGCTTCTGGACCTGCCGATCGTCGGCGACGTCCGCGGCGACGGCTACTTCTTCGGCATCGAGCTGGTCAAGGACAAGACCACCAAGGAGACCTTCAGCGCCGACGAGTCCGAGCGCCTGCTCCGCGGCTTCCTCTCCCAGGCCCTCTTCGACGCCGGCCTCTACTGCCGGGCCGACGACCGCGGCGACCCGGTGATCCAGCTCGCCCCGCCGCTCACCGCCACCGAGACCCAGTTCACCGAGATCGAACAGATCCTGCGGTCGGTCCTCACCAAGGCACAGAACCTCCTTTGATCGTACGCCGCAGCAGGTTCCCGTCCGGTCCGCGCG
>DATMVU010000105.1:0-2697 GCA_035562875.1 Actinoplanes sp. | reverse complement strand
GCTGGTGGTCAGCGTGATGCCCTCGGGGCCGTTGAGTGTCGGCACACTCTGGTTGACCCGGCCGCCCGGCGGCACCGCCCACGGCAGGTCACCGAGCATGTCGTGCCGGCCCTGGTTGCTGAAGGTGAGCCGGGGCTGCGGTTCGACGGCGACCTCGGTGGGGTACGGATCCGGCATGCCGGGCGTACCGGTCAGCATGATCTTGCCCTCGCGCAGCAGCATCATCGTCAGGATCCGGCCGGTGGCCAGCTCCGCCTTCAGCGTCCGGTGGATCGCGACCGGGTCGGTGAGGCTCGGCGGGGTCAGGAACGGGCCCTGGCAGAAGTTGCTGTCGATGCTGACACCCTTGCCCAGGTAGCGGCGGGCGTCGGCGAGGAACGTACCGCCACGCAGGTCCGGTTTGAGACCGAGTTCGATCAGGGCGGCGGTGAACGCGGCGAACGTGATCGCCGACGTGGTCACCCCGGGCGCGTGCTGGTCACGCCAGCTCCGCATCTGCCCGAGCACGTGACCGGACCGGCCGGTGACCACTGTCAGGTCGTCCTGCCACGGCCGGGACCGGGTCTGTTCGACGTGCGGCGGACGGGCGAAACTCAGCCCCTCCTTCCAGCGGCCCGGCTTCAGGCCGAACTGCTTCCACCAGGCCACCGGCAGCGCCAGCTTGTGCCGCTTCGACGGGGCGATCCGGGCCGCCCGGCCCTCGGCCGCCGCCTGAACCAGCTCGTGCACCAGCGTGTTCACCGGCCCGGCGTCACCGTAGGCGTGCGACACCTTCAGCGCGAAGTAGCCGCCGCCGACGAGGATCCGCACCGGGTGGTGACCCCGGGGCTCGGCCTGCAGATGCCGGGTCACCGCGTCGAAGTCGATCGGGCCGTACCCGATGTCGGTGACCGCCTCCTGCACGTACGCCCGGAACGACGCGGCATCCATGTGCTGCCAGGTGGCACCGGACCGGTCCAGCCGGGACACCGCCCGATGGGTCGGGTCGGCGGCGTGCAGACCGATCAGCGCGTTGCGCACCCGGTTGGCGTCGACCCCGGCCAGCGGCCCGACGGTCCGGATGTACTCCAGCGGCAGCCACGCACGCTCGCGCAGGGTCAGGCTGGTGGTGGACATGACGGTGACTCCCTCTGCTGCTGCCGCGGAACTGTCGACGACCGGGGCGAAGACGACCTTCAGCACGATCGGCGCGATCAGCACCGTCTCGATCGCCATCACCACGGCGACCGCGGTGACGAGTGTGTTCAGGTTGCCGGTGGTGCCGCCCCACCAGGCCGCCCCCAGTTCGGCGAGGCCGGCGAAGACCGCGAAGACGCCCGCGCCCCGCAGCTTGCCCTGCACTCGGGAGATGGCCAGGAAGAAGTGGTGGAAGACGAACGGCACGTACGTCAGCGTCAGGATCGCCAGCGCCTCGCCCGCGGTCTTCGCGTAGTTCGAGCCGAACAGGCCCATGATCTGCTCGGACAGGAAATACACCACGAGTGACGCCGGGAGACCGGCGCCCAGGCAGATGGCCAGACCGACCCGGACCTTGCTGCGCAGCGCGCTCTTGTCGCCGGCGGTGACCGCGAACAGCGTGATCGCGAAGTTGCCCGGCACCATCGCCATGAAGGACAGCACCATGAACGCGGTGTAGAACGCCGCGTTCGCCTCCTTCGAGATGGTCGCCAGCACGATCAGCGGCAGCGTGACCCGGGGCAGATAGGTCGCCAGGTTGAGCAGGTTGTGGTCGAAGGTGGCCCGGCCGCGGCCGCGCATCAGTGCCGGGCGCGGGCGCAGCGAGTCGATCATGCCGCGGCGGCGCAGCACCCGGAACAGGATCGCGGTCGACGTGACGATGCCCGCCACCCAGGTGAGCAGGATGAGCGAACCGGTCATCGCCAGACCCGGGATGACCGCCACGACACCCAGCAGGACCAGCTTGATCAGCGAGAACCAGGCGTTGCGCATCAGCTGGAGTGGACCCTGCAGCAGGCCGACCATCGCCTCGTCGAGGACCAGGGTGATCGCGGTCAGGGCGATGCCGATCACCAGCAGCACGGTGCCGAGGGCGCCGCCGAGCGCGTCCTGCAGACTCGGGATCCAGAGGTGTGCCGACAGCACGTAGAGCAGTCCGCCGGCGGTCGCCGCGGTCCCGGCGGTGAGCAGGCAGGTGGAGATCAGATCCCATTTGCCGCGTGCGACGGTGGGCAGTTCGGCGATCAGCATGGTGCCCATGCCGAACATGCCGATCGTGCCGATCAGGGTCATCGCCGACACCGCCGCCGACGCCTCACCGACGGCGGCCTGCGGGGCCAGCCGGGCGGCCACCCACCAGAAGGCGAAACCGAACGCGGACGTGATCAGCGTGGTCGCCATCAGGGAGCCGGCGTTCAGGAAGAGATCGACGTGGCCCTTGAGAGCCGAGAAGATGCCGCGCTTGCCCGTCGACCCCGGTCCGGTCTGCTGCGGTGCGGCGTGGATTGCCGTCACTCTGTTTCCCCCCAAAGATCGGCGCAATCAGTGAACCTAGTAACTCGCCGTATTCATGGGCTAGGGCGGGACGCACGGGGTTGGCTGTCTGTCCGGAGCGGACATCAGTCGATTCGGGGGAGTCTCCGCACTTGAGAGCGTGCTGGCCCGGGGGTGTTCAGGGGGGACCTGAGCTTTCGTGATCTCAACCACTATCACGCTGTGTGACTGTGACCGTTACAGCCA
>DATMVU010000104.1:0-5673 GCA_035562875.1 Actinoplanes sp. | reverse complement strand
CGATCCACAGCACCGGCATCGTGCACCGGGATCTGAAACCGGGGAACATCCTGCTCGCTCCCGGTTCCCCCAAGGTGATCGATTTCGGGATCGCCAAGGCCCTCGAGGCGACCAGTCATCACACGCGTACCCAGGAGACGGTGGGGACACTGGCGTACATGGCGCCGGAGAGGTTCGCCCCGGAGGGCGGCCACGACCTGACGCCGGCGGCGGACATCTTCGCCTGGGGGGCGGTGATGGCTTTCGCGGCCACCGGCCGCAACCCGTTCGCGGCGGACAGCCCGGCGGCGGTCGCGGGCCGCATCATGTTCCAGCCTCCGCAACTGGACGGCGTGCCCGCGGCCCTGTCCGGGATCATCGCGAGCGCGCTGGACAAGGATCCGGCCCGCCGGCCGACCGCGCAGGAACTGCTGCTGGAGCTGACCGGCGGGGCCGCCGCCGCGCCCACGGCGATCGTGCCCGCTTCCGTTCTTCCGCCGGCGGCTCGGTCCCGTCGCCGGGGCATCGCCGCTGCCGCGGCTGCCACCGCCGTCGTCCTGCTGGTCGGCGCGGGCGCGTGGGCCGGGGCGCGGCTCGGCCAGGCCCGGGAGACCCCGGCCGTAGTCCTGCCGTCGGCGTCCGGGGTGGACGTCGCCGGCCCGGTCCTGGCCCGCCAGTCCGCGAAGGAGCTGTTCGACCCGTTGACGTCACCGAGCCTGTGGAAGCCGTCCGGGACGGCCGAGGAGGGCTGTGACTTCGACGGGGGACTGGTGGTACGGGCCGAGTTCACCACCGAGTGTGAGAACGGCCCGGATCAGATCTTCCGGGGTGACGTGCGGATCGAGGTCCGGGCGCAGATGAGCCTGCGGTCCTGCACGGTGATCTGGTTCCGGCTCAGCGAGGACGGCAGCAACGGCTATTACGCCAGTGTCTGCAACCGCGAGGTCGGCCTCTTCTTCCTCGACGGCTTCCTCGACCACTACGACGAACGCAGTGTCCGGGACGGAACCATGGCCGCCCTCGACGTCGAGGAGAACGGCTCGCACCTCATCGCGGTGAACGTCCGCAAGAACACCGCGAAGGTCACCGTGGACGGCCGGACCGTCCTCACCAGCGATCTGTCCCGCGGCGAGTCCTCCGGTGCCCGGCACACCAGCGGCAAGGTCACCTTCGGCGCCATCGGCGACGGCGGTCCGGCGGTCACGGTGACCCTCCGCGACGCCCACGTCGTCATGGTCTGAGGAGGCGCCGAGGACTTCTCCGGGTTTCTCAACCTTCTGGGGTGCCGGGCACGACTGTATGCCGACAGGAAGCCCCATTCGAGAGAGGAGCAGGATGCGGCCCGAGAGAGTCCGGGAGTTCGTCGAATTCGTTTCCGGTCGGCTGCCACGCCTGCAGCGCACCGCGTACCTGTTGTGCGGTGACCGGCATCTTGCCGAGGACATCGTCCAGTCCGCCGTGACGACGTTGTTCGTCCAGTGGAAGCGCAACACGGTGATCGAGAACGCCGACGCCTACCTGCATCGGATCCTGGTTCGCCGGTATCTGGACGAGCGCCGTCGCAAGTGGTTCGGGGTGCTGCTCGGTGATCGGCTGCCGGACACCCCGGCGGTGCCGCAACCGGCGGTCGAGGAACGTGACGCGCTGATGGCGGCGTTGCGGACCCTGCCGAACAAGCAGCGCGCGGCGATCGTGCTGCGCTACTACGACGATCTGTCCGTCGAGCAGACCGCCGAGGCCCTGCACTGTTCGCCGGCCACCGTCAGAAGCCAGTGTTCCCGTGGCCTTGCAGTCCTTCGCGAGGTTCTCCAGACAGAAGTGCGAGTCCCGTCATGACCGATGAACAACTGCTCCGCGAACGCCTGAACGCGGTAGTCGTACCGCCGATGGAGCTGGTGATGGACCGGGTGGTCGAGGAAGGCGGCCGCGCGGCCCGCCGGCGCCGGACGGTCACGGTGTCCGCGGCTGCCGTGGTCAGTCTCGGACTGCTCGCCGCGGTGCCCGCCCTGATGCCCGGTGCCCGGAACGACGGGGGTCTGTCGCCGGCGGGCCGGAACACCCCGACGGCGGCCTTGTCCGTGGCCCCGACCGCATTGACGTGCACGAGGACCGGTGTGCTGGAGAAGCCGGGGAACGCCGGGGAGATCACGGTCGCCGCCACCGACCCGACCGGCCGGTACGTGGTCGGCAACGGCACGAAGGGACAGAACTTCGTCCCCTACTTCTGGGCCGACGGCAAGGTCCACCGGGTCGCCTATCCGGAGGCCTCGGGCGAGATGATCGACGTCAACTCCTCGGGGGTCGCGGTGGGGCGCGGCTCCGACGGTGGAGGTGGCACGGACACCTTCTTCCGTTACGCCGACGGCCGGATCACCGAGCTGCAGATGCCGCCCGGTGACTGGACCACCCACGGCTGGCCGCAGATCAACACGGCGGGCGAGGTCCTCGCCACCGTCCAGCCCAAGGAGAGTTCCGAGGGTCGCGGCGCCGTCATCCTGCTCTGGCCGGGCGGCTCGGCGAAACCCGAGAAGCTGCCCCTGCCGTCGAACGCCACCTCCGACTCCATCGCCGACGACGGCACCGTCGTCGGTGTGCTGCGTAATCGGGCGGGCCGGGACGGTTACGACACCAAGAACATGCAGAGCCTCCCGGCGGGGACCGCCCCGGACGGCACTCTGGCGTACGTCTGGGACCGCGCCGGGAAGGGCCGGCAACTGGAGACCCCGGCCGGCTACTCCAGCGCCGGCTACAGCATCAGCATCGACGGTGCCTGGGCGACCGGCGGGCTCTGGAACAACGCGCCCGGTTCCGCCCAGGAGCCGGAGTCGGCCCTCTGGAACGTCGCCTCCGGCAAGCTCGTCGCGAAGGTCGCCAACACCGACGTCGGGATGGCCGTCAGCACCGGTGGCCTGTTCCTCGACCAGAAGGGCGTCGTCTTCGACGGCGGCGAGCCTGTCGCCTTCGCCGAGGACTCCCGCATCGGCGCCATGACCGACACCAATCAGTTCATCGACCAGAGGCTGCGCATCTGGCAGTGCTGACCGCTCCGGTCAGGTCGAACCACGCACGATCAGGCTGGTCGGCAGCGTCGTCGGTTCCGGCGGCGCCGCCGATCCCTGCAACATCGCCATCACCGCCTCGGCGGCGGCGGTGCCGATCCCGGTCTTGTCCTGGGCGATAGTGGTCAGCCCGGGTGGTACGAGCGCGGCGACCTCGATGTCGTCGAATCCGATGATCGCGATGTCGTCCGGGATCCGCAGCCCGGCCTCGTGTGCCGCCCGCATCGCCCCGACCGCCATCTCGTCGCCGGCCGCGAACACGGCCGTCGCCCGGGGGGAGCGGCTGAGCAGCTGTCTCATCGCGGTGTAGCCGCTGTCCAGGTACCAGTCCCCGGCGGCCACGTCGTGGTCGGCGAGGGTGATGCCGGATGCGGCGAGCGTCTCCCGGAAGCCGTCGAGGCGCTGGACGGCCGGCCAGGTGGGCATCGGCCCGGTGATGGTGGCGACGTGCCGGTGACCGCGTTCGATCAGGTGCTGCGCGGCCTGGCGGCCACCGCCGGCGTTGTCCGAGGTGACGTAGGTGCAGACCGGGCCGGTGAAGCGCAGGTCCAGGGCGACACACGGCACCGCGGCGTCGGCGAGGGCCAGTACTGCCGGGTCGCGGCTGCCGTTGTCGATGACGACCACGCCGTCGACGTTGTGCCGGTGCACCGCGCGCAGGAAACGCTGCCCGCTGTCCGGGCCGGCGTTGCGGTCCGGGGCGAGCATCAGCAGGTGCAGGCCCTGCGCGCTCAGCGCGCTCTTCAGCGCGACCAGGATGTCCTGCAGGAACGGGTGCCGCCAGCCGGGGCGGCGGTGGTCGGTGTCCCAGACCAGGCCGACCATGTTGGACTTCTTCGTGGCGAGGGTGCGGGCCGATTCGTTCGGCAGGTAGCCGATCTCGGCGGCGATGTCGAGCACGAGCTGCCGTGTCCGTCTGCTGACCACCTCCGGCGTGTTGAAGACCCGGGAGACGGTGGCGACGGAGACGCCGCACCGACGTGCTACTTCTCTGATGCTGGACACCATGAACACCCTTATGTAACCGGTTTCAAGACCGTAACATCGCCATGTCGTACGGGTCAACGCCCGTCGATCTCGTTACCTCCTCGTGACTTGACATGACGGGTGTCGATGAAGGCAGACTCTTGGCTCAAGGGTGCACACCCCGCCCTGATCCCGTACCGAAGCCTCGCGCCAGCTCTTGATCCATGTCATGTAACCGGTTTCATGTAACCGGTTACGATCGCGAAACGGAGACTTTGACATGCATTTGTCCAGAACAGTGCGCGTGGTGGCGGCAGCGATGGCCGCCGCGCTGGCGCTGACCGCCTGCGGCTCCGGTGACGACTCCGGCAGCGACGGCGGCACCGTCACGCTCAACGTCAACCTGTTCGGCAACTTCGGCTACAAGGAGCTCTACAAGGAGTACGAACAGGCGCACCCGAACGTCAAGATCAGCGAGCACACCGCTGCCTACAACGACCACCACCGGGACCTGGCCACCCACCTGGCCACCGGAAACGGCGCCGGCGACATCGAGGCGGTGGACACCGGATTCATCGCCCAGATGCGCGAGGCCGGCAAGCAGTTCACCGACCTCGGCACCGACCGCGCCGCGGACTACCTGCCGTGGAAATGGCAGGCATCGCTGACCAAGGACGGACAGCAGATCGGCTACGGCACCGACATCGGCGGACTGGCCATCTGCTACCGGCGCGACCTGTTCGAACAGGCCGGACTACCCGCCGACCGGGATGAGGTGTCCGCGCTGTGGGCATCCGGCTGGGACGGCTACATCGAGGCCGGCAAGAAGTACACCGCGAAGGCATCCAAGGGCACCGCGTTCTTCGACGGCGGGGGAGCGCTGTACAACGCCGTCATCGGGCAGGCCCCGCAAGGGTTCTACAGCGAGGACAACACCATCGTCGTCGGCACCAACCCCGAGGTGCGCAAGGCATGGGACCTGGTGGTCCAGGCCATCCAGGCGAACCTGTCGGCCAGACTGCTGGAGAGCTCGCCGGAGTGGAACAACGGCTTCGCCAAGGGCCAGTTCGCTACGATCGCCTGCCCGGCCTGGATGATGGCCAAGATCAAGGACCAGTCCAAGGCGTACGCCGGTAAATGGGACATCGCCTCGATCCCGGGCGGCGGCGGCAACTGGGGCGGGTCCTACCTGACCATCCCCAAGCAGAGTGAACACGCCGAAGAGGCCAAGCAACTCGCCAACTGGCTGACCGCCCCCGAGCAGCAGGCGCGGATCTTCACCTCGTCCGGGCTGCTGCCGTCCATCCCGGCGCTCTACGACAAGCCGGAGATCGCCCAGTACAAGGATCCGTTCTTCAACGACGCGCCGGTGGGCACCATCTTCACCACCGCCGCGAAACAGCTCAAACCGCAGTACCAGGGCCCGCGCACCGGTGACATCCAGACCACCATCCGCGACGGCCTCGTCCGGATCGAGCAGGGCAAACAGAGCTCCGACGAGTCCTGGACACAGACCGTCAGCGACGTCGAGCGTCTGAAGAAATAGCCAACCTCGCACGGCCGGCGGTCCTTGGGGGGACCGCCGGCCACTCCGGTTAGGACCGATGATGTCGTTCCCCGCACTGACCCGGCTCGACACCAAGGGCTCGCCCTATCTGTACGTCGCGCC
>DATMVU010000103.1:0-2118 GCA_035562875.1 Actinoplanes sp. | reverse complement strand
CGACCTCCCGGACCTGCGGTTCGGAACGGATGCTGTCGAAGACCACGGCGCGCACGAGAGACATCCTGCCACTACAGATCGACTGTATATACAGATGGTCTATAGTTCGGGCCATGGCGATGCAGGAACCGACGTTCTTCATCCTCACCGCACTGGTCCGGGTCCCGCTGCACGGTTACGGGATCATCCAGGCGGTCGAGCAACTGTCCGACGGGCGGGTGCGGCTGAAGGCCGGCACGCTCTACGCGGCCCTGGACCGGCTCACGTCGGAGGGGTTGATCGCTGTCGACCGGGAAGAGGCGGTCGGTGGCCGGCTGCGCCGCTACTACGTGCTGTCCGACGACGGCCGTGCGGCGCTGGAGACGGCCGTGGAGCGACTCCAGTCGAACGCCCGGGTGGCCGCGAGCCGCCTGCGCGAGGCGTTCGGCTTCATCGGGGGAGTTCAGCATGTCTGAGCTGGAGCGTTCCTACCGTCGCTGGCTGCTGGCCTACCCGGCCTTCTATCGCCGCGAGCGGGGCGCCGAGATCGTCACGACGCTGCTGGAGGCGGCCGGTCCGGACCAGACCCGGCCGTCCCGGGGCGAGGCGGCGTACCTGCTGATGATGGGGTTGAAGGTCCGGTTCGTGGCACCGACCTGGACCGGCCGGGTCGCTGCCGCGCTCGTCGCGATCTGGGCCGCCGTGGTGATCGGCGGGGCCGGGGCGCTCGCCGTCTGGGCCGCCGCCGCCCCGCGGGTGCCGGACCTCGCCGCCGTCAGCGACAGCCTGGCCGGCCGGCCGCCGGTGGACACCCGTCAGGTGGCCGGTGGTGGCCCGCTGCAGACGGCCCTCGGCTACCGGCCCACCGGCGAGTTCGAGAACTTCGCCCGCGAGGGCTGGGACGGTGTGCGTCCCGCGCCGACCGGGTGGATTCGGCAGTACACGGAGAACCCGACGGTGACCACCGCGCACCGGCTGCTGTCCGGACTCGGCTGGCAGACCGGCGACACCCGGACCACCTCGCAGTACGGAAGCCCGGACTACCAGGTCTTCTGGGCGCACCGGGACGGTGAGATGCTCCGGGTGGCCGCGTACGCCGACGGCACGATGGACATCGGAGCCTTCCCGGCCGAGCCGGCCGGGCTGCTCGCCGGGGCGATCACCGGTGCCGTCGCCGGGCTGATCCTGGCCTGGCAGGCGGTGACCCTGCTCGCCCAGCGGGCCGCCCGCACCACCCGGCAGACCCGCTGGCTGATCCTGGCGGCCGGGCTGCCGGCCCCGGTGGCGGCGGCGGTCAACACCCTGGACAACGTGCTCAGCGCCGGCCCCGACGTGGACGCGCTGCTGGGGGACATCGAGCCGTCCGGCCGGGTGTTCCTCGGCGTCGACCTGCTCTACCCGCTGGCCAACCAGGTGGCGAACCCGCTGGCGGTGGTGGTGATCGGTCTCTCCGCGGCGGCCTGTGCCGGTCTGCTGAGGTGGGAGCGGCGGGCCCGGGCGGTGGTGGCGGGTTAGAGTCCCGCTGTGCGGGTCGTGGTCACCGGAGCAGCGGGCTTCATCGGCAGTCATCTCGTCGGCGCTCTCCGGGCGGCCGGGCACGACGTGACCGGGGCCGACCTGGCCGGTGCCGACGTGCGGTGTGACCTGGCCACCGATGATCTGCGATCGATAGCGGACACCGATCTGATCCTGCACCTGGCGGGCCGGCCCGGGGTGCGCAGCTCGTGGGGCGACGGGGCGGCCGGCGCGCACCGGGACAACGTGGTCGCGACCCGGCGGCTGCTGGAGGCGGCGGCCGGGGTGCGGTTCGTGTTCGCGTCCAGTTCGTCGGTCTACGGGGACGCCGGGCGGCCCTGCACCGAGGACGACCCGGTCGATCCGCGCAGCCCCTACGCCGAGTCGAAAGCCGAGGCCGAGCTGCTGGTCCGGGCCGCGGACAACACGGTGATCCTGCGGTACTTCTCGGTCTACGGGCCCCGGCAGCGCCCCGACATGGCGTTCCACCGGTTCGTCGAGGCGGCGCTGGACGGGACCCCGGCCCCGCTCTACGGCGACGGCGGGCAGAGCCGGTCGTTCACCTACGTCGGCGACGTGGTCGACGCGACCATCCGGGCTGCGGAGACTCCACTGCCCAGCGGC
>DATMVU010000102.1:0-4229 GCA_035562875.1 Actinoplanes sp. | reverse complement strand
CTGGTCGAGCAGCCGGTGCGCGTCGGCGATGATGCCGTCAGCGTCCCGGGCGAGGACCTGCACGTGAAGGGTGCGCTCGCGTCCGATGATCGAGCGGATGCGGCGGAAGTGCGGGTAGAAGTCGATCGGGCCCTCGGCCTTGATGATGGTCGGGTTCGTGGTCACCCCGCTCATCGGGTAGATGGGGGTCATCGTCTCGATGGCCTCGATGTCGGCGGTGTCGAACAGGATCTCCATGGCCTCTGGTTCCTCTTGGTTCCTCTGGTGGGGCTAGCTACATTGTATTTGACTTGCGTTTGCTAAGCAATCGAAAGCAAGCTGAAAGGCCGTGCGGTCGGGTTCAGCTTGGCCCGCAGGTTTGCGACAGACTGGGGCGGCGCGCTCCCGGTGCTGGCGGGCAAGCGCTGGGACAGAACTCTGGAGGGGCGATGGCGGCGGTCTCGAAGCCTGGTGGGCCGCGTTATCCCGATCGCGGCTACGACGCCTACGTCTTCGACCTGGACGGCACCATCTACCTCGGCGACGAGCTCCTCCCGGGGGCGCGCGAGCTGGTGGCCGAACTGCGCCGCCGCGGAGCCGCGGTTCGTTTCCTCTCGAACAATCCGACCCGCGACCCGGAGCAGTACGCGGCGAAGCTGACCGGTTTCGGGCTGCCCACACCGGTCTGCGACATCGTCAACACCGTGGTCACCACGACCTCCTGGCTGCGGCACCACCATCCGCGGGCGGTCATCTTCGCTATCGCCGAGGAGCCGCTGCTGCGGTCGTTGCGTGCGGCCGGCTTCCGGCTGAGCGACGATCCTGCCGAGATCGACATCGTGGTGTCGTCCTACGACCGCGGCTTCGACTACGCCAAGCTGCAGATCGCCTACGACGCCATCGCCTATCACGGCAGGGCGTTCCTGGTGCAGACCAACCCGGATCGCTTCTGCCCCTTCCCCGGCGGCCGCGGCGAGCCCGACTGCGCCGCCATCACGGCCGCGATCGAGACCTGCACCGGCACGAAGTGCCGCCACACCTTCGGCAAGCCCGACCCGGCGATGCTGCAGGCCGCCCTGTCCGGGCTCGACGTGGGGCTCGACCAGGTCGTGATGGTCGGGGATCGGGTCGCCACAGACATCGCCATGGCGATCGCGGCCGGCGTCGACTCGGCCGTGGTGCTCACCGGCGAGGCGACCCCGGAGACTGTCGCCGCGCTGCCCGCAGAGGCCGCTCCGACCTGGGTGCTGGACCGGATCGATCGCTTGCTGGGCTGATCCGTCGGTCGGCGGGCCCGCCGGAACCGAGGCCTTCGGGATCGCCGTCCTCCCACGTGCGGGCCGAGACGATGCACTGGTGCCGGGAGTCGATCGGGTCGTAGCAGGCACTCTGGCCGGTGAGGTGGTTGCTGATCGCGAAGACCTTGTCGCCTACTTGATCAGGGGCGCCTTCTTGGCGGCCAGGTAGTCAGCATCTTCCATGGCGGCCCAGACATCCAGGTGGTTGCCCGAGCGGGCTATCTCGAGCACGTGGATCGGAGGCCAGCCGGCAGATCTCCTCGAAAGGCAGGTCGGCCCACCGGCCGGTGAGGAGCATGACCCAGCGTGACAGGGGGCCTCCAGGAGTTCTCCGCTCTCAGCCTCGGTTCGCGCCAGCGATTGTTACTCCTCCCAGGGAACGTTCGCTGGCACGGTCAACAATCACTGGCTGGAACCGAGTGGGGCGCGACAGGACCGGAGGAGGGAGCACCAACCACTGGGAGACCACCTGCGCTGCCCTCGGGGCCGGACAGCACGTGCTGGTGGAGAAGCCGATGGCCAGTCTCCGGCGCGGATGCGCGCATGGGTCGTGGTCGGGAGCGCTGAGCGCCGACTCCGGCTTTGCCGCCGGGAGGGGGACTGTCGGATAAACGGTGGGTGGGTCTGGCCCGACACGCCGGGTGGAAGCCTGGTGAGGAAGGCAGGTTCTCGTGACCGACACGATGACCGATGTGACTAATCCAAGGAAGGCGGCGCCGGGTTCGGTGGCCGACCAGTTGATCGCTCAGGCCCGGGCTGAGGGGGTGTCGCTGGTTGGGCCGGGAAGCCCGCTGGCCGCGTTGACCAAGCAGGTGTTGGAGACCGCGTTGGAGGCCGAGCTGGACGAGCATTTGGGCTACGAGCACGGCGACCGGAGCTCGAAGGCCGGCGTTGAGCAGCCCAACGAGCGGAACGGGACCAGGGCCAAGACGGTTCATACCGAGCTGGGCCCGGTGACCATCGAGGTGCCTCGGGACCGGGATGGCTCGTTCGAGCCGTTGGTGGTCCGCAAACGGCAACGCCGCCTGTCGGGGGTGGATGCGATGGTGTTGTCGCTGACGGCCAAGGGCCTGAGGGCCTTCGCCCCGAATCGTGGACACGGTGTTGGTTGATTACGCTGCGGTTGGCAGCGTAGCGGCCCGGTGGGCCTCGTAGGTGGACGGGGACTGGTGGCCGCACCAGGAGTGGCGTCGGCGGGTGTTGTAGCGGGTGGCCCAGCGGAACACGGTGCGCCGGCAGCTGGCCTCGTCGGTGAAGGTGGCGGCGCCGGCGAGGAGTTCACGTTTCAGGGTGGCGTTGAACGACTCGGCCAGGGCGTTGTCGGCGCTGGTGCCGACGGCTCCCATGGATTGGGTGACGCCGAGCTGGCTGCACAGTTTGTGGTAATCAGCCGAGGTGTAGACCGACCCGTGATCGCTGTGGAACACCGCACCTTGGAGGCTGCCCCGGTCACGGCGGGCGGCTTTGAGGGCGTCTTCGACGAGCTCGGTGCGCATGTGGTCGGCGATCGCCCAGCCGGCGAGTTTCCGGGAGAAGCAGTCGATCACGGTGGCCAGGTACAGGTTGCGGCCCTCGGGCAGCGGCAGGTAAGTGATGTCACCGACGTAGGTGGTGTTGGGTCGCTCGGCGGTGAAGTCCCGCTCGAGCAGGTCGGGATACCTCTGGTCGGCCGGCTCGGGCAGCGTGGTCCGGACCCGACGCCGCAGCCGGATCCCGGCCAGCTGATGGCTGCGCATCACCCGGGCGACCCGCTTGTGGTTCACCCGCTCGCCCTCCGGGACGCCGTCGTTGAGTTCGGCGGTCACCCGCGGCGCCCCGTAGGCCCGATCCCCGCCGGTCTTCGGGTCTTGGACGGTCCGGATCCGGTCGGCGAGCTCGGCATCGGCCACGGCCCGTTCGGCCCGGGCCGGTGCGGCGGCGCACCAGGCGTAGAACGACGACCGGGAGACCTCCACAGCCTGACACAACCGCTTCACCTCGAAGGCGTGCTGGTGGTCGGCGACGAACTGGAAGCGGTTCACCAGTTCGTCTCCCCAGCGAAATACTTGGCCGCTTTCCGCAGGATGTCCCGCTCGGTCTCGACCTTGACCTTGTCGGCCCGTAGCCGGGCGTTCTCCGCCTCCAACCGGGCGATCCGCACCGCCGCGGTCTCGGCGCCGGCCGGCTTCGCGCCGCTGGAGGAGTGTTCGGGCGGCGGGGCGGTCGAGCCTATCCCGAACGTCTTCACCCAGTCCGCCAACGTTCCCCGGGACACCCCCAGATCAGCGGCGATGCCCCGCAACGTGGCATCGGGAGTGGACTCGTACAAGTCGACGGCCTGCCGGCGGAACTCATCGGAATAGTTCTTCCTGGCCATGATCCTGATCATCTCGCTTCCTCCAGCAACCGCTGGATTCCACGTGTCCAAGACTCGGGGTCAGGGCCCCACCGTGCGGGCCAGCAGCCGGGCCGGGGCCGGCATCAGTTCCATCGAGTCGCCCACCCCCAGGGACGACTGGACGATCAGTCGCCGGACGCCGGCCGACTGCATCGCCGCGATCACTGCGCTCGTCACCTGCGTCCGGTGCCGGCCCGACCCGCTCGTCCCGCCGACGGTGACCACCACCGCGTCGGCCCCGGCCACGGCCGCACGGACCACCTCGTCGTCCAGGGCGTCGCCACGGACGTCATGGACGCCCTCGGGCGCCGCGGAGAATCCGCTGCGCGACAGGCAGGTGACCTGATGACCCACCTGGGCTGCGAGCCGGACGACCTGTGCGCCCGTCCCGCTGTTACCGCCGATGACCGTGATCTTCATAGGCCCATCTAACTAGGCCTTGGCCGGGGGTGTTCGATTACGGGCAACTCTGGCGAATTGGCCCGATGAGCGGTCTTGGTGGATCTCGACGGTACGTCCAAAGACAGCGTGGCTGCGATGACATGGCGGTTCAGGACCACTCGCGCGTATTGGGA